>NZ_CP099760.1:5345000-5520000 GCF_040760005.1 Pseudomonas sp. stari2
CTACCAACGGGACGTGTTCAAACTGTTAATACGCCGGGACGACATCGCGACCATCCAACTCAAGATGAATGAATGCCTGAGTCTGGCGATGGACGCCGTGGGTGGCGTCGAGAAGCCTTTGGGGCGCGAACTGAACAGATTGTCAGTCGATTTCAGCCATGTACAGTCAATGGCCCAATTGGATGCGCCACTTCAAGCACTCAGGGGCTACCTGCAAGAGATACTGTGAATCGAGGTCAACCCACACCACCACACGCCTTCCTTTACTACCAGGCATATATAGTCGACTGCATGGATGAAGACAGTGGCGCGAGGCCTCTATTTTGATATCTTGCCATCCATCTTTAGCGCTCCCCATCGGGAATGGTGCTGATACCAGGCTTTGAAAGTTTAAGGAAAGGATCGAATGGATTTTTTGCGTTTTCTGGCATTTGTCGCGGCGTGGGGCTTCATGTGGCGGTGGGTCGTGAAAAACCGCGGTAGCTGGAACCTCATTATTGGCAACCTCATTGGTGCGGCGGGCGGGTTCATTGTCGGCCTCGTAGTATTCTCCATCAGCCTGTCGTTGTTTCCGTCTGCGCACGAGCCGAAAAGCCAGTCAGCGCCCGAAGTCGTAGATCAGGAGCCAGCCATAGCGCAGGTGCCGACCCCAGCCATTGCACCCACGCCGGACACTACGCAAAAGACCTCACCGGCAGAGTCCGCGCTGCTTCCGAATTACCGCGCCCGCGCCGTAAAATCGATATCCGAAAATCTCATCTTGACCGAGCTCGAAGAAACCTCTCTGCCGCTCATAGAAGCAAAACGCCAAGCCGCTGGTAACGGAGCAGATGCCGACAGATCTTACATGGCCGTCCTAATGTGCACTCCTCCGATGCAGAGCGCTCTGCGCTTTCCCTCTACCCAGCATGTCAAAGGGCCAGCTTTCAAAGCGACACGCTTGAAAGACCAGAACTATAAAGTCACCGGTGTGTTTGAAGCAGACAATATGCTGGGCAAAGCTGTCACCTACGACTACAGCTGTTCGGTGCAGGCAGTGCCAGGCAAGGATGGCGATACCCAGTGGAATTTGCAGGATTTGAGCCTGACTCAAAAAGCGCTCTGAAGAGCGCTTGCCGGCTGCGTTATCATCGCAGGCCTGCGTGCCAAGAGTCTTGAAGCCGGATGTCCGAATCCCTGCCATCACCCGATTACCTTGCGATCTTGCCGCCCGTGCTGGCCGGCCCATTACTACGACGCCTGGAACCTTCACGCCTTGTGATGTGGCTGGTGGGTAGTCGGACGCTTTCGCTGACTCTGCGTCTGCACGGTGTCGGGGACATCCCCCTGGATGGTAAGACATGCACGGTCATCCCCGCAGGAAAGCATGCCCACATCCATTTGATAGATGTTGTGCTAGAGACCCCACTGCCCTGCGATACCTTGATCGAATATGACCTAATGATCGGGCAAGGCGCGACCGGCATTGCCGATTGGGCGCCACATTTACTCTATGGTGAGGCCCGCTGCGCGAATTTTGTGGTGCGCTCTCGAATCGACCAGCTGCTCCATGGATCCTGTCGCAAGCCGCACCACCCGGCAGCAGATGGCTTGTTATGCGTCGACCGACTGCTCGCCGTCGAAACCAGCCCGTCACTGCGCCCGGCGCTGTTGATGATGAGCGGCGATCAGGTCTACACCGATGACGTCGCCGGCCCAATGCTGCGAGCGATCCACACGCTGATCGATCGACTCGGCCTGTTCGATGAGCACCTCGAAGGTGCTGTAGTCAGCGACAGCACCAAACTCTACGAACACCCGGCCAGCTACTACCACCGCGCGGATTTGTTACCGGCGCTTGAGAGCAACGAGACATTGCGTGAGCGATTTTTCGGCGGAACACGCAAGCCGATTTTCACCAGCAGCAGTGCTGACAACCATTTGGTGACGTTCGCCGAAGTCATGGCCATGTACTTGTTGGTTTGGTCGCCAACGCCCTGGGCATTAATCAACCCGCAACCACCGGCGCTGACGCACGAACGCCGAATGCGCTATACCCTGGAGCAGACCCGGATCGATACCTTCAAGGCAGGCCTTGGCAACGTTGCCCGAGCATTGGCGCACTTGCCGAGCCTGATGATCTTCGATGACCACGACATTACCGACGACTGGAATCTTTCCGCGCAGTGGGAAGAAACGGCCTACGGCCATCCGTTCTCCAAACGCATCATTGGCAATGCGCTGATCGCTTATATGTTATGTCAGGGCTGGGGCAACAATCCGGATGTTTTCAGCGCATTGCTGGAGAAAACCAGACGCCTGAGCGCCAGCGGTGACAACCATTATCTCGACGCCCAAGTGCAGGACAATCTGATCCAGGAACTGCTGCGCTTCCAGAACTGGCACTTTGTGCTGCCGGCCACCCCGGCGCTGGTGGTAATCGACACTCGAACCCGACGCTGGCGCAGCGAGATGGCGCTCAAACAACCTTCAGGTTTACTGGACTGGGAAGCCCTGAGCGAACTGCAACAGGAACTGCTCGATCATCCGTCAGCGATCATCGTCTCACCGGCACCGATCTTCGGTGTGAAATTGATCGAAACCGTGCAAAAGATATTCAGTTGGTGCGGCTATCCACTGTTGGTGGACGCGGAAAACTGGATGGCCCATCGCGGCGCCGCCCAAGTGATCCTGAACATTTTCCGACACTCGCGCACACCCGGCAATTACGTGGTGCTGTCAGGGGACGTGCATTATTCCTTCGTCTACGAAGTGCTTATCCGACATCGCAAGGCCGGCCCACGGATCTGGCAAATCACCAGCAGCGGTATCAAGAACGAATTCCCGAAAACCTTGCTGGAATGGTTCGACCGCCTGAACCGCTGGCTCTACTCACCCCGCTCACCGCTGAACTGGCTGACCAAACGCCGGCGCATGCGCATCGTGCCGTATGTTCCCGAGCACGCCGAAACAGGCGAACGCCTGTGGAATTCGGCAGGGATTGGTCAGGTATTTTTCAATGAACAAGGGCAGCCGCAGGAGATCATTCAGCACAACTCGAACGGCGCGCCGAAGACCCGGATGCTGGCGCCGGATCTGACGGATTATCCTGATTAGGATTGCGACAATATCCGACGATAGATTTACCCGGATGAAAAAATGGCTGCCGAAAAAAATCGGCAGCCATTTCAGACGATATCGTGGTGGTCAGTTTGCCTCGAGCATCCGCCCCACTCCCCTCACAATCATCCCCACCTCCCGCTCATCAATTGTCAGCGGTGGCAGCAGCCGTATCGTCTTGCCCCGAGTGACATTGATCAATAGCCCATGATCCCGCGCGGCAATCAGCGTCAGGTCGCGAATTGGCTGTTTCAGTTCGATGCCGATCATCAACCCCAACCCACGAATCGCCATCACATTCGGATTGCCCACCAGCTCCGCACGCAAGCGGCTGAGCAAGCGCTCCCCTTGAATCCGCGCGTTCTCCAGCAGACCTTGTTCTTCGATGATGTCGAGCACGGTGCAGCCAACCCGACAGGCCAGCGGATTGCCGCCAAATGTGCTGCCGTGGCTGCCCGGGGTAAACAGTTCCGCCGCCCTGCCCCGTGCCAGACAGGCACCAATCGGCACACCGTTACCCAAGCCCTTGGCAAGGGTCATGACGTCGGGAACGATGCCTTCGTGCTGGAACGCAAACCAGCGCCCGGTCCGTCCGATACCGGTCTGGATTTCGTCGAGTATCAGCAGCCAGGCGTGGCGGCTGCAGAGTTCGCGCAAGGCTTTCAAGTAACCCGGCGGCGCCATTTGCACGCCGCTTTCTCCCTGGATTGGCTCGACCAGAATCGCCACGATCCGCTCGCCGTGCTGCCGCTGCACCTGCTCCAGTGCCTCAAGATCACCAAACGGCACTTTAACGAAATCACCCGGTAGATCGTTGAAACCCAGACGCACTGCCGGGCCATCACTGGCCGACAAGGTTCCCAGGGTACGGCCATGAAACGCATTGGCCATGACCACCACCAGCGGCTGCTCAATCCCCTTGCGCCAGCCATGCAATCGCGCCAGTTTCAACGCCGTTTCATTGGCCTCGGCGCCAGAGTTGTTGAAGAACGCCCGCTCCATTCCCGACAGCTGCGTCAGTTTCAGCGCCAGTTGCTGCTGCCAGTCGATGCTGTAGAGGTTGGACGTGTGCAGCAGCAATCCAGCCTGCTCGCTGATCGCCGAAACAATCCGCGGATGCGAATGCCCGACATTGGTCACCGCAACACCCGCGACGGCATCGAGGTACTCGCGACCGGCCTGATCCCACAGACGGGTGCCCAGACCTCTGGTGAAACTCAGGGCCAGCGGTTGGTATGTGTTCATCAGGGCGGCGGTCATGACTTCAAACTCCAGTGAAGGTCGGTGTGTTTGCAGTATGGTTAGCCACCAGAGCTGGATAAACTCGGCAAAACTTCAATCATTTAGAAGCAGGGCTTGATAATGGATTTATTCCAGTCAATGAGCGTCTACGTCAAAGTCGTGGAAGCCGGCAGCATGACCAAGGCCGCCCTACAGTGCGAAATGTCCACGACCATGGTCGGCAATCACCTTCGCGCACTGGAACAGCGACTCGGTGTACAACTGTTGCAACGCACCACCCGGCGTCAGCGCCTGACCGAATTCGGTACGGTCTATTACCAGCGTTGCCTGGAAGTATTGGGGCTTGTGAAAGACTCCGAACGTCTCGCCGAACAAACCATGGATGAACCGCGCGGTCTCCTGCGCATTACTGCGCCACTCACCTTTGGCGTCGAACGACTGGCTCCCGCACTGAGCGAGTTTTCCCTGCAATACCCGCAGGTAAAAATGGATGTGGTCTTGACCAACCGCCGACCGGATCTGATGGAAAGTGGTCTCGATGTGGCGTTCAGGCTCGGCCATTTCGAACAGTCGAACCTGATCGCCCGACCACTGATCGACTACACCCTAACGGTGTGCGCCTCCCCGGAATACGTAGCCCGGCGCGGCATGCCTCTAACGCCTGAAGACCTGCAACAGCACGATTGCCTGTCATTCGCCTACCCCGCCGGCGATGACTGGCAATCGGTGGAAAAGCGCTGGCGCCTGAGTGGGCCGGAGGGTGAAATCATGATCGACGTCAGCGGGCCGATGCTGATGAACACCTCCGCCGGTTTGCATCAGGCTGCCCGTACCGGCATGGGCATCGTGATGTTGCCGGATGCACTGGTGGAACAGGATCTGCGCGACGGCAAACTGGTCACGGTGATTCCCGACTACCAACCGCCGAGCCGCCCATTGCACCTTCTATATGCACAGGATCGCTATCGACTGCCGAAGCTTCGGCGCTTCGTTGAGTTTGCGATGCAGACGTGGGGGAAAAGCTGACTACGCTTGGCATCCATCAAGCTTCTGCGACAAATCGCAATCACCCGGTCATCAAGGACTCGATCACCCAATGAAAATAGATCTGACGGTACGCGATCTTCTACCCGCCGAAACGGAATCGGTGCGGTTGTTTCTCGGGCAGCACGGCTGGGCGCATCGAGTCGGATCTCCGGAGTATTTCGCGCAGTTGATTCAAAACTCGCAGCGAACGGCTGTTGCGCTATTGGGTGAACAGATCATTGGCTTCGCTCGTGGCATTACTGACGGTTTATCCAACGGCTATCTGTCGATGGTGGTCGTTGATGTGCACTACCAACGCAATGGCGTGGGCCGGGCGTTGGTAGATCATGTGATGGGCGACAACCCCGATATCACTTGGGTACTGCGCGCCGGGCGCCAGGGAGCCGAAGCATTTTTTACCCGCCTGGGGTTTGAAACCTCAGTGATTGCGATGGAACGCCCGCGATTGAAATAACGGGTACTGAATGCGACCTCGGCTATTATCCATCTTCTTCTTTTTCAGCATGGATGCTGCACGATGCTCACGATTCTGCAAAACACCCCGATACGGGCCTACGTGTTTTTTCTGCTTGTGGTTTATTTCGGGATCAAGGCGTTTTCTTCCCGCCGTGAAAGCCGTCTCTCGATGCTCATCACACCACCGGCGTTTCTGGCATGGTCCCTGTATTCCCTGAATCTGAAGATCGACCCGGTCCTGTTTTTAAGCAGTTGGTTCGGCGCGCTATTGCTGGGTAGTCTCTCGGCCTGGCTGTTTTTTTCCCGTAAGGGTGTGGTACTCGATGACTCCGCGACGGGGCTGATCATGCCTGGCACCGTGAAAATCCTGATCATGTTCCTGATGTTTTTTTTCGCAAACTATTACTTCGGATATCAGGATGCCGTAAATCCGGAGCTTGCCGCGTCCCCCGACATGCTGCTACTCAAGGCCAGCGTGTCGGGCTTCATGTGCGGCCTGATCAGTACCCGCTCGCTAAAACTCTACAGGATACTGCGAACCCTCACCGCCCGACAGTTGCCAGTGACCGCACAGTAACCATCGGACAACCGGTGATCACGACCCGTTTTTCACCAGCACCGGTTTCTCCTGATAACGCTGGGCAAACAACTGCTTCAACTGCGCCACTTTCGGCATGTCGTTGATCACAATGTACGGATAGCTTGGGTGTTCGGTCAGGAAGTCCTGGTGATAGTCCTCCGCCGGGTAAAACCCGTTGAAAGTTTCCAGCCGGGTGACGATGGGTTTGCTGTAAACATGGGTGGCGTCCAGTTGCGCAATGTAGGCCTGGGCCACTCGTTGCTGATCAGCATTGACCGGGAACAGCGCCGAGCGATATTGGGTGCCGCTGTCCGGCCCCTGGCGATTGAGTTCGGTCGGGTTGTGAGCCACCGAGAAGTAGATCTGCAACAGGCTGCCGTAACTGACCTGAGTCGGGTCGAAGGTGACTTGCACCGATTCGGCATGGCCGGTATCCCCTTCGCTGACCCGTTCGTACTCCGCCGTATTCGCCGCGCCACCGGCGTAACCCGACACGGCTTTCTGCACACCTTTGACGTGCTGGAAAACACCCTGTACTCCCCAGAAGCAGCCACCGGCAAACACCGCGGTTTCAGTGTGTGCCTGGGTGTTTTCGTCGAGTGCCGGCGGCGGAATGACCACACCCTCCTCGGCCCCGAAAGAAAACGCCGAGCACTGCGCGATAACCCCAGCTGTCGCGACGCCCAGCAGCCGACGACGCCAGATAGTTTGAGCTTTCATGTTCTGTACTCCTGATCAGCCGAAGGTAAAGGCGTAAGCCGACACGCCCGGATCGAGAAACTCGATGCTGAAGGTGCGGTCCTTCACATCAGCGGTTTGCCGTACCAATTGATACAAGCGTTGTTCGGTCACGCGACCGCTGCCGTCAGGCGCCACGTCGACACCGTGGGAATCGCCCGGCGCCTGACCATCGATCATCACTTTGAAGCGCACCGGTTTTCCGTCCGCCCCTGGGCCCAGCACCAGGTGCAGGTCGCGGGCATGGAAGCGATAAACGATACGACTGGCCGGCGCACTGGCCGTGGCGCGTTCGGCACCGACCGCCCATTGGCCGCCGAGGCTCCAGTCATTCAGGGCAAGATTTGCAGGTGTCTTGTAGGCCGCGACCTTGTCAGGCACCAGGCTGGTTTCCGGTACGAAATGTTCTGCACGCTGGTAGCCGACATAAGTTTCCGGTGACAGCACCTGGTTCATATCCGGCGCGAGTTGCACGCCTTGGGCGTCTGCGTTGATCAGGCCATCAGCCACGGTTTTCGCTCCGGCCTCACGCAACAGTTGCTGGATGACCCGTTCCGATTCGGCGTAGTCCCCTTCGCCAAAATGGTGGTATCGAATGTGCCCTTGTGCGTCGGCAAAGTAATGCGCCGGCCAGTATTCATTGTCGAAAGCACGCCAGATCTTGTAGTCGTTATCGATGGCCACCGGGTAATTGATGCCCAGTTCTTTCAGCGCTTTGGTGACGTTGCCTACATCACGCTCGAAAGCGAATTCCGGCGCATGCACACCGATCACCACCAGTCCCTGATCGCGATATTTCTCGGCCCAGGCTTTGACGTATGGAAGAGTGCGAAGGCAGTTGATGCAGGAGTAAGTCCAGAAATCCACCAGCACCACTTTGCCTTTGAGTGCCTGCGCGTCCAGCGGCGCCGAGTTGAGCCACTGCACCGCACCATCAAGCGCCGGCAACTGACCTTCGACCGGCAGCGAGCCGGGTGCTTTGGCGGCCATTTTCATCGCGCCGCCGGCTGCCATCATGCTGCCGTTTGCCGCGTCCTCCGCCGCGGGAATTTGCGCCATCATCGTGCCGTTGCCCTGAGGGGATTTGCCCGAGAGCTTGCCGACCAAGGCCTGTTCCAGCCTACCGGTGGATGCCGTAGAAAAACTCGCCAGAATCCCGGTATCGAGGCCCAGCGCAATGGCGGCCACACCGGCCAGCATCGCGGCCCCGAGTCCGCGCCGGATCCACTCGCCAGTCCCGATCGAACGCTTCATCACCGCGAAGACCTTACCGCCCAGCAGCAAAGCCGCAGCCAGCGAAGTCGCGGCGCCCGCCGCATAGGCGAGCAACAACAGCGTGGTGGCGATGCTTGCACCTTGCAGCGCGGCACCGGTCAGAATCAGCCCGAGGATTGGCCCGGCGCAAGGCGCCCACAGCAGCCCCGTGGCGACGCCGATCAGAAACGAAGCGCCCGGACGCGGACGACTGTCCTGGCCGGCGGCCTCCGACAAGCGACTGCCGGCGGACACCAGCGGCCGGGTCAGACGCTCGGCCAGACGCGGCAACAGCAGCGTCAGCCCGAACAGTGCAACGAACAGCAACGCGAGCCAGCGACCGTACTGATTGACTTGTACCACCCAACCGCCGCCCACCGCCGCCAACGAGGCGACGAGCGCGAAGGTCAGCGCCATCCCCGCCAACAGCGGCAAGCCACTTTTGATAAACGGCTGCCCGGTGCGAGCGAAGACAAAAGGCAGAACCGGCAGGATGCACGGGCTGACGATCGTCAGCACACCACCGAGATAAGCGAGAACCAAGAGCCACATAGTGTCGTCCTGTTGTAAGTGAAGATCGCCGGCGAACCACGACTCAGGCCGCCACGGGTTTGAAGGTCATGGCCAGACCGTTCATGCAGTAACGCAGACCGGTGGGCTTGGGCCCGTCGTCGAACACATGACCGAGGTGACCGCCGCAACGCCGGCAGTGAACTTCCTCCCGGGTCATACCGAAGGAACGGTCCTGGCGGGTGGCCACGGCGTGTTCCAGCGGTGCCCAGAAACTCGGCCAGCCGGTACGGCTGTCGAATTTGGTCTCGGACGAGAACAGCGCCAGATCGCACCCGGCACAGGCAAACGTGCCGGTCCGATGTTCGTTGTTCAGCGGGCTGCTGTAGGCGCGTTCCGTACCCTCTTTGCGCAGCACGTCGAATTGCTCGTCTGTCAGCAGCGCATGCCACTCACTGTCGCTGTGGGTCACTTCAAACGCTTCTTCGGCCAACGCCTCGTCGACCAGCACAGAGCCAGTGGATAACTTTGGCAATACACCGGCCAGAAGGGCTGCAAGCCCCAGCCCGCCGCCCGTTGCCAGAATCTGTCGCCGTGAAAACATGGCCGTCTCCCAAAATTCCAGATACCTGTCGTGGAACACAGCCTAGGCTTGGGTTGATCGCCAAATCCTCACGGGAAGTTAAACAATTCGTGATAACTCGCGCTGAGGAAAACCCGCACAATGCGTTCATCGCGCCGAAGGATTGAGCTTCATGGAACAGACCAAACGCGTCCTGGTGGTCGAGGACGACCTGCACATTGCCGACCTCATTTGCCTGCACCTGCGGGACGAGCAATTCGAAGTGGTACACAGCGCCGACGGTGACGAAGGCATGCGTCTGCTGCAGCAAGGTCACTGGGATGCGCTCATCCTTGACCTCATGCTGCCGGGAGTAGATGGTTTGGAAATCTGCCGCCGCGCCCGGGCAATGGCCCGCTACACACCGATCATCATCACCAGCGCCCGCTCCAGCGAACTGCACCGCATCCTTGGCCTGGAACTAGGCGCCGACGATTACCTCGCCAAACCGTTTTCGATGCTCGAACTCGTCGCCCGGGTCAAAGCGCTGCTGCGCCGGGTCGATGCCATGGCCCGCAACCTGAAGATGGACGCCGGCAGCCTGAGCCTCGATGGTTTGACCATCGACCCGATCACCCGTGACGTGGCCCTCAATGGCCAGCGCCTGGACCTCACTCCCCGGGAATTCGATCTGCTGTATTTCTTCGCCCGTCAGCCGGGCAAGGTGTTCTCGCGCATGGATCTGCTCAACGCAGTCTGGGGTTACAGTCACGAAGGTTATGAACATACGGTCAACACCCACATCAATCGCCTGCGGGCGAAAATCGAGGTTGATCCGGCACAACCGGTGCGCATTCTCACGGTGTGGGGTCGTGGTTACAAATTCGGCACGAGCGCAGAGCAACCATGAAACTGACCCTGACGCAGCGCCTGTCCCTGGTATTCGCCGTACTGCTGCTGGCGTGCTGCGGCACGTCGGCGTGGTTGCAGGTGCGCTCCAGCCAGATGCATGAGCTGGAGGTGGTGCAGGGTCTGTCCCGGGATCTGGCGCAGCACATCGCCCATGACACGGTGCTGATGGACAGCAACGGCCTGATGCCTGGCGCGGTGCGCGAGTTGTTCAGCCAGTTGATGCTGGTCAACCCGAGTGTCGAGGTGTACCTGCTCGACACCGAAGGCCGGATCGTCGGCAACGCGGCACCGGAAGGACGCCTGCGTCGGCAGACTGTCGATCTCGTGCCGATTCATCGACTGCTCAATGATCAACCGTTGCCGATCCTCGGCGACGACCCGCGCAGCGTCGATGGGCGCAAGGTCTTCAGCGCGGCGCCATTGCAGGTCAACGGCAAGGCGGCCGGTTACCTTTACGTGGTCCTGCTCAGCGAAGCGCACGACCGATTCGCCGAGCGCGGCGCCACCAGTGCGGCGCTTAACACGGCGCTGCTGTCCATCGGACTCGTGGCGTTCCTGTGCCTGATTGCCGGTCTGACGGCATTCAACCTGATCACCCGGCCATTGCGTCGGTTGACCGAAACCGTGAGCCAATTCGACATCGACGGCGCACCGCAATCACTGCCAGCCCCGCCCACGCCTGTGGACAAGTCCGCTGACCCGGACGAAATCGCCGTGCTCGACGCAGCGTTCCGGCAAATGCAAAACCGCCTCGGTGAACAGTGGCGCTCATTGACCCGCCAGGATCAGGAGCGCCGGGAACTGGTGGCGAATATTTCCCACGACCTGCGCACACCGCTGGCCTCGCTGCATGGTTACCTGGAAACGCTGTCGCTCAAGGACGCTACCCTGTCTCCGGAGGAACGCCGCCGCTATCTGGGGATCGCCCTGGATCAGAGCCGCAAGGTCGGCGGACTCGCGCAATCGTTGCTGGAACTGGTGCGCCTTGAACATGGTTTCGTGCAGCCTGTGCTGGAACAATTTTCCCTGACCGACCTGGTGCAGGACATCTTCCAGAAATTCGAACTGGGCGCCGAAGCCCGGAACGTCGAACTCAAGGCCTGTTTCAGCGCCAACCTGCCAACTGTCTGCGCTGACCTCGGGCTGATCGAACGGGTGCTGACCAACCTGTTCGATAACGCCTTGCGTCATACGCCGCCGGGGGGCGAAATCGAACTCGGTCTGAAACCCCAGGGTGCCCTGGTTGAAATCACCGTCAGTGACACAGGCCCCGGCATCGCCGCCGAGTTGCGTGAAGGTTTGTTCCTGCGTCCCTTCAATATCGGCGGCGCGCGGCGCGACGGCGGACTGGGCCTGCGAATCGTGCACCGGATCCTGCAACTGCACGGGCGCGAAATCCAGTTGCTCGATGTCGCAGGACGGGGCGCGACCTTTCGCTTCTCGCTGCCAGTGGATCAACAGAACGCGGAACAGTGGATCGTGCGTTCGATGAACCTGAATACGCCGGGCAAATAATCAACTCCACCGGGCCGTTGCTCCGTGACAACAACGTCCCACTCCCCTAAATTAGTCGGCCTGAAAAAGCCCCCCATGCTTTCTCGTCTCATCTCAAGTTAAAAAAGTAGTGAAATTTCAATGTCCGATTTCAACACCGCTGAATCCGTAGTCACCCTGTCGTCCAAAGCGGAATACGAAAACTCCATCAATCTTTCACAACACATTCCACAAGCGAAGATCATCAGCGAGATGGTGCTCGACGCGTTCCAGTCGACCCGCGAGAGTGAGCAAATCCGCGAACTGCGTGCCGCGATCCGTCAGGCCCACGATCGCTTCGATGACGATCAGGCCTACGAGCTGATGGGCCAGCTCAAGCGCCTGAAGGACGCCGAGGCAGCCGACATCGCAGCCCTCGAAGACCTGAGCAGCAAGTTCCCGATCAGCCGCATCCTGTCCAGCTTCAAGGACGATCCGGCGTTCCAGGAAATCGTCTATGGCCTGGCCCTCAAAGTGCTGAACCAGACCCATCAGGCGATCAGCAACCCGAGCGGCGGCAAGAGCAAAGCCGCGCGCGCCAAGAAAGACGTCGAAGTGTTCAGCATCAGCAAGGACGGCATCAGCGTGACCCTGCCAATGCGCACGCCGCGTTCGCGCCTGAGCGTGGATCGTGAGGCGCTGGAATTCCTCGGCTTCACCTTCGTCGGTGAAGGCGAAGAAGCAGAAATCGAAGGCGAGACCTTCGTCGACAACGCCGGCACCGAACACGCGATCAACCGCAAGAACATCATCACCGCCCTGCAACAGCAGACAGCGTTCGATGGTTACAGCATCGCTGCCCAGTAAGCGCAGCGCTGACGAAAAAGCCCCGCTCTGAATCTCAGGCGGGGCTTTTTGTTGCGCGGCTTTCAGCGCTTACGCCGACGGATGTACCGCCGCGATCATGTCGACTTCGATGGCCGCGTTTTTCGGCAACTGATAGACGCCGACGGTGGTGCGGGTATGGCGGCCGGCATCCCCCAGCACATAACTGAAGACGTCGGATGCTCCGTTGGCCACTTCGCTCAGGTCGACGAAGTCCGGGGTCGACTTCACATAGACCGTGACCCGCAACAGCGCCCTGACCTTGTCCAGCGAACCGACCGCATCGACGATGAATGCCAGGCAACGCATGGCGCTGATGCTCGCGGCGGCTTGCGCGTCCTTGAGCGTCAGCTCCAGCCCGACCCGGCCGGGATACTGAATCTTGCCCTCGGTGCGCGGCACCATGCCACTGATGTACAGCTCATCGTGATGACGAACCAGCGGTGCGTAGTTGCCGCCCACCGTGTTCTCGCCATTGATGTCGTAATTAAGCTCTTTTGCCAGGGCAATGAAACGTTCGTCGCAGGTCATCCTCTCAGTCATTTCGCCCAGCCTCTTGATCGATGCATGTAGTTGGATCCGAATCTAGGGCTTTTGCCTGGGGACCGCAACCTGTCGATTTCTGGTTAATCATTTACGCATGAACCAAAACCGCTGTGAGGGATTCACCTGCAGCGGACAACAAAAAACCCCGCTCATCTCTCGATGAACGGGGTTTCTCGTACAACGTTCGAACCTTACGGCGCGTACGTCAGCAACAGCTCGGTCGGCACCTTGAAGTCCAGGGACATCATGACGCTCAACGCGGTGATGGTGAAGATCGAAAACACGAATAGCTTGCGTGCCCAGACCGTGTCATCCACCGCCTTGTAGCCGGTCCAGGCCATGTACAACCAGTACATGCCCATGGCCGCGGCAACGGCGAGGTAGCTCATGCCGGCGTAGCCGCTGAAGGTCAGCATCAGGGTCGCCACGAGGAACGCCAGGATGTAGAACAGGATGTGCTTCTTGGCCACCTGAATTCCGCGCTTCACTGGCAGCACCGGAATCGATGCGGCCAGGTAATCGTTGAAGCGGAAGATCGCGATGGCGTAGGAATGCGGCATCTGCCACAGGCTGAACATCACCAGCAGGGTCAGCGCGGCCATGTCGAAGCTGTTGGTCACGGCCACGTAACCGATCACCGGCGGCATGGCGCCCGACAGACTGCCCACCAGCGTGCCGTGAACCGACTTGCGCTTGAGGTACAGGCTGTAGAAGCCGACGTAGATGATGAAGCCGATCACGGCGAACAGGGCAGCCAACGGGTTGGCCACCTTGTACAGCAACGCAACGCCGGCGACACCCAGGACGGTCGCATAGACCAGAGCCAGTTTCAGGGAGATCAGGCCCTGGACCAGCACCCGGTTCTTGGTGCGTTCCATCTTCAGGTCGATGTCGCGGTCGATGCAGTTGTTGAACACGCAACCGGAGGCCACGACCAGGGAAGTGCCGATCATGGCGGCCAGGAACACCGCCAGATCTACATGCCCTTTCGAGGCCAGGAAGAACCCGCCTGCCACAGAAAGCACGTTACCGAAAATGATCCCCGGTTTGGTGATTTGGATAAAGTGCTTGAGCGACATCGGGTCTACCTCACTTCGCCATCATGAACGTGTGGATGCTGAACATGATCCACAGCGACAGGCCGACCAGCAGCAGGATCACGATGGCCGTAAAGACGAACGCGATCACGTTGTTACGCTGAGCCACGGAGCGGTCCAGGTGCAGGAAGTAATACAGGTGAACGATCACCTGGATCACTGCGAACAGCAGGACGATTGCCAGCGTGGTGGACTTCGGCAGGGTCGGGAACATCACCAGGCCGAACGGGATGACGGTCAGGATCACCGACAGGATGAAGCCGATGGCGTACGACTTTACGCTGCCGTGGCCAGCATCATGGCTGTCATGGGAGTGTGCATTAGCCATTACAGGGTCCCCATCAGGTAAACAACGGTGAATACGCAGATCCACACCACGTCCAGGAAGTGCCAGAACAGGCTCAGGCAGCTCAGACGGGTCTTGTTGGTCGCCGTCAGGCCGTGCTTGTTGACCTGGTACATCATGATGCCCATCCAGATCAGACCCGCGGATACGTGCAGACCGTGGGTACCGACCAAGGTGAAGAACGCCGACAGGAAGCCCGAACGGCTAGGACCGAAGCCCTCGGAGATCAGCAGGTGGAACTCGTTGATCTCCATGGCGATAAAGCCTGCGCCGAGCAGGAAGGTCATGAACAACCAGCCCAGAACCTGCTGCTTTTTACCTTTGTACAACGCCAGCATGGCGAAGCCGTAGGTGATCGAACTGAACAACAGCAGAGCGGTTTCGCCCAGCACGTATGGCAGTTCGAAGATGTCGTGGCCCGACGGGCCACCGGCAACGTTGTTTACCAGTACCGCGTACACCGCGAAGATCGACGCAAACAGAATGCAGTCGGTCATCAGGTAGAGCCAGAAACCGTATACGGTCATCTCGCCCGAGTCGTGGTGATGGTCATCGTGCCCATGGTCATGGCCATGGGCGTGTCCAGCATTGGTCACTAAGTTCGACATTGTTTAAGCCTGTTCCAACTTGGTTTCAACACGGGTCGCGGAAGCAGGGATCTTCCCGGCCGCTACCAGACGCTTGTGCTGCTCGGCTTCGATGCGCTCGATCGTTTCAACCGGAACCATGTAGCCCTGGTCGTCACGTGCAGCGTGGATCACGAAGTAGATGACAGTGCCGGCCAGGCTGGCGATCGCCAACCACCAGATGTGCCAGATCATCGCGAAACCGAATACGGTCAGCAGTGCGCCCATCACCACGCCAGTGGCGGTGTTGTTCGGCATGTGGATCGGCTCGTACTTGGCCGGAGTCTGGTACGCAGTACCGTTTTCCTTGGCTTCGGTGAACGGGTCGATGCAGTCAGCCTTAGGCAGCACAGCGAAGTTGTAGAACGGAGGTGGCGACGAGGTCGACCATTCCAGGGTATGGGCATTCCACGGGTCACCGTGTTCGCACATGTTTTCCGGCTTGTTGCGGTCACGTACCGAGACGTACAGCTGGATCAGCTGGCAAGCGATACCCACAGCGATCAGGATCGCACCGAACATGGCAACGTACAGGTACGGTACCCACTCAGGGTTGGTGGTAGCGTTCAGACGACGGGTCATGCCCATGAAGCCCAGTGCATAGAGCGGCATGAACGCGACGAAGAAGCCCGAGATCCAGAACCAGAACGCTGCTTTACCCCAGCCTTCGTGCAGCTTGAAGCCGAACGCTTTCGGGAAGTAGAAGCCGAAGCCTGCGATGTAGCCGAATACCGCGCCGCCGATGATCACGTTGTGGAAGTGCGCGATCACGAACAGGCTGTTGTGCAGAACGAAGTCAGCACCCGGGATGGCCAGCAGTACGCCGGTCATGCCGCCGATGGCGAAGGTCACCATGAAGCCCAGGGTCCACAGAACCTGGCTGGTGAAGCGCAGACGGCCCTGGTAGATGGTGAACAGCCAGTTGAACAGTTTCACACCCGTCGGGATGGAAATCAGCATCGTCGCCAGACCGAAGAAGGCGTTGACGCTGGCACCCGAACCCATGGTGAAGAAGTGGTGCAGCCAAACCATGAAGCCCAGTACCGAGATCGCGCCCGAAGCGTAGATCATCGAGTGGTGGCCGAACAGTTTCTTGCCGGTGAAGGCCGAGATCACTTCCGAGAAGATGCCGAAGGCCGGCAGGATCAGGATGTAAACCTCAGGGTGGCCCCATGCCCAGAACAGGTTGACGTACATCATTGGATTGCCACCAAGTTCATTGGTGAAAATGTGGAAATCCATGTAACGGTCAAGGGTCAGCAGTGCCAGGGTAGCGGTCAGGATCGGGAACGAAGCCACGATCAGAACGTTTGCCCAGGTGCAGGTCCAGGTGAAGATCGGCATGTCCATCAGTTTCATGCCCGGGGTACGCATTTTCAGCACGGTCGCGAGGAAGTTAACCCCCGTTAGCGTTGTACCCAGACCCGATAGCTGTAGCGCCCAGATGTAGTAGTCCATCCCCACGCCAGGGCTGTATTGCAGACCCGACAACGGTGGATACGCTACCCAGCCAGTCTTGGCGAATTCGCCGACGCCCAGGGACAGGTTGATCAGCACGACGCCGGACACCAGCAGCCAGAAGCTCAGGGAGTTCAGGAACGGGAACGCAACGTCACGGGCGCCGATCTGCAGCGGCACTGCAAGGTTCATCAGGCCGGTGAAGAATGGCATCGCCATGAAGATGATCATGATCACACCGTGAGCGGTGAAGATCTGGTCATAGTGTTCAGGTGGCAGGTAGCCAGGCGAACCCTCGGTGGCCATGGCCAGCTGGGTACGCATCATGATGGCGTCGGCAAAGCCACGCAGCAGCATGACCATGGCAACGATGATGTACATCACGCCGATTTTCTTGTGGTCGACCGACGTCAGCCACTCGGTCCACAAGTAAGTCCACTTCTTGAAGTAGGTGATTGCAGCGAACAACGCCAGACCACCGAGCGCGATCATCGAGATGGTGACCATCACGATCGGCTCGTGGAAAGGGATCGCTTCCCAACTTAATTTACCAAACATCGTTTACTCCTCTGCCCCGGCAGCTGAATGCGAATTCGAGTCCATATCCGTTGCCGCCACTTCTTTCTCTTTCTTCTCGTGCTTCAGCGGCTTGCCCGGTTTCATGCCTTCGTACTTGTCGACGATGGTCTGGAACAGGTTCGGCGTGACCGAGGAGTAGAGCTCGACTGGATTGTTCTGGCTTGGCTTGGCAAGGGCTGCGTATTCAGCTTGTTCAAGCTGTTTAGGTGCCTTTTTGACTTCACTTACCCAGGCGTCGAAATCTTCCTGAGAAGTTGCGATCGCTTTGAATTTCATACCGGTGAAACCAGCGCCGCTGTAGTTGGCGGAGATACCGTCCATTTCAGCGTTGCGGTCAGCGATCAGGTGCAGCTTGGTGGTCATGCCCGCCATCGCGTAGATCTGGCCGCCCAGGCCCGGGATGAAGAACGAGTTCATCACCGCGTCCGAAGTGATCCGGAAGTTAACTGGCGTGTGCGCCGGGAACACGATCTTGTTGACCGTGGCGATGCCTTGTTCCGGGTAGATGAACAGCCACTTCCAGTCCAGCGCGACCACTTCGATGGTCACCGGCTTGACGTCGGACTCGATCGGACGATACGGATCCAGCGAGTGGGTCGACTTGTAGGTGATGTAACCCAGGGCAATGATGATCAGGACCGGAATGGTCCAGACTGCCACTTCGATCTTGGTCGAGTGCGACCATTTCGGGGTGTAGACGGCGTTCTTGTTGGAGGCGCGGTACTTCCAGGCGAACAGGAAGGTCATGACGATGACCGGCACAACGACCAACAGCATCAGCAGCGTAGCGGTGATGATCAGGTTGCGCTGTTCCAGGCCGACCTGGCCCGTTGGATTGAGCAAGGTCATGTTGCAGCCTCCCAGCAACAACGTGCCGAGCAGCGGCACTAGGCCTAGTAATCTGGGGTACCTGTTTTTACTCATCTCACGACCTCTAAAGCAGCTTGCGCAATGCAGTTGGGTTTTGATCGCCAACACTTCACCCTGCCAAGGGTTGGCATTTTCTTTGGATTGAATAAGGGCCGCCCGTCGCGCGTCAGACGCTCGACAAATCCTGGGACAGCGGTCAGTTCTTATTCGAATTCGTGGTCAAAGGCCTTGTTACAGACCAATTCCATTTGGTGCGGAAAGTTGGAAGGCACCGACACCTGGGTGTCTCGCAAGCCTTTCGGCCCCTCGACACCCGACTTCCTGCTCAGTTCCTTATAAAGGCTGAACAGTGCCGGGAATTCAGTGCGGGCGATTGTAGATAGGTAGCGCCCTATACACCATGTCTTATCCCGAAATAATTTTTATCGCTCAGAGCAACAATCCATCACCGTTTTTGCAAAAGTTCCGCATGTTATCGAAATTGATTCTCAACAAAAACACCAAAAAATGTAGGTGTACCTGGCTCGGATCAGACAGTTCCGAAGACTTTTTCCGACACTGTGAAGCGCTTAAACCCCGATAACCCAAGGGCTTTGGCCAAGTGCCACAGGTTGTTAAAACTGCCTGCTTCGGCACCAGCGTCCCAAAGCCGAAAAACCCTGAAACAGACCAATCCTTTTTTGTAACAACACTCCAATCCGGGCCTGCGAAAGACACTGCGACACGGCGTGTGTGACAACATGTCGCACACCTGTCGCACCGTCCCTTGCCGTTCGTCACGACGTTTTCACAAAGACCCTGAAATGCAAAACGCCCCGATTTGCATCACTGCAAATCGAGGCGTTTGTGTTATCGGCGCACAGGCCGAAAAGTTGACTCAGCGCAATGCTTTTCGGTTGCGCGAGGTCAGCAGCGGCACCAGGATCACCACCAGCACAAAGGCCACCAGAGCCCATTGCGCCAGCGACAGGCCAAGAATCGGCGGGTACGGCGTCGAGCAGAAACCGTCTACTTGAAAGCCCAGCGGGAAGATCTTCGCCAGCGGCAGGTCATCGACGATCGGCTGCAGCACATCGATGCCACAGCTCACTGCCGGGTAGAACTGGGTGTACACGTGATGCCCGGCGACACCGGCCCCGGCAATCGCGCAGATTACCACCAGCACTTCGAACACGGTGATGCTGCGGCGGGTACGCATGGCCGCGCCGATAAACGCGAACAGCGCGATCAACAGCAAGGCATAACGCTGCAGGATGCACAGCGGGCATGGTGCCTCGCCCAGCACGATCTGCATGTACAGCGCGCCACCGATCAGCGCCAGGCAGATGACGCCCAGCAACACCAGATAGCGCCGTTCACGTCCCAATCGAATCGTTTCCTCGCTCATCGCGTTTCCCTTTCATGTCCATGGTTCAGCTGGCCGGCGGCTGCGCTTGCAGTTGCGCCATCAGGCTGATGTTGTCTTCGATATGCCAATTGGCCGCAATGCGACCGTTGTCGATCTGATAGATATCGGTTGCCCGGAAGTCTACACGCTGGCCCTGCCCTTTGAGAGCCTTGAACGTACCAGTGAAATGCCCGCGAAAGTGCAGATGCACCACCACGCGATCCCCGGCGACGATCATTTGCTCGATCTCGCAACTCAAGTCCGGCACCGCCGTGCGAAAGAACTTCGATGCCAGCAGCGGCCCGGTCGGCCCTTGCACCCGGCCTTCCGGCGGGGTCTTGTCGACAAACTGCGGCGACAGGGCCGCCGTGGCCAACGCCTCTTCGCCACTGTTCCAGAAACTGCCGTAACGCCGCGCCGCCAGTTCCATTGCATCACGCTGGGCCTGGGGCAGGCTCTGATCGACGATCAGGGTCTGCGGCTGGATCAACGCGGATTCGGCAAAGGCAAACGGACTGGACAGCAAGGCAATCGACAGGCCCAAAGTGGCCAGGCTGAAACGGCGGGAGGAAGCGAAGTGCGGCATGGGGGCGATCCTGATCATGTAAACGAACGAGCGCCTATCATCAGCATCGGGTAATAAACGATAAACCGGTTAAGAAACGATTAACCTTTAAACACTTTTTAAGAATCAGAACCGCTCAAAAAAAGCGACCCGAAAATCTCGGGTCGCTCATCAGGCTTATTCCAGAGCCGCCGCCGGCCCGAAGAACTCATACCGGCTCTGTTTCTCCGGTACACCCAGCGCCTTCAGGTGACGCTTGATCGCCCCCATGAAGCCTTTCGGCCCAAGGAAATAAGCGTCCACATCACGCTGCTCCGGCAGCCACTCACCCAACTGCTCCTGGCTCAGCAACCCGACCTTGTCCGCCACCGGGCTTACGCCATCGTCTTCGGCGTAGCAATAGAAACGCTTGAGTTGCGGATGACGCTCGGCCAGCCCGTCGATCCAGTCACGGAACGCATGCACGCTGCCGTTGCGCGCGCAGTGAATGAAATGTACCGGACGCTCGGTTTCCAGCGCTGCTTCCAGCATGGCCAGAGTCGGGGTGATGCCGACGCCGCCGCTGATCAGCACCAGCGGTTTGTCGCTGGCAGTCAGGGTGAACTCGCCTGAAGGCGGGAATAACTGGATGCTCGCACCGACATGCAGTTGATCGTGCAGGTGATTGGACGCGCGGCCGCCCGGTTCACGCTTGACGCTGATGCGGTACTGACCTTTGTTGGCCAGGGCCGACAGCGAGTAATTGCGGCGGATTTCTTCGCCGTCGAGGATCAGCTTCATGCCGATGTACTGACCTGGCTCGGCCACTAGGATCGGGCCTTTGTCTGCAGGCTCGAAGTAGAAGGAAATGATTTCCGCGCTCTCCTCGACCTTGGCTGCGACGATGAACTCTCGCGCTCCGCGCCAGCCGCCGACGGCTTGTTCTTTCTGGTCATAGATGGCGGTTTCCGCGCCGATCAGGATATCGGCCAACTGACCATAGGCTGCGCCCCAGGCACTCATCACTTCCGGGGTGGCGATTTCTTCGCCGAGCACTTCGGAGATGGCGCGCAGCAGGCAGGTGCCGACGATCGGGTAGTGTTCCGGCAGAATCTGCAACGCCACGTGCTTGTTGATGATCTTGGCCACCAGATCGCCCAACTGGTCGAGTTGATCGATGTGGCGGGCGTACATCAACACGCCGTTGGCCAAGGCACGAGGCTGATCACCGCTGGCCTGGTGAGCCTGGTTGAACAGTGGGCGGACTTTCGGGTACTCGGAGAGCATCATCCGGTAAAAATGGGTGATCAGCGCTTCACCGCCGCTTTCCAGCAGAGGCACAGTGGATTTGACGATGGCACGATCCTGGACGCTAAGCATAAGGGTGACTCCTGAGCTTTTTCTAAAAGTGCCTTATGTATTCCATCAATCGTGCCAACTATTTTTTCTATATAAATCAATAATTTGAAATTTATGTAGTCAGATCGACACAAGCACCTCTATAGTCGCTTCGACTACAACGCGTCTCTTTGACTACAAGCCTATGTCCGCCAAACCACTGCTCACCGCTCTGCTCCCGCTGGTTTCCGACCTGTCCCGCGAATTGCCTGAAGGCGAACGCTACCGGCGCCTGCTCGAAGCCATGCGCGCCTTGTTGCCCTGCGATGCAGCCGCATTGTTGCGTCTCGACGGTGAATGGCTGGTGCCGCTGGCGGTGGACGGGTTGAGCACCGACACTCTTGGGCGACGCTTCAAGGTCAGCGAACATCCGCGCTTTGAAGTGCTGCTGGCCGGAGAAGGGCCAACCCGTTTCGCCGCCGACAGCGATTTGCCCGACCCTTATGACGGTCTGGTCGATGGCCTCGACGACCATCTGGAAGTTCACGACTGCCTCGGCTGCCCGCTGTTCGTCGATGAAAAACTCTGGGGCCTGATCACCCTTGACGCACTCGATCCGGAGCGTTTCGAACCCATCGAACTCGATGCCCTGCAAGCCTTCGCCAGCCTCGCCTCGGCCACGGTCAACGCAGCCGAACGCATCGAACGTCTGGCCACTCGCGCCGAAGACGAACATCAGCGCGCCGAGGTCTATCGCCAGGCCAGCGGCCAGCAGAATCGCGAAATGATCGGCCAGAGCAAGGCCCACAAACGGTTGGTGGAAGAGATCAATCTGGTCGGCGGCAGCGACCTGACCGTGCTGATCACCGGGGAAACCGGGGTCGGCAAGGAACTGGTGGCCCAGGCGATCCACGCCGCCTCCCCGCGTGCCGACAAACCGATCATCAGCCTCAACTGCGCGGCCCTGCCGGACACGCTGGTGGAAAGCGAACTGTTCGGCCACGTGCGCGGCGCCTTCACCGGCGCCACCAGCGACCGGCGCGGCAAGTTCGAACTGGCGAACGGTGGCACGCTGTTTCTCGATGAAGTCGGCGAGTTGTCGCTGACGGTTCAGGCCAAACTTTTACGCGTGTTGCAGAGCGGCCAGTTGCAGCGCCTGGGGTCGGACAAGGAGCATCAGGTCGATGTGCGCCTGATCGCTGCGACCAACCGCGACCTGGCCGAAGAAGTACGCAGCGGTCGCTACCGGGCCGACTTCTACCATCGCCTCAGTGTTTACCCGTTGCGAGTACCGGCGCTGCGTGAACGGGGTCGCGATGTATTGCTGCTCAGCGGTTTTTTCCTCGAACAGAACCGCTCACGCATGGGCCTCAACAGCCTGCGCCTGAACAGCGACGCCCAGGAATCGTTGCTGGCCTACACTTGGCCGGGCAACGTGCGAGAACTGGAGCACTTGATCGGGCGCAGCGCGCTGAAAGCACTGGGCAACTGCAAGGTGCGGCCGAAGATTCTCAGTCTGAGCGCAGCGGATCTCGACCTGCCGCGCGAGGTTGTGGATAACTCGCCGGTGCCGTCCGAAGCCGTTGTCACCCAGCCAGTGATCGGCGGCGACCTGCGCACCGCCACCGAGCAGTATCAGCGACAGTTGATCAGCGCAGCACTCGAGCGCAATCAGGACAACTGGGCCAGTGCCGCCCGTGAACTGGGACTGGACCGGGCAAATCTGGGGCGGCTGGCCAAGCGGCTGGGCATGAAATGAACGCCTCGTCGTCGGATTGGCGCCAGAATCTCTAAAGCCTGCCGGTTACACGTCGATAACCCGGCATCGATACCTGCTGACGATCCGTGTGATCGTCGCTCACCTTTTCCACAGAAGGTTTTTATGTCTTCCAACAAAGCCCGCGCAGATTCACTTTCGCTTCTGCTGTTTACCTTGCGCAGCGGCAAGCTGATGGCGATCAACCTGCTGAAGGTCAGTGAAATCATCCCCTGCCCGCCGCTGACCAAGCTGCCGGAGTCGCACCCCCACGTCAAAGGCATCGCCACTTTGCGCGGCGCTTCGCTGTCGGTGATCGACCTGAGCCGTGCCATCGGCGAGCGGCCGCTGGAAGACCCGAACGGCGGCTGCCTGATCGTCACTGACGTCAGCCGTTCGAAGCAGGGTCTGCACGTACAGGCGGTGAGCAAAATCGTGCATTGCCTGACCACCGACATCAAACCGCCGCCGTTCGGTTCCGGCGGTTCCCGCGCCTACATCACTGGCGTGACCTCGGTGGACGGCACGCTGGTGCAGGTGCTGGACATCGAAAAAGTCATCCACGGCATCGCCCCGGCGCAGATCGACATGGCCCCGACCGAGCTGAGCATGGAAGACGCCGAAGTGCTGGGCAACGCGCGAATCCTGGTGGTCGACGACAGTCAGGTGGCGTTGCAGCAATCGGTGCACACCCTGCGCAACCTCGGCCTGCAATGCCACACCGCCCGCAGCGCCAAGGAAGCCATCGACTGCCTGCTGGACCTGCAAGGCACGGCGCAGCAGATCAACCTGATCGTTTCCGACATCGAAATGTCCGAGATGGACGGCTACGCCTTCACCCGCACCCTGCGCGAGACGCCGGACTTCGCCCACCTCTACGTGCTGCTGCACACCTCGCTGGACAGCGCGATGAACAGCGAAAAGGCCCGCCTTGCTGGCGCCAACGGGGTGCTGACCAAGTTCTCCTCACCCGAGCTGACCCACTGCCTGATCGAAGCGGCCAAACACGTCGCCGCCCATGGACACTGAGTCTTGAGCGAGACGTTCTGTTTTCTGATGCGGCGCAACCTGAGCCAGGACGTGCCGGCCATCGACTGGCCGCAAGGCATCGAACTCTGCAACTATCGTCCGGAACTGGCACCGGCAGCGCATCAACTGATGCAGCTCGGTTACCG
Organism: Pseudomonas sp. stari2; assembly: GCF_040760005.1. NCBI lineage: Bacteria > Pseudomonadati > Pseudomonadota > Gammaproteobacteria > Pseudomonadales > Pseudomonadaceae > Pseudomonas > Pseudomonas sp. Stari2. The sequence goes on from NZ_CP099760.1 coordinate 5,369,481, forward strand.
CGAAGGCGGCGGCCGGGTGCCCGCGCTGGACGTCTGGCAGCAACAATATGAAACGGACGCCGAATACGATCCGGCGCTGTGTTTCATCGCCAGCGATGCCGACGGCGTCATCGGTGTGGCGCAATGCTGGACCAGTTCCTACATCAAGAATCTGGTGGTGCATCCCCGGGCTCAGGAGCGCGGACTGGGTCGCGCGCTACTGCTGCATGCGTTCAAGGTTTTTCAGGATCGGCGCGAGGGCTTTGTCGATCTGAAAGTGCTGGAAGACAACCTGCGTGCGCGACAGCTGTATGAAAAGTCTGGAATGTATGTGGTCCGCCGGGAATTGGTACCGGACTGACAAACTAAAATCCTGCGGCATACTCATACCCTGGCGATCAACCACCAAGGATGCCCGAACCATGAAACGCCTCGCCCTCTCCATACTTTGCCTCATCACCCCGCTTGCCCACGCCTCCAGCCCCGATGCCTGGGCCGCCTACGACAAAACCGTGCTCGCCAGTTGCACCAAGGCCAGCGGCCTGAAAAACGCCAAACCGGTCGGCAATGCTGCGCAATTCGATGACCGCGTCGGCTATACCGCACTGTTGCTGCAAGGCCAGTACCCGCAAAAACACATGAAGGGCCAGCAAGGCACCGAGCTGTGCCTGTACAACAAAAAGTCCAAAACCGCGTTCGTCACCGAATGGGACTCGATCCGCCCGACCGCCAAGCCCTGAGTGAATGGCGCACAACTTGCTTTAATCCAGGCCAGCATGGCGGCTTTACGTCGCCGTTTCACACCCTGATTGAAGATTGCCCGCTCAATGAATACGACGTTCTCCTGCGTAGGTTGCGGCAAATGCTGCACCGATCACCATGTGCCCCTGACACTGGCCGAAACCCGTATGTGGGCAGCTGACGGCGGTCAGGTGATCGTGCTGGTGGAGGCGTTTCTCGCCAACGGCCTGGGCCTGCCGGAACAGCAGCGTGAGCATGCGCAGCGTCGTTCGGCGGTGGTACGCAGCGGAAACTCCGACGCCCATGTGGCCATCACCTTCGCCGCCTACAACGTCGGGCCCTGCCGGAATCTTGACGAAGACAAGCTGTGCCGCATCTACGAGCGCCGGCCGCTGGTGTGTCGCATCTATCCCGCCGAAATCAATCCGCACATTTCGCTGAACCCTGCCGCCAAGGACTGCCCACCAGAATCGTGGGAACAGGGACCTGAACTGATCGTCGGTGGCGAGCTGGTCGATCAGGAGCTGGTCACGCTGATCCAGCGCTCCCGTCAGGCCGATCGCGATGACATCCGGGTCAAGGATGCGATTTGCGGGGCGCTTGGTATCCGCACCACGGCACTCAAGGGCGACGGGTTTACCGCGTATCTACCGGACATGAGCGTGTTTGCCTCGGTGATCGATCAGGTCACCGCGCAACCATTGAGCGACGTTTCCAGTGAATGGCTGTTTCACCTCTCCGGTGATGATGTCGCCGGACAAGTGCTGGCGGCCGGGGCACAGGTGGTGACCGAACCGCCGCAGACTTACGCGTTCATTTCCCTGCGCGCGGCCTAGGATCCCTGCCTCCGCCCCCAGAACTCCCGCGCCAGCGAACGCAAATCCCCCGCCAGCCCCGCCACATCCTGTGAGTTGAGCTGGCTCTGGCGCCCTTCATCCACCGTCAGCTCACACGCGGTGCGAATACTGACGATGTTGCGGTTGATGTCCTCGCTCACCGCACTTTGCTCCTCGACCGCTGCGGCAATCTGCAGGCTCATCTCGGTGATCTGCTCGACCCGGCCGCTGATCCCGTCCAGCGCCCGGGCCGCGCGTTGCGCCTGTTCGACACTGTTATCCACATGTTCGCTGCTCTGCTGCATCACCAGCACCGCATCCCGCGCGCCGTTCTGCAGGGTGCTGATCATCCGTTGAATCTCGTTGGTCGACTGCTGCGTGCGCTGGGCCAGCCCCCGCACCTCATCGGCCACCACCGCAAATCCGCGCCCGGCATCCCCGGCCCGCGCGGCTTCGATCGCAGCGTTGAGCGCCAACAGATTGGTCTGCTCGGCGATGCTGCGAATCACCTCCAGCACCCCGGAAATCTCGCTGCTGTGGCCTTCGAGCTGATGAATCACCTCTGTCGCCCGGCCCAACTCTTCCGCCAGTCGCAACACCGCACTGCGACTCTCGCCGACCAACAGATGCCCCTCACGGGTTTCCGTCCCCGCCATATCAGCCGCCACCGACGCTTGCTGCGCATGGCTGGCCACCTCCGCCACACTGGCCGCCATCTGATGAATCGCCGCCGCCACCTGATCGGTTTCCGCCTGCTGCGCCAGCGTACTGGTATGACTGCTGTGCAGATGATCGGCCAACTGCGCCGCATGCCCGGCCAGCCGTTGCGACGCATCACCGATCCGCCCGACCACCGCACCGACCTGCGCTTCAAGCATCTGCAAGGCAAACTCGATCTGCCCGAACTGATCCCGCCGCCCGGTATAAATGCCCTGACTCAACGGGTTATCAGCAATCACCCGAGCACGCTCGGTCAGCCGCTCCAAGGGCCCCAGTAACCAACCCACGCCCAGCGCACACGCCCCACTGCCAGCCACCAGCGCAGCGGCTTCGATGCCCATGGATTCAGGCCGCAGCCAGGCTTCCATCCCCAGCACCACCGCCAGCACCGAACTGGTCAACGCCATGATCTTCGCCCGCAAACCCAACACCGGCAGCCGCTGCCACCGCGCCACCCGCCCCTCGCGCAACCGCGCATACGCCCGCTCCGCCGCCGCAATCTGCCGTGCATCCGGCCGCGTGCGCACCGACTGAAACTCCACCGCCGCACCATTCTGCGTAACCGGCGTGACATAGGCACTGACCCAATAGTGATCACCGTTCTTGCAGCGATTCTTCACCAGCCCCATCCACGACCGCCCGCGCTTGAGCGTCTGCCACATATGGGCAAACGCCTGCGCGGGCATGTCCGGATGACGCAGCAGGTTATGCGGCGTGCCCAGCAGCTCATCGCGGCTGTAACCGCTGATCTTGATGAAGTCGTCGTTGGCGTAGGTGATCGCGCTGGTCAGATCGGTGGTCGAGAGAATGTTCGCATCCGGCGCAACATCGACATTGCGCCCGGTCACCGGGAGATTGATCTTCATGGAAAGCGCGCTCGTTTTATTGGAAAGAGTCGGCAGGGCTGCTGACTCTAAGCGCACTCATCGGTTAAACGTTGATCTGGCTCAGGAACTGAGCAATTAGCCATCACTGTGACCGAAAATCACAGACGATGGCTGCAGGAGGGAAGTGAATCAGCGCTTGCCCATCGAACGACGAGTGCCCGACGGCGCCACGCCCGGGATCTTGGCATGACGATCACCGTCCTTGCCCTTGAACTGCGGCTGCCTGGCCGCTTTGACAGCCGCCAGGTCACCTGGCTTGAACGGGAACTTGAAAGCCGGGATCTTGGCTTTGGTTTCGTTGGTTTCAGCATGCTCGGCCGTGACGTCGCTGATAGCGTCATCAACTGGCGGTTGGGTCGGGGAAGTCATAAAAGCTCCGCAAAGCAAAAAGTCGGGCCCGAACAGTGAGCCGCGAAGGCGCGCAGTATACCCGCGCGCCCTGCCTCGGCACCTGAAGATTTGCACGGCACGCCGAACGGCTTACAGATAACTGATGGTGACAATGCCCTTGTCGCTCGAAGTCTTCAGCGCCTCATACGTGACGGACAACGGCAACGCCTCATGACTGCACGCATTGCGATAGGAATCGACATCAAGCGTCAGGCCAGGCTTGACCTCAACCTGCCGCGACTCCCTCGAACCCAACGTCCCGACACGCCCCACCTCACAACCGGAATCAACAATCCGCCCGCTGAACCGGATCTCACCGGAACTCGTCTGCGACGCGGCAAAGACACAAAGCGGAAGCAAGACAAGCGCAGCCGATATTACGATTTTCAACTTCATGGCAAAGACCCTCCCGAATGACCCACCCCAATGGCGTCAGGGCTGTACACCGTGTATCCGCTGGTGGGGGCGGATCTTTAGAAGCGTAGATGGCGCGGGCCGGGAAAGATGAAAATCCAGAGATCACACCACCACCACCACCACCACCACCACCACCACCACCACCACCACCACCACCACCACCACCCTGCTCCTCACCACTCAACACAATGAGCGTTAGCTCAAGTACCGCCCTTGACGTGCCGGCCCCATCGGAAGGCTGAGTGGAGGGATTTATCCGGGGGTGGGAGCGCAGCGACCGTGCGGCGCAGCCGCATGCATCGAGAGGAGGTGCAGCGAAGCAAACCGTAGGCGATGCCCCCGGATGAATCCCGGAACGAAGGAACACCGAGCCTAGGCGAGGTGCCGAACGCAGGGGCCCAGACCTTTTGGTTCCTTTGGGCTGGGCCGGCATTCCGGCGTTTGCCAAAAGGGACTCGCCGTAAGGGCGAAACCGCCAGCCGCAACACCCAAAAAACGGATATACACACCAAACCCCAAGAGCCTGGTCGGCCCAAAGGCCGCCAAGTCAAAAGCCGAAACTGACAACGCCGTCAGTTAGCCGTCACCCTCCTGACCCCCAAACAAGTTTATAAAGACAAAACCTGCCCAAACCCCGTCCCCCTGGCGCCCCACAAGCATGCAAATCCAGAAGAAAAAGGCCCTGCTCGCCACCCTGCTGATCGCCCTCGCAGCCGCCGGCCTGTGGTATGCGGTAAAACCCGCCCCGGCCAAACTCGCCGCCCCGACTGCGATCCCGGTCAGGGTCGTCGCCGTCAGCGAAAAAGACGTCCCCCGCTACACCAGCGGCATCGGCTCCGTGCTTTCGTTGCACAGCGTGGTGGTGCGCCCACAGATCGACGGCATCCTCACCAAGCTGTTGGTCAAGGAAGGTCAGCTGGTAAAACAGGGCGACCTGCTCGCCACCATCGACGACCGCTCGATCCGCGCCAGCCTCGACCAGGCCCGGGCACAACTGGGCGAAAGCCAGGCGCAACTGCAAGTCGCTCTGGTCAACCTCAAGCGCTACAAACTGCTGAGCGTCGACGACGGCGTATCGAAGCAGACCTACGACCAGCAACAGGCACTGGTCAACCAGCTCAAGGCCACTGCTCAGGGCAATCAGGCCTCGATTGACGCGGCTCAAGTACAACTTTCCTACACCCAGATTCGCTCTCCGGTCACCGGCCGCGTCGGGATTCGCACGGTCGACGAAGGCAACTTCCTGCGCATGACCGACACCCAGGGTCTGTTCACCGTGACCCAGATCGACCCGATCGCTGTCGAGTTCTCCCTGCCCCAGCAAATGCTGCCGACCCTGCAGAGCCTGATCAACGATCCGCAGCGTGCTCAGGTCAAGGCCTACATCGGCGCCGACACCGACGGCGAAACCGGCAACCTGCTCGGCGAAGGTCACTTGACCCTGATAGACAACCAGATCAACGCCAACACCGGCACCATTCGCGCCAAGGCCGAATTCGACAACCCCAACCAGAAACTCTGGCCCGGCCTGCTGGTGACGGTAAAGATTCAGACGGCACTGGACAAAGATGCGCTGGTGGTCCCGCCCACCGTCGTACAACGCGGGCTGGATCAACACTTCGTGTACCGGGTCAACGGCGACAAGGTTGAAGCGGTGCAAGTGCAGATGGTTTATCAGGGCAGCGGTCAGGACATCATCAAGGGCGTGAACCCCGGCGACGTATTGGTCAGTGACGGCCAGTCACGGCTCAAACCCGGTTCGACCGTGCAGGTCATGAGCGAGCCGCCGCAGGTGGTGCAAGCGGAGCCCAAGCCATGAAGCAGCACAAAGGCGTTTCGACCTGGTGCATCGATCACCCGGTGGCGACGATTCTGCTGACCATCGCGCTGGTACTGGTCGGGGTGATTGCCTTCCCGCGCCTGCCGATTGCCCCATTGCCGGAAGCGGAATTTCCGACGATCCAAGTCTCCTCGCAACTGCCCGGCGCCAGCCCCGACACCATGGCATCGTCCGTGGCCACGCCGCTGGAGGTGCAATTCAGCGCCATCCCCGGCATGACCCAGATGACCTCCAGCAGTGCGCTGGGCTCCAGCCTGCTGACCCTGCAATTCACCCTCGACAAGAGCATCGACACCGCCGCCCAGGAAGTGCAGGCCGCGATCAACACAGCCGCCGGCAAATTGCCGAAAGACATGCCGACCCTGCCGACCTGGAAGAAGGTCAACCCGGCCGATAGCCCGGTGCTGATCCTCAGCGTCAGCTCCACGCAGATGCCCGGCACCGAACTCAGTGACCTGGTGGAGACCCTGCTGGCCCGTCAGATCAGTCAGATCGACGGCGTAGGCCAGATCAACATCACCGGTCAGCAACGTCCGGCAATCCGCGTTCAAGCTTCGGCGGACAAACTGGCGGCCATCGGCCTGACCCTCGCCGATATTCGTCTGGCGATCCAGCAGACCAGCCTCAACCTCGCCAAGGGTGCGCTGTACGGCGAGTCGAGCATTTCCACGCTGTCGACCAACGACCAGTTGTTCCACCCCGAGGAATACAGCCAGCTCATCGTTTCCTACAAGGACGGCGCCCCGGTTCACCTCAAGGATGTCGCCAAAGTCGTAAACGGTTCGGAAGATGCCTACGTGCAGGCCTGGGCCGGTGATCGGCCGGGGGTGAACCTGGTGATCTCCCGCCAGCCCGGCGCCAACATCGTCGAAACCGTAGACCGGATCCAGGCCGCCCTGCCCGGCCTCGAAGCCATGCTGCCGGCCTCGGTGCAGGTCAAAACCCTGATCGACCGTACCCAGACCATCCGCGCTTCACTGCATGAAGTGGAAATCACTTTGCTGATCGCGATCCTGCTGGTGGTGGCGGTGATGGCGCTGTTCCTGCGCCAGCTGTCGGCGACGATGATTGTGTCGGCGGTGCTCGGGGTGTCGCTGACCGCCAGTTTCGCCCTGATGTACCTGCTCGGTTTCAGCCTGAACAACCTGACCCTCGTCGCCATCGTGGTGGCGGTGGGCTTCGTGGTCGACGATGCGATCGTGGTGGTGGAAAACATCCACCGCCATCTGGAGGCCGGCGACAGCATGCGCGACGCCGCGATCAAGGGCGCCGGCGAGATCGGTTTCACCGTGGTCTCGATCAGCTTCTCGCTGGTAGCGGCGTTCATTCCGCTGCTGTTCATGGGCGGTGTGGTCGGGCGCTTGTTCAAGGAGTTCGCCCTGACGGCCACCTCGACCATCATGATTTCCGTGGTTGTGTCGCTGACCCTGGCGCCAACCCTCGCCGCGCTGTTCATGCGCAAACCGGTGCATCAAGCCCATGACAAACCGGGCTTCAGCGAACGCCTGCTCGGCTGGTACGAGAAGGGCCTGCGCCGCGCTCTCGCCCACCAGAAACTGATGATCGGCGTGTTCGGTATCTCGGTTGCGCTGGCGATCGGCGGTTACATCTTTATCCCCAAAGGGTTCTTCCCGGTGCAGGACACCGGTTTCGTCCTCGGTACAACGGAAGCCGCTGCGGACATCTCCTACAGCGACATGGTGAAAAAACACCTGGCGATGGCGGAAATCGTCGCCGCCGACCCTGCCGTCCAGGCGTTTTCCCACTCGGTCGGCGTGTCCGGCAGCAACCAGACCATCGCCAACGGCCGCTTCTGGATCGCCCTGAAACCTCGGGGTGACCGAGATGTTTCAGCCAGCCAGTTCATCGACCGCATTCGTCCGCAACTGATGAAAGTCCCCGGCATAGTGCTGTACCTGCGCGCCGGCCAGGACATCAACCTCAGCTCCGGTCCGAGCCGTGCGCAGTATCAATATGTGCTCAAGAGCAACGACGGGCCGACCCTCGCCACCTGGACCCAGAAGCTCACCGAAAAGCTGCGCAGCATCCCGGCGTTCCGCGACATTTCCAACGATCTGCAACTGGGCGGCAGCATCACCCACATCAGCATCGACCGCAGCGCCGCCGCGCGTTTTGGCCTGACGGCCAGCGATGTCGACGAGGCGCTGTACGACGCGTTCGGGCAACGACAGATCAATGAGTTCCAGACCCAGGTCAACCAGTACAACGTGATTCTGGAACTGGACACCGCGCAGCGCGGCAAAGCCGAAAGCCTCAACTATTTCTACCTGCGCTCGCCCTTGAGCGGGGAAATGGTGCCGCTGTCGGCGCTGGCCCGCTTCGACGCGCCGACCATCGGCCCGCTGTCGATTGCCCACGACGGCATGTTCCCGGCCGCCAACCTGTCGTTCAACCTGGCGCCCGGCGTGGCGTTGGGCGACGCGGTGATCCTGCTCAACCAGGCCAAGGCCGAGATCGGCATGCCGACCGCGATCAGCGGCAACTTCCAGGGCGCGGCGCAGGCATTCCAGAGCTCGCTGGCCAGCCAGCCGTGGCTGATTCTCGCGGCGCTGGTGGCGGTGTACATCATTCTGGGTGTGCTTTATGAGAGCTTCGTCCATCCGCTGACGATCATCTCGACCTTGCCGGCAGCGGGTCTCGGTGCGGTGATCATGCTGTGGATCTGCGGCCAGGACTTTTCGATCATGGCGCTGATCGGGCTGGTGCTGCTGATCGGTATCGTGAAGAAGAACGGCATCCTGATGATCGACTTCGCCCTCGAAGCCCAGCGCCATCGTGGGCTGGCCCCCCAGGATGCGATTTTCGAAGCATGCCTGACGCGGTTCCGGCCGATCATCATGACCACGCTCGCCGCCCTGCTCGGCGCCCTGCCGCTGATGCTCGGCTACGGCACCGGCGCCGAACTGCGCCAGCCACTGGGGATCGCGGTCGTGGGCGGATTGCTGGTCAGCCAGATGCTGACGCTGTTCACCACGCCGGTCATATACTTGTGGCTTGAGCGGCTGTTCCACAAGCCCAAACCATCGCCCGTCGCGGCGCTGGCAACGACAGACTGAGGCGGGTCATGCGCGTTCTGATTATCGAAGACGAAGAGAAAACCGCGGACTATCTGCACCGCGGCCTGACGGAACAGGGTTACACCGTGGATCTGGCCCGCGATGGCATCGAGGGCCTGCACCTGGCGCTGGAAAGCGACTACGCGGTGATCGTCCTCGACGTGATGCTGCCGGGCCTCGATGGCTTCGGCGTATTGCGCGCATTGCGTGCGCGCAAGCAGACGCCGGTGATCATGCTCACCGCCCGCGAACGGGTCGAAGACCGGATCAGGGGCCTGCGCGACGGCGCCGACGACTACCTCGGCAAACCGTTTTCCTTCCTCGAACTGGTGGCGCGCCTGCAAGCGTTGACCCGTCGCAGTGGCGGCCATGAACCGGTGCAAGTGAGCATCGCCGACCTGTGGATCGATCTGATCAGCCGCAAGGCCACCCGCGCCGGCACCCGGCTGGATCTGACCGCGAAAGAGTTTTCGCTGCTCAGTGTGCTGGCCCGGCGTCAGGGCGAAATCCTCTCGAAAACCGCGATTGCCGAAATGGTCTGGGACATCAATTTCGACAGCGACGCCAACGTGGTCGAAGTCGCGATCAAGCGCCTGCGGGCCAAGCTCGACGGGCCGTTCGACGAGAAATTGCTGCACACGATCCGCGGCATGGGTTATGTGCTGGAGAGCCGCGGTGTCCAGTAACTCAATAGCGCTGCGTCTGAGCGGGATGTTCACGCTGGTGGCGCTGCTGGTCTTCCTGTTGATCGGCGGCGCGCTGTATCAACAAGTGGACAAGGGCCTAGGCCTGCTGCCGGAAGCGGAACTGGATGCGCGTTACAGCGTGCTCGAATCCGCGCTCAACCGCTATGGCACCCCCGAGCATTGGGTAAAGATCAACGCCAAGCTCAAGCTGCTCGGCGAAGAAGACAAGCGCATCCATTTCTGGGTGGTCAGCGGCAATCCGGGGTACGAATTCGGCGAGCCGGATGCCTTGATCCGCACGTTCGCCCAAGGTGCGCCGGGCATGCGCGACCTGCAACTGCCCAACCATCCTTACCCGCTGAAAGTGCTGCTGACCGAACTGCCGGCCAAGGATCAGCGCCCGCCGCTACGCTTCATGATCGGCATCGACACCGAGGCTCTTCACCAGACCCAGCATCAGTTGCTGATCGCGCTGATCAGTCTGGCGGTGATCGGCGTGCTGCTGGCCTCGGCATTGGGTTACTGGGTGGCGCGAATCGGCCTCAAACCGCTGATCAAACTGTCCCATGAAGCCCAACGTCTGGCGCCGCCGTTGCGGGCCGGGCGCTTGCGCCTGTCGCCATTGCCGCCGGAACTCGAGCAGTTCGTCGACTCGTTCAACTCGACGCTGGAGCGGGTTGAACAAGCCTATTCGCGGCTGGAATCCTTCAACGCCGACGTCGCCCATGAACTGCGCTCGCCGTTGACCAACCTGATCGGTCAGACCCAGGTCGCACTGACTCGCGGGCGCTCTGCCGAGCATTATTTCGAAGTGCTGCAATCCAACCTCGAAGAGCTGGAACGCCTGCGCTCGATCATCAACGACATGCTGTTCCTGGCCAGCGCCGATCAGGGCAGCAAGGCCACCAAACTCACCTCGACCTCCCTCGCCGATGAAGTGGCCACCACCCTTGAATACCTCGATTTCATCCTCGAAGACGCCCAGGTCCAGGTTCGGGTCAGCGGCGACGCGCAGGTGCAGATCGAGATCGCCCACCTGCGCCGGGCGTTGATCAATCTGCTGAGCAATGCGGTGCAGCACACCGCGCCGGGACAGGTGATCGAAGTGCAGATCGCGGTCGAGGAACATCAGGTCAGCATCGGCGTGGCCAACCCCGGTTCGCCGATTGCCAGCGAGCATTTGCCACGGTTGTTCGAACGCTTCTACCGGGTCGATGCGTCGCGCAGCAACAGTGGCAACAACCACGGTCTGGGGCTGGCGATCGTCAAGGCGATTGCGCTGATGCATGGTGGTGATGTGTTTGTGCACAGTGACCGGGGGATGAATACCTTCGGGATTCATTTGCCGGTCTGACCCCGCCGCATATCGTTCCCACGCTCTGCGTGGGAATGAACATCCCCTGCGGATCTTTGCTTTTGCTGTAACAGTCATTTATGAAAATCACGCTGTTTCCCGGCGCCCGGCAACCTTATCTTTGCCCGCACCAAACAGCACTTGCCAAGCAAGAAGGTTTTCAAGATGTCCAACAGTATGGGTATTGCCAGCGCTTTCGTTTTGTCCTCATTGATCCTGTCGCCGATGGCGATGGCTGAAGAATCGCAGTCGTTCGTAGCGCAGAATGCCGCTCGCGCTCACGCATTCGAACAGCATCAGGCAGAAGTGATGGCCAAGGCTCAAGACGCCACGCAAGCCCCTCAGGCCGCAACTTCCCAGACTCAGGCAACCGAGAAAGACAGCTGAGTCACGCACAGCGCAGTTTCCCTCGACGCGGTTGTTTGGCTCTTCCCGTTCAACCGTCGTCCTTCCAGGCCACTGATTTTCAGTGGCCTTTTTTCGTTGTGGTGTGAAAGCGGTCCGGTTCGTCTCTTACCATTAGAAACATCCCGCACCTCAAGACATTGAAGTGTCAGTTGACCCAAGGAGCTTTACCGCAAGTGCGTTACCCAGTCCGCTTCACCCCGCTGTTCATTGCAATCGCCGCAACGATTGCTCCTGCCGCCCACGCCGCTGAAACCGATAAGGAAGGTTTTGTCGAAGGCTCGAGCCTCAACCTCAACGCCCGCAACTACTACATGAATCGCAACCGCCTACAGAAAGCGGACGACAACATCGAGTGGGGCCAGGGTTTCCTCGGCAAATTCCAGTCGGGCTACACCGAAGGCACGGTCGGCTTTGGTATCGATGCCCACGCCATGCTCGGTCTGAAACTCGACGGTGGTGGCGGCACGGACAACTCCAGCATCCTGCCGGTCAGCGACGGCAACGGCAAAGCGCCGGGCTCGTTCTCCACCGCGGGCGGCACCTTGAAAATGCGCGCGTTCGATACCGAACTGAAGGCCGGTGACCTGTTCCTCACCAACCCGGTGATCGCTGGCGGCGAAAGCCGCATGCTGCCGCAGACCTTCCGTGGCGTCAGCCTGACCAACCACAGCTTCGACGGGTGGATGATCGAAGGTGGCCAGGCCAGCTTCACCAAACCGTACAACCAGAGCGGCCACAAACACATCGGCACCTCGTACGGCACCCTCGCCGAGGGCGATAAAAGCCAGCACCTGAACTGGGCCGGCGTTGCCTGGAGCGGCGTCGAAGGCCTGACCAGCAACCTGTACGCCGCCGAGCTGAAGGACATCTGGAACCAGTACTACTACGACCTGGACTACACCTGGGCGCTGAATGATCTGGTGACCCTCAATCCGGGCCTGCACTTCTATCACACCCAAGACACCGGCGACGCGCTGCTGGGCAACATCGACAACAACACCTACAGCCTGCATTTCACCGTGGGTATCGGCAGCCACAGCGTCACCGCCGCGTACCAGCGGGTCAACGGCAACACGCCGTTCGACTACATCAGCCAGGGCGACAGCATCTACCTCGACAACTCCCAGCAATACTCGGATTTCAACGGCCCGAACGAGCGCTCGTGGAAACTCAAGTACGCCTACGACTTCGCAGGCGTCGGCCTGCCGGGCCTGACCTCGGCGGTGTCTTACTCGCGCGGTACACTGGACCTGACCAAAGTCGACCCGGACAGCAAGGGCTACGCCTCGTGGTACAGCGCCGAAGGTCGCAACGCCAAGCACTGGGAACGCGACATCGACCTCAAGTACGTGGTGCAGAGCGGCCAGGCCAAAGATCTTGCGGTGCGCCTGCAATGGGCCACCAACCGCGGCGGCAACGGTTACGGCGCGCTGGACACCGACACAGATGAATACCGAGTGATCATCGACTACCCGATCAACGTCTTCTAAGATCGGCGCTACAGTTGAAAGGCCAGCCTTATGCGCTGGCCTTTTTCTTGCCTGTGCGGCAGCGACGTTTGTACAACTACGCTTATAAGACTCTTCAACCGATAACCCAACCATGATCGCGAGCCGTACTCCACCTGCTGCGGGAAAGACCGGACGTCCTGAGCTGCTGCTGATTCTCGGCAGTCTGCTGAGCGTGTTAGCGATTGTGTGCATCGTGACTTTTCTGCTGATTCGCGAGCACGCCAATGCTCAGGAGTCGGCGACTCGCAGCGCCACCACCATCGCCCAACTGATCGACGCCGACGTGCTGCGTACCGTCGAACTGTACGACCTGACCCTGCAAGGTCTGATTGCCGCCGCCCAGCGCGACGACCTGAAAAACGTGTCGCCGCAGATCCGCCACCTGGCGCTGTTCGACCGCTCCACCACGGCGCGTTTCAAGGGCGACATTCTGCTGCTCGACAAGCATGGCGAGGTCATCGCCGACTCCTCGCGGGTCGAACCGCTACCGGGCAATTTCGCCGACCGCGATTACTTCCTCGCCCACGCCTTCAACCGCGACGCCGGCATGTTCATCAGCCGCCCGTTCAAGCCCCGTTGCGACTGCGACGACGCCAACCAGTGGCGCATCAGTTTCAGCCGGCGCATTTCCTCGGACACCGGGGAATTCCTGGGCGTAGCGGTGGCGTCAATGAAGCTCGATTACTTCGACCAGTTGTTCAACAGCCTCGATATCGGCGTCGACAGCACGCTGAACATCATCAACAGCGACGGCATCCTGTTGGCCCAGAAGCCCTATCTGCAAAGCGATTCGATCGGCAAGAGCTTCGCCAACCGGCCCAATGTGGTGAGAATCCTGCGCGACCGTAGCGGCAATGGCAGTTTCAACAGCATCTCGAGCATGGATTATCAACAACGGCTGTACACCTACTCCCAGGTCGGCAACCTGCCGCTAAGGGTGATCGTGGCGCTATCAAGTGAGGAAGTGTTCGGGGCATGGAAGCGCACGGCGATTCTGATCAGCGGTGCCACCGGGGTGCTCTGCCTCGGCCTGCTGTGGCTGACCTGGCTGCTGGCCCGAGAGCTGCGTTTGCGGCAACGGGCCGAACATGAACTGGCGCAACTGGCGGCCACCGACGCCCTGACCGGCGTCGCCAACCGGCGGATGCTCGATCAGGCGCTGAGGCACGAGTGGTTTCGTGCCCAACGCTCGGGCAAATCGCTGTCGTTGCTGATGATCGACGCCGATCACTTCAAGGCATTCAACGACCGGCATGGCCATCAGGCCGGAGATCAGGCGCTGCGAGAACTGGCCAGGGTCATTACCGCCAATGTGAGACGCCCGGCGGATCTGGTGGCGCGTTATGGCGGAGAAGAGTTCTCGGTGATCCTGGCAGAGACCGACAGTGTCGGCGCGCAACAGATAGCCGAGCATGTGCGGGCCGCGGTCGAGCAATTGCCACGCATGGAGGGCGATGAAATGCCGATGACGGTGAGCATCGGTATCAGCACCTGGACGGCGGCGAGTGAAATCAGTCTGGAACAACTGTTGTTCGCGGCGGACCGGGCGCTGTATCAGGCAAAGGAAAGTGGCCGTAACCGGGTGGTGCTGGCGTCCTGAACACAAGCATAAAAAAAGGCCACCCAAAGGTGGCCTTCAAAAAACTAGAGAGGTTTTTTACTTACACTGCCGCAACCGGGCGCATGTAAGAGATCGGTGCAGTGCTGGCGTCTTCGAACGTCACGACTTCCCAGGCATCTTTCTGCTCAATCAGTTTGCGCAGAAGCTGGTTGTTCAGTGCGTGGCCGGACTTGAAGCCCTTGAACTCACCAATCAGGCTATTGCCCAGCAGGTACAGGTCGCCAATTGCATCGAGGATCTTGTGCTTCACGAATTCGTCTTCATAGCGAAGGCCGTCTTCGTTCAGCACACCATCGGCATCGACCACGATTGCGTTTTCAACGCTGCCGCCGAGTGCGAGGTTATGCTTGCGCAGGTACTCGATGTCACTCATGAAGCCGAAAGTACGGGCGCGGCTGACTTCTTTTACGAACGAAGTGCTGGAAAAATCCACGCTTGCACTTTGGGTGCGGTCCCGGAAAACCGGGTGATCGAAATCGATCTCGAAGCTCACCTTGAACCCGTCGAAAGGGACGAAAGTGGCGCGCTTGTCACCATCTTCCACTGTCACTTCACGCAGGATGCGGATGAATTTCTTGGCGGCGTCCTGTTCTTCCAGGCCTGCCGATTGAATCAGGAATACGAAAGGTCCTGCGCTACCGTCCATGATCGGGACTTCGGACGCGGAGAGCTCGACGTAGGCGTTATCGATGCCCAGGCCAGCCATGGCCGAGAGCAAGTGCTCTACCGTGTCCACTTTGACGTCGCCATTGATCAGCGTCGTCGACATAGTGGTTTCACCGACGTTTTCCGCGCGGGCAGGAATCTGCACCACAGGGTCGAGGTCAGCGCGACAAAACACAATGCCAGTGTCGACAGGCGCAGGCTTGAGGGTCAGGTAGACCTTCTCCCCGGAGTGCAGGCCTACACCTGTGGCACGGATAATATTTTTCAGTGTGCGTTGTTTAATCATGGCTTGGGCCGCTTCAGCGCAAATTGCGAACTGGTATCAACAAAGGCTGGCGATAATAGCAGACCGAGCCTTTGCTGAACACCAATCACCTTCATAGCCCTGATACATTCCATCAATCAGCCTGACGACGCAGGAAAGCCGGGATGTCCAGGTAGTCCAAGTCATCTTGCGGATTCATCTTCGCGGCAGTCGCAGCACCGGCCTGAGCCTGGTTGCGCATGACGGTCGGACGGTCCAGGTCACGGTAGTTCACAGCAGGTTGTTCCTGACGCGCAGGGGCCTGTTGTTGCACCGGAGCGGAAGCCATGGTGGTGTGAACGGTGTTGTCGATGACCTTCACTGGCTTCTCGATTTTTGCGCCCAGACCGGTGGCAACGACGGTCACGTGCAGCTCGTCGCGCATGTCCGGATCGATAACGGTACCGACCTTGACCATTGCGTGCTCGGAAGCGAAGGCTTCGATGATCGAACCAACGTCGGAGTACTCACCCAGGGACAGGTCAGGACCGGCGGTGATGTTCACCAGGATGCCGCGTGCACCTTGCAGGTTCACGTCTTCCAGCAACGGGTTGCGGATGGCCGCTTCGGTGGCTTCACGCGCACGGTTCGGACCGCTGGCGCAGCCAGTGCCCATCATCGCCATGCCCATTTCGCTCATCACGGTGCGTACGTCGGCGAAGTCGACGTTGATCATGCCCGGACGCTTGATGATGTCGGAGATACCGCGAACGGCACCGGCCAGTACATCGTCAGCCTTGGCGAAAGCCGACAAGAGGCTTGCGTCTTTACCGAGGATGGTCAGCAGCTTTTCGTTGGGAATGGTGATCAACGAGTCGACGCTTTCCGAGAGCATGCGGATGCCTTCGTCGGCGATCTGCATACGCTTGCGGCCTTCGAACGGGAACGGACGGGTCACGACCGCAACGGTCAGGATGCCCATTTCCTTGGCCACTTCGGCGATGATCGGCGCTGCACCGGTACCGGTACCGCCGCCCATGCCGGTGGTGATGAACACCATGTTGGTGCCGGCCAGCACTTCAGCGATGCGCTCGCGATCTTCCAGCGCAGCCTGACGGCCGACTTCCGGGTTGGCGCCGGCGCCCAGGCCTTTGGTCACGCCGGTGCCCAGTTGCAGGATGGTACGCGCGCCGATGTTTTTCAGCGCTTGAGCATCGGTGTTGGCGCAGATGAACTCGACGCCTTCGATGTTGCTCTTGACCATGTGGTTGACAGCGTTGCCGCCGCCACCGCCAACACCGATAACTTTGATTACCGGGCTTGCGGGGATGTTGTCTACGAGTTCGAACATTTTCCCTCTCCTTACATTCTCTAGTTTTTTCGCCTACTGCATTTTGTTGCGGTGCTGCGGTAAATCTTTAGAAGTTGCCTTGAACCCACTTCTTCAAACGGTCCAGCAACGGCGCCTGCGGCTCATCATTGCTGTAGCTGTCGCGGCTGCCGATGCCCGAGAACGAGATCCCGTCGGACTGCTTCTGCAGGCCGTACATCAACAAGCCCACGCCAGTGGAATAAATCGGGTTGCGCACCACGTCATCAAGGCCCTTCACGCCGTGCGGCACACCGAGGCGTACCGGCATGTGGAAGATTTCCTCGGCCAGTTCGGTGGCACCTTCCATCTTCGACGTACCGCCGGTCAGCACGATGCCGGCCGGGATCAGGTCTTCGTAGCCGCTGCGACGCAGCTCAGCCTGGATCAGGGTGAACAGTTCGTCGTAACGCGGCTCGACCACTTCGGCCAGGGCCTGACGCGACAGTTCGCGCGGCGGACGATCGCCGACGCTCGGCACTTTGATGGTCTCGCCGGCACCGGCCAGTTTGGCCAGGGCGCAGGCGTAGCGGATCTTGATCTCTTCGGCGTATTGGGTCGGGGTGCGCAACGCCATGGCGATGTCGTTGGTCACCTGGTCGCCGGCAATCGGGATCACGGCCGTGTGGCGGATGGCGCCTTCGGTGAAGATCGCGATGTCGGTGGTGCCGCCGCCGATGTCGACCAGGCACACGCCCAGTTCTTTTTCGTCGTCGGTCAGGACCGAGTAAGCCGAAGCCAGTTGCTCGAGAATGATGTCGTCGATTTCCAGACCGCAGCGACGCACGCATTTTTCAATGTTCTGTGCGGCGTTGACGGCGCAGGTGACCACGTGGACCTTGGCTTCCAGACGCACGCCGGACATGCCCAGCGGCTCGCGCACGCCTTCCTGGTTATCGATCACATAGTCCTGCGGCAAGGTGTGCAGCACGCGCTGATCAGCCGGGATCGCCACGGCCTGGGCGGCATCAAGTACGCGCTCCAGGTCTGCCGAGCTGACTTCGCGGTCGCGGATCGCCACGATGCCGTGGGAGTTCAGGCTACGGATGTGATTGCCCGCCACGCCGACGAACGCCGAGTGAATGCGGCAGCCCGCCATCAACTGGGCTTCTTCGATCGCGCGCTGGATCGATTGCACGGTGGACTCGATGTTCACCACCACGCCTTTCTTCAGGCCGCGGGACGGATGGGTACCGATCCCGACGATATCGAGCGTGCCGTCGTCCGCAACCTCGCCGACCAGCGCCACCACCTTGGAGGTGCCGATATCGAGACCGACGATCATTTTGCCGCTTTGCACGTTTGCCATGGGTCCTGCCTCTTCTTAATTCTTTGCGACAGCGGGTTGGGCTGTCGTCGGCGCTACTGGTTCCCGCCAGCCAACAGCGAGGCCGTTGGCGTAGCGCAGATCGATGCGCGCAATGTTCGTAATCTGGTCTTTAAGCGTCTTGTCGTAGATGGCAATGAAGCGGCGCATCCTTTCCACCAGGTTGCCGCGTCCCAGCAGCAGTTCGATCCCGGGACCGGAACTGCCGGCACCGGTGGTCAGGAACCAGCTGCCACGTTCACGCAGCTCGAGCCGCGCAATCGAGAAGCCCAATGGCCGGAGCATCTGGCTCAGTACCTGGTATTGCTGCATCACTTGCTGCTGGGCCCGCTGCGGGCCGAACAGCTGCGGCAGGTGTTCGTAGTTCGCCAGTTCCTTGGGCGTGAACGCCTGGCCCTGGTTGTTGAGCAACGACTCGTCGCCCCAGCGGGCCACCGGCAGTTGCTCTTCGAGGCGGATCACCACCTGATCCGGCCACACCCGACGTACTTCGGCGTGGGCGATCCACGGCATCTGCTCAAGCTCGGTGCGCATGCTCGCCAGGTCGATGGTGAAGAAGCTCGACGCCACGTACGGGGCGATCCGCTGCTGCACCGCTTGCTGGCTGATGTAACTCAGGTCGCCCTGCACGGCGATCTTGGTGATCGGCCGGTCGGCGTACGGCAACAGACGCTGCGCGCCTTCGTAAGTACCGAACCCCAGGGCCACCAGCAGCACCGGCCAGAACAGACTTTTCAAGAAGCCGAAGTTGGCTTTCGGCAGGCGCGCGGACATCGGCTCTTTGGCCACCATTCGGCTGGCACCCCGCGGCACCGGCTTGCGGCCGGGTGCGGGTGGCTGATGTCTGAGATGTGCGCCTTGCATGGTCTTAACCTCGCGCCTCTTTCTTGCCATCGGCATCGACACTGGCGGCCAGAATGGCCAGGACCAGTTGCTGGAAATCCAGACCGGCCGCTTTCGCCGCCATCGGTACCAGGCTGTGATCGGTCATGCCGGGAGCGGTGTTGACTTCCAGGAACCAGAATTTGCCGTCGGCGTCCTGCATCACGTCTGCCCGGCCCCAACCGGCGATACCCAGCGCCTCGCAGGCTTGCGCCGTGAGGTCCATGAGTTCCTTTTCCTTGGCGGCATCGAGCCCGCACGGAATCCGATACTGGGTATCGTTGGCGATGTACTTGGCGTCGTAGTCGTAGAACGTGTGTGGCGTGCCCAGCGCGATAGGAGGCAACACCTGGTCACGCAGGGTGGCGATGGTGAACTCGGGACCGTGGATCCATTGCTCGACCAACACTTGCGAATCGTAGGTACTGGCCGCTTTCCATGCGTCGATCAACTCGGACGCAGAACTCACTTTGGCCATCCCGATACTTGAACCTTCATGCGCCGGTTTGACGATCAAAGGGAAGCCCAGTTCCGTCGCTGCCGAAATACAATCGGCCTCGCTGCGCAGCACGGCGTGACGCGGCGTCGGAATCCCCAACGTGTGCCAGACCTGCTTGGTGCGCAGTTTGTCCATCGCCAGCGCCGAAGCCAGGATGCCGCTGCCGGTGTATGGAATGCCGGCCACTTCAAGCAGGCCTTGCATGCTGCCGTCTTCACCGCCACGACCGTGGAGGATGATGAACGCGCGGTCGATTTTTTCGCTCAGCAAGCGCTGCAGAATGTCTGCGCCGACGTCGATCCCGAACGCGTCCACACCGGCGCTTTGCAGCGCAGTGAGCACAGCGTTGCCGGACTTCAGCGAGACTTCACGCTCGGCACTCAAGCCACCGAACAGCACGGCAACGCGGCCGAAGTCTTTCGGGGCAATGGTGGAGAACAGATTGGCGTAGGCAGCAGTCATTTCAACTTCCCCTCGACCGGCGCCGCCACGGCACCGGCGAACAACTCGCTTTTCAACAGTTTCGGTGCGAGGCCGCCGATGTCACCGGCGCCCTGGCACAGCAGAATGTCGCCGGCACGCAGCAGCGGCTTGACCAGCGGCGCCAGATCGACACCGCGCTCGATGTAGATCGGGTCCAGCTGACCGCGCTGACGGATGCTGTTGCACAGCTTGCGGCTGTCGGCCCCCGGGATCGGCTCTTCGCCGGCCGGATAGACTTCCATCAGCAGCAGCACGTTGGCGTCGGCCAGTACATTGACGAAATCGTCGTACAGGTCACGGGTGCGGCTGTAGCGGTGCGGCTGGTAGACCATCACCAGACGGCGCTCTGGCCAGCCACCGCGCACAGCCTTGATCACCGCCGCGACTTCGGTCGGGTGGTGGCCGTAGTCGTCGACCAGCATCACGTTGCCGCCGTCCACCGGCAGTTCGCCGTAGACCTGGAAGCGTCGGCCGACACCCTGGAACCCGGACAGGCCCTGGACGATGGCTTCATCGCTGACGCCTTCGTCGGTAGCGATGCAGATGGTCGCGAGGGAATTGAGCACGTTGTGGTTGCCCGGCATGTTCACGGACACATCCAGCGGCTCGCGATCAGGGCGCAGCACAGTGAAGAAGGTCTGCATGCCCTGCTGGCGCACATTAATGGCGCGCACGTCAGCGTCTTCGCTGAAGCCGTAGGTCACGGTCGGACGCTTCACCTGCGGCAGGATTTCACGCACCACCGGATCGTCCAGGCACATCACCGCCAAACCGTAGAACGGCAGGTTGTGCAGGAACTCGACGAAGGTTTTCTTCAGTTTGTTGAAGTCACCGTCGTAGGTCGCCATGTGGTCTGCGTCGATGTTGGTGACCACGGCCACCAGCGGTTGCAGGTGCAGGAAGCTGGCGTCGCTCTCGTCGGCCTCGGCGATCAGGTAGCGGCTGGTGCCGAGCTGGGCATTGGTGCCCGCGGCGTTCAGGCGACCACCGATGACGAACGTCGGGTCCAGGCCACCGGCGGCGAACACCGAAGCGATCAGGCTGGTGGTGGTGGTTTTGCCATGGGTACCGGCGACGGCGATGCCGTGGCGGTAGCGCATCAGCTCGGCGAGCATCTCGGCACGCGGCACCACCGGAATACGGCGTTCCAGCGCGGTCGCGACTTCCGGGTTGGAAGTGTTCACGGCACTCGATACCACCAGCACGTCGGCGGCTGCGGCGTTCTCGGCACGGTGGCCGATGAAGATCTGCGCACCGAACGATTCCAGGCGCTCGGTGACCGGCGAAGCCTTGAGGTCGGAGCCGGACACGGCGTAACCCAGGTTCAGCAACACTTCAGCGATACCGCACATGCCCACGCCGCCGATCCCGACGAAGTGGATGCGACGGATGCGGCGCATCTCCGGTTGCGGCATGGCTTTCTGATTCTCAACCATGGGCCACCTCCAGACAGGTATCGACCACGCTGCGGGTGGCTTCGGGTTTTGCCAGACGGCGGGCCGCTCGGGCCATTTCTTCGAGTCGTTGCGGTTGCATCAAGACCTCTGTCAGGCGCGCGGCAAGGTCCGCGGCACCAGTCGTTCTTTGCGGCATCAGGAAGGCAGCGCCTTCGCGGGCCAGATAATCGGCGTTGCGGGTCTGGTGATCGTCGATCGCGTGGGGCAAAGGCACCAGCATCGACGGCAGACCGGCGGCGGCCAGCTCGCTGACGGTCAATGCGCCTGCACGGCACACCACGATGTCAGCCCAGCCATAGGCCTGAGCCATGTCCTTGATGAAAGGCTGCACCTGCGCGTCCACGCCGGCGGCGCGGTAGCGCTCTGCAGTCACTTCATCGTGATTTTTGCCGGCCTGATGAAACACTTCCGGACGCAAATCGGCAGCGACTTGCGACAGGGCTTCAGGCAGCAACTTGTTCAACGGTTCTGCGCCCAGGCTTCCGCCCAGGATCAGCAAACGCGCCTTGCGTCCGGCCAGTGCCGCACGCGGTGTTTCGAGGAACAGCTCGCTGCGCACCGGGTTGCCGGTGGTACGGCGGCTGTCCGACAGGGTAAAGGTGTCGGGGAACGCTTCACACACCCGGGCGGCGAACGGCACCAGCAACCGATTGGCGGTGCCGGCCACGGCGTTCTGTTCGTGAACGATCACCGGCACATCGGCCAGTTTGGCGGCGATGCCGCCGGGGCCGGTCACATAACCACCAAAACCGACCACGCACACCGGACGCAGGCGGCGAATGATCGCCCGCGCCTGCCACACCGACTTCAGCAACATGAACGGCGCCTTGAGCAGCGAAAGCTTGCCCTTGCCGCGCAGGCCGGTGGCGTTGATGCGATGCAATTCGAGGCCGGCAGCCGGCACCAGGTCGTTCTCGATCCCCCGTGGCGTGCCGAGCCAGTGCACGGTGTAGCCGCGCGCCTGGAATTCACGGGCACAGGACAGTGCCGGGAACACGTGGCCGCCGGTACCACCGGCCATGATCAATACGTTAGCGCCCATGGCTCGGCTCCTCGGCGAAGTCGCTCTCATGGAATTCCATCTCTTCACTGCCCAGGTGGGTCCGGCTCTCCCACTCGATCCTCAGCAACAGGCCAAGGCAGGCGCAGCAGATCACCAGGGAACTGCCGCCATAGCTGAGGAACGGCAAGGTCAGGCCCTTGGTCGGCAACAGGCCGACGTTCACGCCGATGTTGATCAGGAACTGACCGATCCACAGGAACGACAGGCCGTAGGCAACATAAGCGGCAAAAAACTGTTTGGCTTTCTCGGCCCACAGACCGATGTACATGCCGCGGATACACACGAACACGAACAGCGCCACGGTGCACAGCGAGCCCACCGCGCCCAGTTCCTCGGCCAGTACCGAGAACACGAAGTCGGTGTGGGCTTCCGGCAGATAGAACTGCTTCTGCACGCTGTTGCCCAGCCCAACACCCAGCCACTCGCCGCGACCGAAGGCGATCAAGGCCTGGGACAATTGATAGCCTGCGCCGAACTGGTCGGCCCACGGGTCGGCGAAGTTGGTCAGACGCGCCATCCGGTACGGTTGCATCTGGATCAGCAACACCACCGCCGCCACCGCCAGCAGCACCATCAGCGAGAACCGGAACAATCCGACCCCGCCCAGAAACAGCATCGCCGCCGCAGCGCCCATCATTACGACGGTGGCACCGAAGTCCGGCTCCATCAGCAACAGGCCCGCCATCGGCAGCAGCACGATGAAAGGCTTGAAGAAGCCCATCCAGCTTTCGCGCACTTCCTTCTGACGACGCACCAGATAACCGGCGAGGTAAATCACCACGAACACCTTGGCGATCTCGGACGGCTGAACGTTGAAGAAGCTGAAACCGATCCAGCGCATCGAACCGTTCACCTCACGGCCGATCCCCGGGACGATCACCATCACCAGCAGGCCGAACGCGCCGATCAGCATCATCCAGCCCAGGCGTTGCCAGGTGGCGATCGGAATCATCATGGTGACGATGCACGCGCCCAGGCCCAGCACCACGTAGATCAGGTGACGGGTCATATAGTAGAGAGCGCTGCCCGACTGCACTGCACCCACCTCGGTGGATGCCGAAGCAATCATGATCAGGCCCAGGCCGAGCAGCGCCAGGCAACCGGCGAGCATCGGGAAATCGAGGTCGATCCCGCGCCCGGTGATGATCGGCGACGGATACGGCTTGATGATGTTTCGCAGACTCATGCCAGATCCTCCACGGCGCGGACGAACTGGTGACCACGGTCTTCGTAATTCTTGAACATGTCGAAACTGGCGCAGGCCGGCGACAGCAGCACCACATCACCCGGTTGGGCAGCGGTGCGGCATTTTTCGACAGCGTCGATCAGTGTGGTGGCACGGATCAGCGGCACCGCATCGCCGATGGCCTCGCCGATCCTGTCGGAATCGCGGCCCATCAGGATCACGGCACGGCAATGGGCCGCTGCCGGATCACGCAGATCCTTGAACTCGGCACCCTTGCCGTCGCCGCCGGCGATCAGCACGACCTTGCCGCTGATGTCCGCGCCCAGGCCCTCGATGGCAGCCAGCGCGGCACCAACGTTGGTGGCTTTGGAATCGTTGTAGTAGCCAACGCCGTCCAGGTCTCGCACCCACTGGCAGCGATGCTCGAGGCCGGCGAAGTTGCGCAGGGCCGCGAGCATGGCGTCGAACGGCAGACCGACCGCATGACCGAGCGCCAGCGCCGCCAAGGCGTTGGACTGGTTGTGGGCACCGCGAATCTTCAGTTCACGCACCGGCATCAGGTTCTGGAATTCGAAGGCCAGGTATTTCTCGCCATTCTCTTCGCGCAGACCGAACGCCTTGAAATCGGGCGTGGTCAGGCCGAAGGTCCAGCATGGCTGGCCCTCGCCCATCAGCGGCCGGGTCAACGCATCCTGCCGGTTGACCACGAACTGCCTGGCGCCACGGAAGATCCGGTGCTTGGCCAGGTGATAGGCCGGCAGACCGCTGTAGCGATCCATGTGGTCTTCACTGATGTTGAGCACGGTCGCCACTTCGGCGTTGAGCTGATCGGTGGTTTCCAGCTGGAAGCTCGACAGCTCCATCACGTACAGCTCGACGTCATCGCTGAGCAGATCCAGCGCCGGCGTACCGAGGTTACCGCCCACGGCCACGCGTTTGCCGGCCGCAGCCGCCATCTCGCCGACCAGGGTGGTGACAGTGCTTTTCGCGTTGGAACCGCTGATGGCCACAATCGGCGCCTTCGCGTTACGCGCGAACAGCTCGATGTCGCCGGACAACTTCACGCCACGGGCCGCGGCGGCTTGCAGGGCCGGGGTCGCCAGCGCCAGGCCGGGGCTCACGTAGAGCTCGTCGGCACGGCACAGGAACTCGACGTCCAGCTCGCCACAACGCACTTCCACGTGCGGATAGTCACGCTGGAGCGTGGCCAGTTCCGGTGGATTTTCCCGCGTGTCGGCCACGGCAAACGCCACGCCCCGGTTCGCCAGGAAGCGAACCAGGGACATGCCGCTCTTGCCGAGGCCGACAACGATGCGGAAGTGGTCAGAAGCGATCAGAGACACTCGTTCTACCTCAGCTTCAGGGTGGCAAGGCCGATCAGCACGAGAATCACGGTGATGATCCAGAAACGGACGATCACGCGCGGCTCGGGCCAGCCTTTGAGTTCAAAGTGGTGGTGTATCGGCGCCATGCGGAACACACGGCGACCGGTCAGCTTAAAGGAAGCAACCTGAATGACGACTGACAGGGTTTCCATCACGAACACGCCGCCCATGATGAACAGGACGATTTCCTGACGGACGATCACCGCGATGGTGCCCAGGGCTGCGCCCAGCGCCAGTGCGCCGACGTCACCCATGAAGACTTGTGCCGGGTAGGTGTTGAACCACAGGAAGCCCAGACCGGCGCCGATCAGCGCGCCGCAGAACACGATCAACTCGCCCGCGCCCGGTACGTACGGGATCAACAGGTATTCAGCGAATTTCACGTTACCCGACAGGTAGCAGAAGATGCCCAGGCCACCGCCGACCATCACCGTCGGCATGATCGCCAGACCGTCGAGGCCGTCGGTCAGGTTGACCGCGTTGCTCGAGCCGACGATCACGAAGTAGGTCAGCACGATGAAACCGGCGCCCAGCGGAATGCTGTAGTCCTTGAGCATCGGCAGGATCAGGGTGGTTTCCACCGGAGTGGCGGCAGTCATATAAAGGAAGATCGCCGCGCCGAGGCCGAACACCGACTGCCAGAAATATTTCCAGCGGCTTGGCAGGCCACGGGAGTTCTTCTCGATCACCTTGCGGTAATCGTCAACCCAGCCGATGGCGCCGAACAGCAGGGTCACCAGCAACACGACCCACACGTAACGGTTGCTCAGGTCAGCCCACAACAGGGTGCTGACGCCGATCGAAGACAGAATCAGTGCGCCGCCCATGGTCGGCGTACCGGATTTTGACAGGTGCGATTGCGGACCATCGTTACGAACCGATTGGCCGATCTGACGGTTCTGCAGGGTGCGGATCATCCACGGGCCGTAGCACAGCGACAGGACGAGCGCGGTCAGCACACCGAGGATCCCGCGCAGGGTCAGGTACTGGAAGACCGCGAAGCCTTTGTAGAACTGTTGCAGATACTCCGCTAGCAGCAGCAGCATTAATGTTTCTCCAGACTGGACCCGCACAGGGCCGCAACGATGTTTTCCATCGCCGCGCTGCGCGAACCCTTGATCAAAATAGTGGTGTTTTTGTCCTGCTCGGCACCGAGGGCCTGGATCAGTTCGGCCTGTGTGCCGAAGTGATGCGCCTCTTGGCCGAATGCGTTCACGGCGTGGACCATGTTCGGCCCGACGGCGTAAAGCGCGGAAACCTTGCCCCGGGCGTATTCGCCCACGTCGCGGTGCCCCTGCTCCGCCCAGTCGCCCAACTCGCCGATATCCCCGAGCACCAGGACGGTGCGGCCGGAAAAGCCGGCGAGTATATCAACGGCCGCGCACATCGAGGTGGGGTTCGCGTTGTAAGTGTCATCGATCACGCGCATGCCGTTTTTCGCCAGTTGCGCGACGGTGCGACCCTTGACCGGCTGTACTGCGCCAAGCCCGGTGGCGATGCCGAACAGCGACACGCCCAGGGCGTGAGCGGCAGCAGCGGCGGCCAAGGCATTGGCAACGTTATGGGTGCCGAGCAGGTTCAGTTGAACCCGTTCCACACCTTCAGGACTGTGCAGGTTGAACGCCGGGCAGCCACGGGCATCGGTGGCCAGCTCGCTGGCGTGGAAATCCGCCTGCGAGTTGCTCAGGGCAAAGGTCAGCACCTTGCGACCGGCAGCGCGGGTCTTCCAGATACCGAACGCCTTGTCATCGAGATTCAGCACGGCAATGCCGTCAGCCGCCAGCCCTTCGATGATTTCGCCCTTGGCTTCGACGATTTTCTCCGGCCCGCCAAACTCGCCGACATGGGCGGTCCCGGCGTTGTTGAGGATCGCCACGTGTGGCTTGGTCAGCCCTACGGTGTAGGCGATTTCACCCAGACGCGAGGCGCCCAGTTCGATCACCGCCGCGCTGTGTTCCGGGGCGAGTTCGAGCAGGGTCAGCGGTACGCCGAGGTCGTTGTTCAGGTTGCCACGGGTCGCGTGTACCGAACCGCGCGTGCGCAGGATGCTCGCGAGCATTTCCTTGACCGTGGTCTTGCCGCTGGAGCCGGTCACGGCCGCGACCGGTCTGGTGAACGCGGCACGGTTCAGCGCACCCAATTGGCCGAGCGCCTGTCGGGTGTCCTTGACCAACAATTGCGGCAGCGTGCTGTCGGCGACTTCGCGCTCGACCAATGCAGCAACGGCGCCTTTTGCGGCGACTTCATTCAGATAGTCATGACCGTCGAAACGCGGGCCGGTCAGGGCGATAAACAGTTGGCCGGCCCTGATGGCGCGGCTGTCGATGCTCACGCCGTCGAAGCTGGCGTCCGCGCTGATCAGCCGCGCGTCGAGTGCGTTGGTCAGTTCGCTGAGTTTCAGGGCCTTAAGCATGGGCCACCTCCCACGCGGTCAGGGCATGATCGGCCTCGACCAGATCAGAGAATGCGTGGCGCTCGCCGTTGATTTCCTGATAGTCCTCGTGACCTTTGCCGGCCAGAACGATCACGTCATCCGCCGAAGCGCTGGCGATCAGTTGTGCGATGGCCTGGCCGCGACCGGCCACGAATGTGACGTTATCCACAGCCGTGAAGCCGGCGCGGATGTCATCGAAAATCACCGCCGGATCTTCGGTGCGCGGATTGTCGTCGGTGACCAGCACGCGGTCGGCCAGACGCTCGACCACTTCGGCCATCAGCGGTCGCTTGCCGCGATCGCGATCACCGCCGCAGCCGAACAGGCACAGCAGTTGACCTTTGACGTGCGGGCGCAAAGCGGTCAGAACTTTTTCCAGCGCATCCGGGGTGTGGGCGTAATCGACCACCACCAGCGGCTGGGTGCCACCGCCGAGACGCTGCATGCGTCCGGCCGGGCCTTCGAGTTTTGGCAGCACCTTGAGGATTTCGTCGAGGGCGTAGTCCAGGCCGAGCAAGGCGCCGACCGCAGCCAGGACGTTGCTCAGGTTGAAACGGCCCAGCAACGTGCTGCGCAGATGATGTTCGCCCTGCGGCGTCACCAGCGTGGCACGCACGCCATGGTCGTCGAACTGCGCTTCACGGACATACAGATAGGCGCTGCTGTCGAGCAGGCTATAGGTGATCAGACGCGACTCACGTTTTTCAGCGGCCAGTTGCCGGCCGAAATCGTCATCCAGATTGACCACGCGGCACTTCAAGTCATTCCAGGCAAACAGCTTGGCCTTCGCTTCTGCATAGGCCTCCATGGTGCCGTGGTAATCGAGATGATCGCGGGACAGGTTGGTCATCACCGCGACGTCGAACGCCAGTGCGGTGACTCGGCCCTGATCCAGACCATGGGACGAAACTTCCATGGCCACGGCTTTGGCGCCAGCCTTTTTCAGGTCGCCCAGGGTCGCTTGCATGGCGATCGGATTCGGCGTGGTGTGCAGGCCGCTTTGCAGCGAGCCGTGGAAACCGGAGCCCAAGGTGCCGACGATGCCGCAATGCTGACCGAGCAGGTCCAGCGCCTGCGCCACCAGCTGAGTCACGCTGGTCTTGCCGTTGGTGCCAGTGACGCCAATCAGATTCATATGATGACTTGGCTCACCATAAAAACGCCCGGCGATGTCCGACAGCTGCGCCGCCAGGCCTTTGACCGGAATCAGCGGCACTTCGGTGATCGGCAGCACGGTGGCGCCTTCCACTTCATAAGCCACGGCAGCGGCGCCGCGCTGCAAGGCGTCGGCGATGTGCGAACGACCGTCGAACTTGCCGCCTGGCACGGCGAGGAACAGGTCACCCGCGCGCACGTTGCGACTATCGAGCGCCAGTTCACGGATCAACAGATCGTGGCCGGCGTGGGGAAAAATCTTGTTCAGACTAAGAGACATCAGCCGCGCCCTCCATTGGCTTTCAGCGGTACGGCCGGGGTGGCATTGGCCTGTTGTGTTGTCGGCAGGTTGTCCGGGGTAACGTTCATCAGACGCAGGGTGCCGGACATCACACGGCTGAACACCGGCGCCGAAACCAGACCGCCGAAGTAACCGGCCTTGCTCGGTTCATCGATCACTACGACGATGGCGTAACGCGGATCGCTCATCGGGCCGAAACCGGCGAACAATGAACGGTACGAGTTTTCGGCGTAACCCTTGGTGCCGACCGAAGTCTTGCGCGCAGTACCCGACTTGCCCGCTACGTGATAGGCCGGTACCTGCGCACGGAATACACCGCGCGGGGCCTCGATCACTTGTTGCAGCATGCCTTGCATGGTTTTCGCGACAGCTTCCGGCAGCACCTGGGTGGTCTGCGGCGCCTTGTCGGTTTTGATCAGGGTCAGCGGCGCGAGGCGACCGTTGTTGGCCAGCGCCGAGAAAGCGTGCACCAGCTGAATTGCGGTCACCGAAATACCGTAGCCGTAGGACAGCGTTGCGGTTTCGGCCTTACGCCACTCGCGGTAGTTCGGCAGGTTGCCGACACGTTCGCCCGGGAAGCCGAGGCCGGTGTCCTGGCCGAGGCCGACTTTCTGTGCGAGACGGAAAATGGTTTCGCCGCCGATATCGAACGCGACCTTACTCATGCCGACGTTACTGGAATTGATCAGAATGCCGGTCAGATCGAGTACCGGACCTTCGGTCTTCGACACGTCCTTGATGGTGTATTTGCCGATCTGCAGGGAGCCCGGATACACCTCGACGGTGTCACTCGGTTTCCAGCGCCCAGTCTCGATCGCGGCGCTCATCGAGATCGCTTTCATGGTCGAACCCGGTTCGAACACGTCGATCATCGCGCGATTACGCATCATCGCCGGTTGCAGGTTGCGACGGTTGTTCGGGTTGTAGGTCGGCTGATTGACCATGGCGAGGATCTCGCCAGTCTTCACGTCCATGATCACCAGACTGCCGGCCTTGGCGCCATTTTCGATGATCGCGTTGCGCAGCTCGCGGTTGGCCAGGTATTGCAGACGCAGGTCAATGGACAAC
Source organism: Pseudomonas sp. stari2 (assembly GCF_040760005.1). Classification (NCBI taxonomy): domain Bacteria; kingdom Pseudomonadati; phylum Pseudomonadota; class Gammaproteobacteria; order Pseudomonadales; family Pseudomonadaceae; genus Pseudomonas; species Pseudomonas sp. Stari2. The sequence goes on from NZ_CP099760.1 coordinate 5,399,467, forward strand.
GCCAAGGGCTTGCCGGCCTTGGCGTTCTTGGTGACCTGGACATCCTTGATCAGCCGTCCGCGCCGATCCTTGATGACCTGCCGCTTGCCGGGTACGCCGGCCAGCCATTCGTCGTAGGCCAGTTCGACGCCTTCACGACCGTGGTCATCGATGTCGGTGAACCCGACCATGTGCGCGGTGACTTCACCGGCCGGATAGAACCGGCGGAATTCTTCGATGCCGTAGACGCCCGGCACTTTCAGGTCGAGCACGGCCTGGCCCTGCTCGGGGGTCAGCCCGCGCACCAGATAAATGAATTCTTTATTCGCCTGGGCCTCAAGACGCTCGGCCAGGGCTTTCGGATCCTGGCCCAGGGCAGCGGCGAGCGCCGGCCACTTTTCCTTGGCCAGTTGCATTTCCTTGGCGTTGGCCCACAGGGTGGTCACCGGCGTACTCACGGCCAGAGGCTCGCCATTGCGGTCAGTGATCAGACCACGGTGTGCGGGAATCGGAATATGACGAACGCTGCGCGCATCGCCCTGACCTTTGAGGAAGTCACGGTCGATAACCTGGAGGTCGATGATGCGCCAGCAGATCGCCGCCACCATCACGCCGAGCAGACCGACGACCAGACGGAAGCGCCACGGGAAGAGAGCCCCTTCGAGTTTCATCATGGCGCCACCATCTTCACGTCAGCCGCGCCGGGGATGTGCATCTTGAGTTGTTCGGTGGCCAGCACTTCGATCCGGCTGTGGGCGGTCCAGGTGCTTTGCTCGAGAATCAGGCGCCCCCACTCGGCCTGCGCCTTGTCGCGCACGCTGAGCTCGTTGTAAAGGGTATTGAGCAACTGCCGGTTCCAGTGGGCGCTATAGGACACGCCGATGGCCGACACGAGTACGCCGATGAACAGCAGCAGCATGAAAAAGCTGCCGCCGGGCAGTGGCTTGGCGAAAAGCTTGCTCACCGCAGCTTCTCCGCGACGCGCATGACGGCGCTACGGGAACGTGGGTTGGCTTTGAGTTCGGCGTCGGAGGCCGTCTGCGCTTTGCCATGGATCTTGATTTTCGGTTCGAACGCGACGTGGCGAACCGGCAGGTTGCGCGGCAGGTTGTCGGCTTCGCCTTTCACCAGCTTGCGCATGAACAATTTGACGATACGGTCTTCCAGCGAGTGGAAGCTGATCACGACCAGGCGGCCGCCCACTTCCAGGCATTCGAGCGCGGCTTCAAGGCCCGCTTCCAGATCGCCCAGTTCGTTGTTGACGTGAATGCGCAGGCCCTGGAATGCACGGGTGGCCGGGTTCTTGCCCTTTTCCCACGCCGGGTTGGCGACTTTCAGCACTTCGGCCAGATCGGCGGTGCGCTCGAACGGAGTGATGTCGCGGCGCTCGGCCACGGCACGGGCCATGCGGCCGGAGAAACGCTCTTCGCCATATTCCTTGAACACCCGGGCGATTTCTTCTACCGGCGCAGTGTTGACGAACTCCGCCGCACTGATGCCACGGGACGGATCCATGCGCATGTCCAGCGGGCCATCGTTGAGGAAGCTGAAGCCGCGCTCGGCGTCATCGAGCTGCGGCGAGGACACGCCGAGGTCGAGCAGAATGCCGCTGACCTTGCCGGCCAGACCGCGCTCGGCAACCACCGAGCCGAGCTCGGCAAAGCTGCGCTGCACAACGACAAAGCGGCCGTCTTCGGCCGCTAGCGTTTGCCCGGTGGCAATCGCTTGTGGATCTTTGTCGAATCCGATGAGCCGGCCATCCGGGCCGAGCTTGCTGAGGATCAACCGACTGTGCCCGCCGCGCCCGAACGTGCCGTCCAGATAGCAGCCATCAGGACGTACGGCGAGAGCCTCGACGGCTTCGTCAAGCAGTACGGTGATGTGGTTAAAGCCGCTATCAATAGTCACAGGATCAGATCACGCAGTTCGTCAGGCATGGCGCCCGGTTGTTGTATGGCAGCCAGGTCAGCGGCAGAAACCGCGTTCCAGGCATCTTCGTCCCACAGTTGGAACTTGTTCAGTTGGCCGACCAGCATCGCGCGCTTGTCCAGCTTTGCGTATTCGCGCAGGCGCGGCGGCACCAGAAAACGACCACTGCCGTCGAGTTCAAGGTCGACGGCGTTACCAATCAATAAACGTTGCAGACGACGGTTCTCTTCGCGGAGCGAAGGAAGCGCGCGCAATTTGGTTTCAATAATTTCCCACTCATCGAGCGGGTAGACACACAGGCACGGATCAACGGCATCAATGGTCACGATCAACTGGCCGGAACTACGCGAAACGAGCTCGTCACGGTACCGGCTCGGCATGGCGAGACGGCCCTTTGCGTCGAGACTGATAGCGTTAGCTCCGCGAAACACGTCTGCGTTTCTCCAATTTTTATCGTTTTGAGCTCAAAAAACCCACTTCATGCCACTTTCCGCCACTTGCGCACACTATAGGAATGCGCCCACCACACCGTCAAGGCGCGGATCAAAGGAAAACCCTTACAGAACGGAGATTTAGGAGCATAAAAGGAGGAGCAACGAGAATCCGGCGGATGCTTTTATCCAATAACTTGATGCAGCACTGAAAGCTGCGCTCGAAAGTTAAAGTAATTTGTTAAGAGTAAGATTTTTTCGGTATTACAAAAGCGCTTCTGCTGTTGATTGAAGCAAGGTGGGAAATGGCTATTACTGCGGTTGCCGCTGCCGGACTTCCAGAGCAGGCCTGCTGATAATAAACAGCCCTGTCGCCTTTAATTCAAGCAGGGAAAAGAAAAAGGTGGAGAGTCGATCTGTAAGCCGGGTTCTGTCTTGAACAGTCATTCGTCTACGATGGCCATCACTGGACATCTTTAGCAACCTACCCGGTCCCAGCGCGGGCCACGCCTTGGGACCCTATTTGGTCTTGCTCCAAGTGGGGTTTACCTAGCCACGAACTGTTGCCAGACGTGCGGTGCGCTCTTACCGCACCTTTTCACCCTTACCGGCGCCGAAGCGCTTAGGCGGTTATTTTCTGTGGCACTTTCCGTAGGCTCACGCCCCCCAGGCATTACCTGGCACTTCGCCCTATGGAGCCCGGACTTTCCTCCCCCCCCTAATTTTCATAGAGGGCAGCGACTGTCCGATCGACTCTCCGCCGCGCAGGTTAACGGCAGAGCGCCCGAAGAACAAGCGCTAATAGCCCGCAAACCGGTCTGCGCGACGGGTTACGTGCCTTTTTGCTGATCCAGCGCCACCTGATACAGCACGTTTTTGCGCTCACCGGTGATTTGCGCCGCCAGAGCCGCGGCACGCTTGAGCGGCATCTCTTCGAGCAACAGATTGAGGACGCGCATTGCCTCGCTGCTGACAGCGTCTTCGGATTCCGGCGCAGTGTAGCCAGCCACCACCACAACACATTCGCCACGTTGCTGATTGCTGTCTGCCTCAACGAACGCACGCAACTCGGCCAGCGGCAGGCCCTTGAGTGTTTCAAAGGTCTTGGTGATTTCACGGGCGAGCAATGCCGGGCGATCAGCACCGAACACGGCCTCCATATCTTGCAGGCACTCGAGGATACGATGCGGCGCCTCGTAGAAAATCAATGTGCGCGGTTCTTCCTTGATGGCTTCAAGGCGCGCCTTTCGACCAACAGCCTTGGCCGGCAGGAAACCCTCAAAGATGAAACGGTCGGATGGCAGACCGGCCGCCGACAGCGCCGCGATCAATGCACAGGCACCCGGCACCGGCACCACATTGATCCCGGCGGCACGGGCCTGACGCACCAGGTGATAACCCGGATCTGAAATCAGCGGCGTACCGGCATCGGAAATCAGCGCCACATTCTCGCCAGCCAACAGACGAGTGATGAAGCGACTGCCCTCATCACGTTCGTTGTGCTCATGGCAGGCCGCAAGCGGCGTGCTGATACCGAAATGCTGCATCAGTCGCTGTGAGTGGCGCGTGTCTTCGGCGGCAATCAGCGCCACTTCTCGCAGAATCTTCAACGCCCGGGCGCTGATGTCATCCAGGTTGCCGATGGGCGTCGCCACCACATAAAGCGAGCCCGCAGCGGAATTCAAAGCACCTGGAGCAGTCAAAGCGCACACCTCATGATCGGTAAAAGCCGCCATTGTAGCGCGTCGCGCGACCGACGATGCGGTCGCGGCAGACATGGTTTGTCGCACCATTGTGCGGTCGCGCAACATTTACATCAGCTAAATTGACGGTTTCACACCAGTAACATCGCGCCCCGGCCAGCGCTTGGGTACAATTCGACGCTAATTTGATCGAGTATCAGGAACACTTACATGATCGCTTGCCTGCGGCTGTTCACTGCCCTCTGCCTCGCTGCCTTGCTGGCGGCTTGCGCCAGCTCCCCTTCCTCCAGCCTTGGCGAACTTCCACGGACTCCGGATGCCAGCATCGAGCAACTGCTCGAACAGGCTGCCCAGGCCAAATCGCCGGACAAAGCTGCGCTGCTACGCCTGAGTGCGGCGGACATGGCTTATCGCCAGGGCAATGCCGGACAGTCCGCGCAAATCCTGCAACAGGTGCCGATGGAGCAACTCCAGCCGGGTCAGCAGGCATTCGCCAGCACCCTGGCCGCTGAACTGGCCATGACCCGCAACCAGCCGAAAGCCGCGCTGGCAGCCCTGAATCATCCAAGCCTGCAGCGCTTGAGCGAAATGTCGATTCCGTTGCAGGTTCGCGCCGGCACTGTTCACGCCCGCGCCCTTGAAGCCGACGGCCAGACACTGGCTGCCGCTCGTGAGCGCATCTTCATCGCACCGATGCTGGAAGGCGAAGCCGCCAGCAAGAACCATGAAGCGATCTGGACCCTGATTGCGTCGCTTCCGACCGATCAACTGCAACCGAATACCACCGATGACCTCGGAGGCTGGATGAGCCTGGCCCTGGCAGTGAAAACCGCCGGCACCCTGGAGCAACAGCAAGCCGCCATCGATGCCTGGCGCTCGCAGCACCCGAAACACCCGGCCGCGATCAACCTGCCACTGCCATTGACCAAACTCAAGGAACTGGCCAGCCAGCCTCTGAGCAAGATCGCCCTGCTGCTGCCACAAGACGGCCAACTGGCCTCGGTCGGCAAAGCACTGCGTGACGGCTTCATGGCTGCGCACTACCAGGCTCAGCAAGCCGGTCAGAAACCACCAGCCATCGTGTTCTACGACAGCTCGCACCTGACCTCCATGGACGAGTTCTACCGCAAGGCCCAGGCCGACGGCGTGCAACTGGTTGTCGGGCCGCTGGAAAAACCACTGGTCAAACAGTTGAGCACCCGCCCGCAACTGCCGATCACCACTCTTGCGCTGAACTACAGCGAAGGCGACCAAGGCCCGGCGCAACTGTTCCAGTTCGGCCTCGCCGCTGAAGACGAAGCCCGCGAAGTGTCCCGCCGCGCTCGTGCCGACGGTCTGCACCGCGCCGCGATCATGGTGCCGAAAGGCGAATGGGGCGACCGCGTCCTGCGCGCGTTCAGCCAGGACTGGCAAGCCAATGGCGGCAGCATCGTCGCCACCGAGCGCGTCGATCAGCCTGTGCAACTGGCCCAGCAGATCGCCGACATGTTCCAGCTGCGCCAGAGCGAAGCCCGTGCCAAGAGCCTGCAGAATGCTGCCGGCACCAACGTCGCCGCCCAGCCTTCGCGTCGCCAGGACATCGAGTTCATTTTCCTCGCCGCGACTCCGCAACAGGCCCAGCAGATCAAGCCGACCCTGAACTTCCAGTACGCTGGTGACGTTCCGGTCTACGCGACCTCCCACGTATTCAGCGCCAGCGGCGACGTGAACCAGTACAACGACATGAACGGTGTGCGCTTCTGCGAAACCCCATGGTTGCTGGACGCCAACGATCCGCTGCGCAAACAAGTCACCGCACAGTGGCCACAAGCTGCCGGCAGCCTCGGCCGCCTGTACGCGATGGGGGTTGACGCCTACCGCCTGGCGCCACGCCTTGATCAACTCAAGGCGCTGCCGGACAGCCGCATCGATGGCCTGTCGGGTAGCCTGGGCATGACTCAAACCCAACGTGTCGTGCGTCAACTGCCATGGGCCCAGTTCGTCAGCGGTCAGGTTCAACGCCTGCCGGACACCCCGCGCTGATGCCCGACACGTCACACCTACAAAGCGGCAAAGATGCCGAGCGCCAGGCGCTCGAGCATCTGCAACACCAGGGGCTGCGCCTGCTGGCGCAGAACTGGTTATGTAAACGCGGCGAGCTTGATCTGGTCATGCTTGATGGCGATACAGTAGTATTCGTCGAAGTACGTTACCGAAAGAACACTCAATGGGGTGGAGCGCTCGACAGTATTGACGGGCGCAAACGGCAGAAACTGATTTTCGCCGCACAGTATTTTCTTCAGCGCGAGTCGCGTTGGGCCAATTCCCCCTGCCGCTTCGACGTGGTGGCCATCGACAGCCACCAGGGTCAGTTGAACTGGTTGCAGAATGCGTTCGACAGTTGATCGCCTGCGCCAACCTGAACATTTTCACTCAACACTTTTGCTCTTTGCTTTGCGGGCTGCACATTCACGTGCCGGACAGCCGCGCTAATTAAGGTCACACAGATGGACATGCAATCCCGAATTCGCCAGCTTTTTCAGGCCAGTATCGACACCAAGCAACAGGCGATGGACGTACTTGCACCGCACATCGAGCAAGCCAGCCAAGTGATGGTCAACGCCTTGCTCAACGAGGGGAAAATGCTCTCGTGCGGTAACGGCGGCTCGGCCGGCGACGCCCAGCACTTTTCTTCGGAGCTGCTCAACCGCTTCGAGCGTGAGCGCCCGAGCCTGCCGGCCATCGCCCTGACCACCGACAGCTCGACCATCACCTCGATCGCCAACGACTACAGCTATAACGAAGTGTTCTCCAAGCAGATCCGCGCACTCGGTCAGCCAGGCGACGTATTGCTGGCGATTTCGACCAGCGGCAACTCGGCGAACATTATTCAAGCGATCCAGGCCGCACATGATCGAGAAATGATTGTCGTAGCATTGACCGGACGCGATGGCGGCGGCATGGCGTCGCTGCTGCTGCCCGAGGACGTCGAGATTCGCGTACCGGCCAATGTCACCGCACGTATTCAGGAAGTCCACTTGCTGGCGATCCATTGCCTTTGTGATCTGATCGACAGCCAACTGTTCGGGAGTGAAGAATGACCCCTAATCGCCTTGGCCTTCTGGCCTTGACCCTGTGCCTCGGCATTACTGGCTGCACCTCCGTGGTGAATGCCAGCCGCGAAGCACCGATCGAAGACGATCGCGGCACCCGCACCTTCGGCAGCAAGATCGACGATTCATTGATCGAGACCAAAGTCGGCGTCAACGTGGCCAAGGCCGATCCGGGCCTGGACAATGACTCGCACATCGTCGTCACCAGCTTCAACGGCATCGTGCTGCTGGCCGGCCAGACCCCGCGCGAAGACCTCAAGGCCAAGGCCGAACAGGCGGCTGCCAACGTGCAACGGGTGAAGAAAGTGCACAACGAACTGCAAGTGATTGCGCCTTCGAGCTTCCTCGCCCGCCAGAACGATTCCTGGCTGACGACCAAGATCAAGACCCAGATGCTCACCGACGCCAGCATCCCCGGGTCGCGCATCAAAGTCGTGACCGAGAACGGCATCGTCTATCTGCTCGGCCTGCTGACCAAACAGGAAGCGGCCCAGGCCACCAATCTGGTGCAGGGCGTTTCCGGCGTGCAGAAAATTGTGAAGCTGTTCGAATACATCGACTGATTTGCAACTCGGCAGGCACAAAAAAGGCGATCCGGTTGGATCGCCTTTTTTATTACTTCACCACTTTCAGGCTTGGCCGGCCACTTGGGCGCGGAGGCTCGCTGTCCGGTGGCGGAACATCGTCATCCTGTTCGATCTCGTCTTCGTCATCCATCGGCGACTCCAGATCGAACACCATGCCCTGACCGTTCTCCCGGGCGTAGATACCCAGGATCGCGGCAATTGGCACATACAGGCTGTGCGGAACGCCACCGAAGCGACCCTCGAAGGTCACGACGTCGTTGTCCATGTGCAGATGACGCACTGCACTCGGCGAAATATTCAGGACAATCTGCCCGTCGCTGGCAAAACCCTGTGGTACCTGCACTGCCGGGTACTCGGAATTGACCAGCATGTGCGGGGTGCAATCGTTATCCACAATCCACTCGTAGAGCGCGCGGACCAGATAAGGTCGACTGGAGTTCATAGCGGCTCCTTAAGCCTTAGCGCATGTCGCGTTCGACACCAGACAGACTCGCCTGGAAAGCCTCACGCGCAAACTGACGCTCCATATAATCAAGCAGCGGCTTGGCCGGCCGCGGCAGTTCTATACCCAGAATCGGCAAACGCCAGAGTATTGGCAATAGGCAGCAATCCACCAGACTTTGTTCCTCACTGAGGAAAAACGGCTTGTCGGCAAACAACGGCGACACGCCCGTCAGGCTTTCGCGCAATTCCTTGCGCGCCACGACACGCGCAGCTTCCTTGGTGCGTGAATCCAGAATCAGATCCACCAGACCACACCAGTCACGCTGGATGCGGTGCATCAACAGACGACTGTTGGCACGCGCCACCGGGTACACAGGCATCAATGGCGGATGCGGGTAACGCTCATCCAGATACTCCATCACCACGGTCGACTCCCACAACGCCAGGTCACGATCGACCAACGTCGGAAGACTGCCGTAAGGGTTTACCTCAATCAGTTTAGGCGGCTGACGACCAGCCTCCACAAAAATGATTTCGGCGCTGACACCCTTCTCTGCAAGCACGATGCGCACTCGGTGGGAATAGTGGTCGGCGGGGTCGGAGTAACAGGCCAACCGATTGGTCACGCCCATGGCGATCCTCCTCGCTTGTTGAAATAGTCGGAGCCGGAAAAACGCGCGCGCCCAGAGGGCGCCTCCCGCAAAACCTGGCTGACCAGGCCTTGCGTTTTCAGAGGCGCCCTTGGGCGCGCGCGATTAACAGCAATTGCTTGAAGCGTTATCAGTGCACGTCTTTCCAGTATTCACGCTTGAGCAGGTAGGCGAACACAAAGAAGAACGCCAGGTACAGCAAGACGTAAGTACCGATGCGCTGATGTTGCAGCTTAACCGGGTTAGCCGAGTAAGCCAGGAAGGTTACCAGATTCTTGACCTTCTCATCGAACTGCTCTTCGTTCAGGGCGCCGGTTTTCGGCACGATGGTCAGTTGATCGCAGGCCTCATGAGTCAAAGGCGTACCGGTCAGCGGATCGTACTGCTTCTTGCCATCCTCGACGATCTGCACCTGTTTGCAACCCACGACCTGACGCCCTTGCAGGCCGACCAGCACGTTAGGCATGCCGACGTTCGGGAAGACTTTGTTGTTCACGCCCCATGGACGCGCCGGATCCTCATAGAACGAACGCAGATAACCATACAGCCAGTCGGTACCACGAACACGCGCCACCAGGGTCAGGTCCGGTGGCGCTGCACCGAACCAGGTCTTGGCGTCGGCCGGCTGCATGCCGATGTTCATGTGATCGCCGATCTTGGCACCGGTGAACACCAGTTTCTCCAGCATCATTTCGTGCGGAACGCCGAGGTCATCGGCAACACGCTCGTAACGCTGGAACTTGGCGCTGTGGCAACCCATGCAATAGTTGGCGAAGGTACGCGCACCATCCTGCAGAGCAGCCTTGTCGGAAACGTCAATGTCGACTTTTTCCAGTTCCGGACCACCGTGTTCGGCAGCGAAAGACAGCACTGGCAGAGCAGCAAAAATCAGAGCAAAAAATAACTTTTTCATCAGCCAGTCACCCTTTCCGGAACCGGTTTGGTCTTCTCGAGCCTGGTGTAGAACGGCATCAGAATGAAGTAGGCGAAGTACAGGAAGGTGCAGATCTGCGACACCAGTGTGCGCTCCGGCGTCGGGGCCAGAACACCCAGAATGCCGAGGATCACGAAGGAAATGCAGAACACCACCAGCCAGATTTTGCTCATCCAGCCTTTGTAGCGCATCGACTTGACCGGACTGCGGTCAAGCCATGGCAGGACGAACAGCACCGCAATAGCCGCCCCCATGGCGATAACACCCATGAGCTTGTCAGGGACCGCACGCAAGATTGCGTAGAACGGTGTGAAGTACCAGACCGGTGCAATGTGCTCTGGCGTCTTGAACGGGTTGGCTTGCTCGAAGTTTGGCTTTTCGAGGAAGTAGCCGCCCATTTCCGGGAAGAAGAACACAATGAAGCAGAAGATGAACAGGAAGACCACCACACCGACAATGTCTTTCACGGTGTAGTACGGGTGGAAAGCGATGCCGTCCAGCGGGACACCGTTTTCGTCCTTGTGCTTCTTGATGTCCACGCCGTCCGGGTTGTTCGAACCCACTTCGTGCAACGCCAGAATGTGCAGCACCACCAGACCGAGAATCACGATCGGCAAGGCCACCACGTGCAGGGCGAAGAAGCGGTTCAGGGTGATCCCGGAAATCAGGTAGTCACCACGAATCCACTGAGTCAGGTCGTTACCGATGACCGGAATCGCGCCGAACAGCGAGATGATTACCTGGGCGCCCCAGTAGGACATCTGGCCCCATGGCAACAGATAACCCATGAAGGCTTCGGCCATCAGCGCCAGGTAGATCAGCATGCCGAACACCCACACCAGCTCCCGCGGTTTCTGGTACGAACCGTAGAGCAGGCCACGGAACATGTGCAGATAGACCACGATGAAGAACGCCGAAGCGCCAGTGGAGTGCAGCAAACGCAGGATCGAACCGTACTCGACGTCGCGCATGATGTATTCGACGGAGGCAAACGCCTCTTCCGCCGACGGGGTGTAGCTCATGGTCAGCCAGACACCGGTGACGATCTGGTTGACCAGAACGAGCAGCGCCAGTGAGCCGAAGAAGTAGAAGAAATTGAAGTTTTTTGGAGCGTAATACTTGCTGAGATGGTCTTCCCACATCTTGGTGGCGGGGAAGCGCGCATCAACCCAATCCATGAACTTGCTCATCACGCTTTCTCCGTATCGACGCCAATGACAATCAGGTCATCGGTCTCATAGGAATGCGGGGGTACTGGCAGGTTCAAAGGCGCAGGTTGCGACTTGTAGACGCGGCCAGCCAGATCGTAGTGGGAACCGTGGCAAGGGCAGAAATAGCCACCTACCCAGTCTTTTCCCAGATCCGCGGGTGCCACTTCGGGACGGAAGGTCGGTGAGCAACCCAGGTGAGTGCAGATCCCGATCAGCAGGAGAATTTCCGGCTTGATCGAACGCACTTCAGGGTCGACATAGGTAGGTTGCGTGGAGTTTTTGGAGGTCGGATCGGAGAGCTGGCCCTCGATCTTCTTGAGATTCCCCAGGATTTCCGCAGTACGGCGAACAATGAATACCGGCTGGCCGCGCCATTCAGCAATCATCTGCTGTCCGGGCTCGATTTTGCTGACATTCACTTTCACCGGTGCACCGGCAGCTTTCGCCTTGGCACTGGGAAACCATGACCCCACGAACGGGACCGCAGCCCCCACCGCTCCTGCAGCACCCACCACGGATGTGGCTGCTACCAAGAAGCGACGCCGGCCTGCATTCACGCCGTCATTGCTCATTCAGTCCTCTCCCATCAGCTTTGTGGCCTGTTAAATCAGGCATCTACTAAATATGAAACAATGTACTTATAAAAATTTTGCCGAATGGTAATGAAAACCCCCAATTCTGACAAGGTAATTACCCGGAGGGCTGGCCCTCAAGCCTTGTAGTATAGGGGGTCTACGAATGTGGCAAGTTGTCACAGCGCAATTATTCGAGAAATCGCACGCATAAAAAAACGCCCGGTTCCGTGAGGAATCGGGCGTTCTTTTTTGAACGTGGAAGCGAAATTAACGCTTCGAGTACTGCGGACGCTTACGCGCTTTACGCAGACCAACTTTCTTACGTTCAACTTCACGGGCGTCGCGGGTAACGAAGCCAGCTTTGCGCAGAGCGCTACGCAGGGTTTCGTCATAGTCCATCAGAGCGCGAGTGATACCGTGGCGGATTGCGCCAGCCTGACCACTTACACCACCGCCGATCACGGTGACGTAGATGTCGAATTTCTCGACAGTCTCGGTCAGTTCCAGCGGCTGACGAACTACCATGCGGGCAGTTTCGCGGCCGAAGAACGAGTCCAGCGAACGGTTGTTGATGGAGATGTTACCAGTACCCGGACGCAGGAAAACGCGTGCGGTTGCGGTCTTGCGACGGCCAGTGCCGTAATTTTGAGTCGCCGACATAATGAACTATTCCGTTAAATCTTCAGTTCTTGGGGCTGCTGAGCAGTATGAGGGTGTGCAGCGCCCGCATAGACTTTCAGCTTACGGTACATGTCGCGACCCAGCGGGTTTTTAGGCAGCATGCCTTTAACCGCGGTCTCGATCACGCGCTCAGGGGCCTTGGCGATCAGTTTTTCAAAGTTGATCGACTTGATACCGCCCGGGAAACCGGAGTGGGAGTAGTACATTTTGTCAGTGGTTTTAGCACCGGTTACACGAACTTGCTCGGCGTTGATCACGACGATGTAGTCGCCGGTATCAACGTGAGGAGTGTACTCAGGCTTGTGCTTGCCACGCAGACGGCTCGCGATTTCGGTGGCCAGACGACCCAGGGTCTGACCAGCAGCGTCGACGACAAACCAGTCGCGCTTTACTGTTTCCGGTTTAGCAGTAAAAGTTTTCATTCTTTATAGCCTCAGGGGCCGCCTGTAAATAAGACGGCGGATCTTACTGAATAGTGCGTACTTTGACAAGTCAAAGGCAGCCGGATACAGACGCTTTCGGGGGCTCGGGTCGGCGCGTCCGTTCAACGGCAAGATTCTTCGGCGGCGGGGCATCACTTCCACTGCAGAAAGAGGTCGGCAATTATGCAGATTGCGAAAAAAATTTCAACCTGCTTTTATGCTTGTTTTGCCCAAGGAGCACCCGATGGACTATCGCCAGCTAGGCCGTACCGACCTGAACGTGAGTGCAATCTGCCTCGGCACCATGACCTGGGGTGAGCAAAACACTGAAGCTGAAGCTTTCGCCCAGATCGAGCGGGCCAAGGGCGCCGGGATCAATTTCATCGACACCGCCGAGATGTACCCGGTGCCGCCGAAAGCCGAAACCTATGCCACCACCGAGCGCTACATCGGCAATTATTTCAAGAGCCGCGGCGACCGCGCCGACTGGATCCTCGCCAGCAAGATCGCCGGCCCCGGCAACACCATCGACTACATCCGCGACAAAAACCTGCGCCACAACCGCCAGCACATCACCGAGGCCGTGGACGCCAGCCTCAAGCGCCTGCAGACCGACTACATCGATCTGTATCAATTGCACTGGCCGGAGCGCAGCACCAACTTTTTCGGACAGCTGGGCTACAAACACAAGATCGAAGCCAACCTCACCCCGCTCGAAGACACCCTCGAAGCCCTCGACGAGCAAGTGAAGGCCGGCAAGATCCGCCACATCGGCCTGTCCAACGAAACCCCGTGGGGCACCATGCGCTTTCTGGCCCTGGCGGAACCCCGTGGCTGGCCGCGCGCGGTATCGATCCAGAACCCGTACAACCTGCTCAACCGCAGCTTCGAAGTCGGCCTGGCGGAAATCGCGATTCGCGAACAGTGCGGCCTGCTCGCCTATTCCCCGCTGGCATTCGGCTTCCTGTCGGGCAAGTACGAAGGCGGCGCCCGTCCGCCAAAAGGCCGCCTGAGCCTCTACAGCCGATTCAGTCGCTACTTCAACCCGCAATCGGAAGCGGCGTGCAGCCGTTACGTGGCCCTGGCCCGTGAACACGGCCTGGATCCGGCGCAAATGGCCCTGGCGTTTGTGAATCAGCAACCGTTTGTCACCAGCAACATCATCGGTGCGACAACGCTGGAGCAACTGGACAGCAACATCGCCAGCTACGAACTGAAACTATCGAAGGAAGTGCTGGACGGGATCGAAGCGATCCACAAGGATCATCCGAACCCGGCGCCTTGATTAAGCTTTAGATCCAATCGCGAGCAAGTCGAGTCGTCGCACCGTCGCTCCCACAGGGATCACCGTCATCTGTGGGAGTGAGCTTGCTCGCGAAGGGGCCAGTCAATTCACTGCAAAACTCAAAGCGAACGCGCAATGATCTCCTTCATGATTTCATTGGTGCCCGCATAGATCCGCTGCACCCGCGCATCCGCCCACGCCCGGGCCACCGGGTACTCCCACATGAATCCGTAGCCACCATGCAACTGCACGCACTCGTCGAGCACCTTGCATTGCAGGTCGGTGCCCCAGTACTTGGCCATCGCGGCGGTCGGTACGTCGAGCTTGCCTTGCAGGTGCAGCTCCAGGCAGCGATCAACGAACACCCTGCCGATCTGAATTTCGGTGGCCATTTCCGCCAGCTTGAAGCGCGTGTTCTGGAAGTCGGCGATGGCCTTGCCGAACGCCTTGCGGTCCCGGGTGTAATCCAGCGTCCATTGCAGCGCCGCCTCGGCCGAGGCCAGACCGCCAATGGCCACGGTCAGACGCTCCTGCGGCAATTCCTGCATCAGATAAGCAAACCCGGCCCCGGCCTGCCCCAACAGGTTTTCCTTCGGCACTCGCACATCCTGGAAGAACAATTCCGACGTGTCCTGAGCCTTCATTCCGACCTTCTCCAGGCGCTTGCCCTTGTCGAAGCCCGGCGTGTTCGCCTCCACCAGAAACAGGCTGGTGCCCTTCGCTCCAGCCTTGGGATCGGTCTTGGCGACGACGATCACCAGATCGGCGAGAAAACCATTGGTGATGAAGGTTTTCGAACCGTTGATGACATATTCGTCACCGTCCAGCACGGCGGTGGTCTTGACCCCCTGCAAGTCGGAGCCCGCGCCCGGCTCGGTCATGGCGATGGCCGTGACCATCTCGCCGGACACCAGTTTCGGCAGGTATTTCTGCTTCAGCGTCTCGCTGCCGTAATGCAGGATGTACGGCGCGACGATGTCCGAATGCAGCGAGAAACCGATGCCGGTCAGGCCCAGCCGCCCTACTTCTTCGATCACGACCGCGCTGTAGAGAAAGTCCGCTCCCAAACCACCGTATTCCTCTGGCAGATGCGAGCAGAGCATCCCCGCCTCCCCTGCTTTGTTCCACAACTTGCGGTCGATGTAGCCTTGTTTTTCCCACTGCGCATGAAACGGCACCGCCTCTTTTTCGAGGAATGTTCTAACGCTGTCGCGGAACAATTCGTGCTCGGAGCTGAACAGGGTTCTGGGGATCATGCGACACCTTTTCTTTATTGTTGAAGGGATCAGACCTTCAGAGACTAAGCCCCGCTTCCGATACAGGACACTGGACACATCCGACAAAAAATAAGACGATCCAGCCGTCTGGTGACCACTTTCCCTTATAAAAACAAAAGTTGAATTATGTCCAAGCAAGTCTCCACGCCCTTGCGGCGCGTCAGCATCCTGGCGATCGACCGGGTTTTCGCTTCCACCCTCATGCAAGCCAAGGATTTCTTCCATCTGGCCAGCCTGCGTTACGGCAAACAACTGGGCCACGGCCTGACTCCGGCGTTCGAAACCCGCCTGGTCAGCCCCGACGGCAAACCGGTGAACAGCTTCAGTGACGTGGTCATGCCGGTGGACGGAGGTCTGGAAAACACTGATGTCATCATCCTCCCGGCCTTCTGGGACGACTTCGACACATTGAGCCAACGCTATCCACAGATCCTGCCTTGGCTGCGCGAGCAACATGCGCGCGGAGCAGTTCTCTGCGGCGAGGCCACCGGGGTGTTCTGGCTGGCCGAAGCCGGTCTGCTCAACGGCAAGGAAGCGACCACCTACTGGCGCTTCTTCAATGCCTTCGCCGAGCGCTTTCCAAAGGTCTATCTCAATCAGGACAAGCACCTGACCGACGCCGACAACCTGTACTGCGCCGGCGGCACCACGTCGGCCTGCGACCTCTACATCTATCTGATCGAACGCTTCTGCGGCGCCAATGTGGCGCAAGCCGTGGCCCGCGACATTCTTTATGAAGTGCAGCGCAGCTACTCACCGGGCCGCATCGGTTTCGGCGGCCAGAAACTGCACCAGGACGTGATCATCCTGCAGATCCAGCACTGGCTCGAAGAGCATTTCGCCGACAAGTTCCGCTTCGAAGACGTGGCCCGCGAGCACGGCATGAGCATTCGCAACTTCATGCGCCGCTTCCAGACCGCCACTGGCGATAAACCGCTGCACTACCTGCAACGGCTGCGCATCGAGACCGCCAAGGGCTTGCTCTCCGGCAGCCGCAAGAGCATCAAGACCATCAGCTACGAAGTCGGCTACGACGATGCGAGCTTCTTCGCACGCCTGTTCCGCCAGCACACCGAACTGTCGCCGAACCAGTATCGACAGCAGTTCCAGCAAGCTGCCTGACGATTCGACCAGACACAAAAAAGGGCCTGCATCTGCAGGCCCTTTTTGTTTGCCGAATCCGCTTAAGGCTTGTGGGCCCGGGACAGGAATTCGTGGGATTGCATCTCCAGCAGACGGCTGAGGGTCCGCTGGAACTCGAATGTCAGGCGCCCACCGGTGTACAGATCTTTCAACTCGACTTCGGCAGAAATGATCAGCTTGACGTTACGGTCGTAAAACTCGTCGACCATGTTGATGAAGCGGCGGGCGATGTCGTCCGTGGTGACGCTCATCTGCTCCACGCCACTGAGCAGCACAGCATGGAAAATCTTGCCCAGTTCAATGTAGTCGTTCTGGCTACGCGGGCCGTCGCACAGCTCGCGGAAATCGAACCAGGCCACGTCGTCGCAAGTGCGCAGGGCGCGGATTTCGCGGTTTTCGATGATCAGCACATCGTTTTCCACGGCAGCCGTGCATTCAGGCGTCAGCGCACGGAAGCTCTTGCGCAGGCTTTCGTGAGCGGCTTCGTCGAGCGGGAAGTGGAACAGCTCCGCTTGTTCGAGGTGACGCAAACGGTAGTCGACGCCGCTGTCGACGTTGACGATCTCGGTGTTCTGCTTGATCAGCGCGATGGCTGGCAGGAAGCGCGCGCGTTGCAGGCCATCCTTGTACAGACCGTCCGGCACGATGTTCGAAGTCGCGACCAGGGTGACGCCGTTCTTGAACAGTTCTTCCATCAGCGTGCCGAGGATCATGGCGTCGGTGATGTCGGAAACGAAGAACTCATCGAAGCAAATAACCCGCGATTCAGTCGCAAAACGCTTGGCGATGATGGTCAGTGGGTTTTTCTCGCCGCCGAGGGTCTTCATCTCTTCGTGCACGCGCTTCATGAAGCGGTGGAAGTGGGTGCGGGTCTTTTCCTTGAATGGCAGGGCTTCGAAGAAGGTGTCCACCAGGTAAGTCTTGCCGCGACCCACGCCGCCCCAGAAGTACAGGCCCTTGACCGGGGTCTGATCCTTTTTGCCAAACAGTTTGCCCAGCAAACCCGGCTTGTTCTGCTCAGCCGCGATCAGATCGTCGTACAGGCGTTGCAAGTGACGCACGGCAGTTTCCTGCGCCGCGTCATGGAAGAAGTCCGGGCGTTTCAGATCAGCTTGATATCGTTCTAGGGGCGTCATAATTCGTTAGCAAGGCAACAAAAACGGGCCGTCACTGTAGCGATGGCCCGTGGGAATGGCAATCGGCCCTTGGTCGGGCCGGCCCGTTGATTATTCCTGAACCGGTGTCAGAGCGATCCGCAAAGCCTCGACGGCCGCATCGCGCGCAGCCACGTCGGCGAACGCCGGGCTGTCGCCGACGCACTCGCCTTGCAGCCAGACGCTGAAGCTCAGGTCTTCGCTGCGCACATCCAGCGCCTGACCCGATTGCAGCTGCTTGGTCACCTGGCCGGCAGTCTTGCCGTCGGCGAAGTTGCGCGACAGCAGCAATTGCTCACCATCGGCGGCCAGCAGACGGAAACGGAAGCTGCCATCGTCTTCGCGGAAGCTGACGAAACGCGCGGCTTTCGCGGCTTTCTTCTTGGTGGTCGCGGCAACCTGAACCTGATTGACGAAGGAGCGCAGGCCGACCGCTTCGCGCAGCTCGTTGAGGAACGGCGTCGCCACCGCACGGGCCTTTTTGGCACCGTGTTGCAGGATGTCTTCCAGATCTGCCGGGCGCTCGATCAACTGGTGGTAACGCTCGCGGGACTCGCCCAGTTCGTTGTCGAGCAATTGGAACAGACGGTTCTTCGCCTCGCCCCAACCCAGACCGCCCAGCAGCTCGCTGCGGAACTCATCAGCCTGCGCCGGCGTGGCGAACGCCTGGAACAGAGTGAACAGGTGCGAGTTGTCCGGATCCTTGGCTTCGCCCGGCGCGCGAGAGTCGGTAACGATCCGCGAAATCGCGTCCTTCATGTCCTTGGCGCTGGTAAACAGCGGGATGGTGTTGTCGTAGCTCTTGGACATCTTGCGACCGTCCAGGCCCGGCAAGGTGGCAACGCTTTCCTCGATCAGCGCTTCGGGCATGGTGAAGAACTCCTTGCCCTGGCCGAACAGGTGGTTGAAGCGCTGGCCGATGTCGCGGGCCATTTCCACATGCTGGATCTGGTCGCGACCGACCGGCACCTTGTGCGCGTTGAACATCAGGATGTCCGCCGCCATCAGCACCGGATAGCTGTACAAGCCCATGGTGATGCCGGCATCCGGGTCTTCGCCGGTCTCGACGTTCTTGTCCACCGAAGCCTTATAGGCATGGGCGCGGTTGAGCAGGCCCTTGGCGGCGACGCAGGTCAGCAGCCAGGTCAGCTCGGGAATTTCCGGAATGTCGGACTGGCGATAGAAGGTCACGCGATCCACATCCAGGCCACCGGCCAGCCAGGTCGCGGCGATTTCCAGACGCGAGCGCTGGATGCGCAGCGGGTCATCGCACTTGATCAGGGCGTGGTAGTCGGCCAGGAAGTAGAACGAATCGGCGTTCGTGTCACGGCTGGCGACGATCGCCGGGCGAATGGCGCCGGCGTAGTTGCCCAGGTGCGGGGTGCCGGTGGTGGTGATGCCGGTGAGGATGCGGGTACGGTTCGTCATGGGTAATCGCTTGTCAGACTGCAATCAATTCGAGAGACGCGGCAGGATCAGATCCTTGAGATCGGTCAGCTTGCCATGAAAAAAGTGTCCGCATTCTGCCACTTTCAGCAGCTCATGGGGGCGCTGGAGTTTGTCGGACCATTCGTAGACCAGCTGCGGGTCGATCACTTCATCGGTTTCCGGCTGGATCACGGTCAGCTCGCCCTGCTGCGGCAACTGATCCTGATCGCCCAGGCGCATGACCGCAGGCGCCACCATGAACAGATGCTTGAGCACCACGCCTTGTGCTTCAAGACGACCGCCGAGACTTGCTGCAACAAATCCACCAAAAGAGAAACCGAACAGGGTCAGCGGTAGATCCGGGTGTTTTTCCAGCAACCACGCGGCGGCTGCCTGAGCGTCATCGACTTCACCGCTGCCCATGTCATGGGAACCTTCACTGGCACCGACGCCGCGATAGTTGAAACGCAGGGTAATCAGGCCCGCGTCGCGCGCGGTGCGCTGCAGGGTCGAGACGACCTTGTTGAGCATGGTGCCGCCCTGCACCGGGTTGGGATGGCAGATCAGCGCGATGCCGCGTGGCTGCTCGTTATCCAGGTACAGGGATTCAAGTTGACCCACCGGGCCATCAATCACTACAGGGGTTTCACGCATCAGCAAGGAAGGAACTCCGTGACCTCGAATCGGGTCGACTCGTCTAGCAAATTGTCTGTGCCAATCTATTGCGAGTGAATCGCGGTATACAGCGCAGGTTCGAGCCGTTAACGTAAAGCAAAGCCGTTTATAGAGGAAGGACTCGTGGAACACTCGCTCTTAGTTTGGTTGTTGCCGACTCTTGCCCTGGTTGTGGGTGTCGCCATTGGTTTCCTGATCGCACGCGTTGCGCCGAACGCCGCGCCCAGCCGCACGCAGCGTCAACTGGACGATATTCAGGAACGTTTCGACAGTTATCAGAACGAAGTGGTGACCCACTTCAACAGCACCGCCAACCTGGTCAAGAAGCTGACCCAGAGCTATCAGGAAGTGCAGGACCATCTCGCCGAGGGCGCCAACCGCCTTGCCCTGGACGAGCAGACTCGTCAACGCCTGCTGGCTTCTTTGCACTCCGAGGCAGCACAGGCCCCACGGGAACGCCTGACGCCGCCACGGGATCAGGAACCGCCGCGTGACTACGCGCCGAAGACCCCGAACTCGCCGGGCATGCTCGACGAGCATTACGGCCTGAAGAAGTAATCAACCTTCGCGCCAACAAAAAGCCCCCGGACAATCACTTGTCCGGGGGCTTTTTTGTACCTGACGGTTACGGGTATTGCTGAACGGTGCCCGGCTGTTGCTGGCCACCGTACTGCTGGCCAGGGATGGCTTTGAGGTTAACCTCGACGCGGCGGTTCTGCGCGCGGCCATTGACGTCACCGTTGCTGGCGATCGGATTATCCGGGCCGGCACCGCGGGCGCTCAGGTTGGCACCGCTGACGCCTTGCGAAGTCAGGTAGGTCGCCACGCTCTGCGCACGACGCTGGGAAAGGTCCATGTTGTGCTGGCGACTGCCGGTGCTGTCGGTGTACCCGACGATCTCGATCTGGTTCTGGTTGAACTCCTTGAGCGAGTTGGCCAGGTTGTTCAGCGGCTGGTAGAAGCTTGGAGCGATGTTCGCCGAATCGGTGGCGAAGGTAATGTTGCCCGGCATGATCAGCTTGATCTGATCGCCCTGACGCTGCACTTCAACGCCGGTGTTGGCCATGCTGGCGCGCAGTTTCTTCTCCTGCTGATCGGCGTAGTAACCGTAACCGGCAGCGGAAGCACCGACGACAGCAGCGCCGATCAGGGCGCCCTTGCCGCGGTTGTTGTGGTCGATGGCGGCACCAGCCAGCGCACCGGCCAGTGCACCGAGGCCGCCGTATTTTGCGGTTTTGCTCATGCCCTGGGAGCCACCGTCGGCCTGACCCTGATTGTCATACGGGTTGGGCGAGGCGCAGCCGGACAGTACGGCTACGGCAGTAGCGACAATAATCAAACGACGCGTGGTGAACATGGAGAGCTCCTACTTTTTTTGCATTCTGTGGTGCAACGGCCGTTTGGCAATGGACCTTTGCGGGCGTTGGATCATGACAATGCACAAAAATTCCGCCGGGCACTCGTGACAAAATGTTTAGGCGCGCACGAACGGATTTTCCCGCATCTCATCGCCCAGACGCGTATCCGGGCCATGTCCGGCCACAACGGTCGCGTCCTCGTCCAATGTGTACAGTCGCTGCTTGATCGATCGCACGATGGTCGCCTGATCGCCGCCCCACAAATCCGTGCGCCCTACTCCTCGCCGGAACAATGTGTCACCGGCAATCAACAGCTTAGCCTCGGAAAACCAAAAACTCATGGAACCGGGTGTATGCCCCGGCGTGTGCAGCGCCACGCCGCATCCGCAGGCCAGTTCCTCGTCGTCGCTCAGCCAGCGATCCGGTGAGGGCACCGGGGTGTAAGGCACGCCGAACATCTGGCATTGCATTTCGAGGTTGTCCCACAGGAACTGATCCTCTTTGTGCAGATGCAGCGTTGCGCCGGTTCTCTCTTTCATCTGTCCGGAGGCGAGAAAATGATCAAGATGCGCATGAGTGTGGATGATACTGACCACTTTCAGACCCAGCGCATCGAGGCGCGCCATGATCAGATCGGGATTGCCGCCCGGGTCGACGACGATGGCTTTTTTCGTGATGGGGTCGCCGATGATCGTGCAATTGCACTGCAATGGGCCGACCGGGAAAGTTTCGCGAATGAGCGAGGGACTTGGAGCAGACATGAAATGGGGTCCTGGGCAGACAACGTTGACGTTCGCTTCAGGATTCTACTGCACTCGCCGATACAGATCGCCGGGTCAGTTAATTGGCGCCACTAATCAGAAAGTAGTGGCCAGATGATGTCAAACACCCTTGTTCTCGTGCAAAATCCAATCTTGTAGCGGCCACATTTCGGGAAGGGCCGCAGCCTCTCTCAGGAATTACGCATGCCACGCCCTACTGGTTACACAAGCACTTGGTTCGCCTCACTGACTGGGGTAGCCCCTGTCGACAGCCTCATCTCCGGCAATAAATGGGAAAGTACCCAATGGTACACCCCAAGTGCGGTAACCAGTCTGACGTACAGCTTCATTGTCCCTGGCGTATCGGTCTTCGCTCCGAACTACAGCGCTGACAACGAACCCAAGGCAGCCTATGCACTGACCAATGCCCAGCAAATGGCGGTTATAAGCGCTCTGGATAGCTGGTCAGCAGTAGCCAATATCACGTTCCAGTTGACTGGTGAATCCTCGACAAGCGTGGGCGATTTGCGTTTCGGCGGTTACTCGTTTCTCGATGCCGACGCGGCAGCCTGGGCTTACACCCCTTCCCAAAAACCCAATGGCGGCGACGTATGGATCGGGCCGAACACCAGTCAACCTTTTCCGGACAAGGGCACCTACGACTTCATGACATTCGTTCATGAAATCGGTCACGCAATAGGCCTTAAACATTCGTTCGCGCCATCGGCTACCAACAGCATCACGCTTGACCCGTCGCTCGATGACGCCGGCTTCACCATCATGAGCTACAACAACAGTTACTCATACCTGCCAACCACCCCCATGGTGCTGGATATCCTGGCGATCCAGAGCCTTTATGGCGCCAATACTCAGTGGATGACCGGCAACAACGTTTACTCGTGGGCCCCGACACAGTCAGTGTTCGAAACCATCTGGGATGCCGGCGGTATCGATTCAATCGACGCCAGCAATCAACTGGCAGCCGTCAGCATCAACCTCAACGAAGGCCAATACAGCAAGATCGGCAAGGCCTTCACCGACCAGGCAGGCAACTCGTTCAATCAGGGACTGGCGATTGCGTACGGCGCGAAGATCGAAAACGCTTACGGCTCGGCATTCAATGACACGCTGATCGGCAATGCACTGGACAACACCCTCAACGGTGGCGCGGGCGCGGATACCATGATCGGCGGTGCCGGCAACGACAGCTATGTCGTCGACAACGCCGGGGATGTGGTCATTGAAGAAGGCCCGTCGGCCAGTGATGTTGACTCGGTCTACTCCTACATCGACTACACGCTGGGTGCCAACCTCGAGAACCTGAACCTGGTCGGCAATGCTCTGAACGCCACCGGCAATGCGCTGAACAACATCCTGAGGGGCACCGACGGCAACAACGTACTGGACGGCGGTGCGGGCGCCGACATCATGATTGGCGGCCTGGGCAACGATACTTACATCGTCGACAATAGTGCCGACATCATCAGTGAAACCAGCACCCTGGCCACCGAGATCGACACCGTCCGCGCTTCGGCGAACTACGCCCTCAGTGCCAATCTGGAAAATCTCTATCTGACCGGCACCGGCAATATCTACGGTATCGGTAATGCCCAGAACAACCTGCTGGTCGGCAACGATGGCAACAACCAACTGGTGGGTGGCGCGGGCCTGGACACCATGATCGGCGGCAAGGGCAATGACGCCTATGGCGTCGATCAGGTCGGCGAGCTGGCCCTCATCCAGGAGTTCGCCAACGAAGGCACGGACCTGCTGGTGATCGAGTACAGCGCCAGCGCACAAAACAACATCATCGACCTGAACCAGGCCAGCCTGCTCAACATCGAGGATGTCGCCATCACCGGCGCCGGTGGTTTCACCGTCTACGGCAACGCACTGAACAACACCCTGACCGGCAATAGCGATGACAACGTCCTGAACGGCGGCGCGGGCGCAGATACCATGATCGGTGGCGCCGGCAACGACAGCTATATCGTCGACAACATCGGTGACGTGGTCATCGAACAAGGCCCGTCGGCCAGCGATCTCGACTCGGTCTACTCCTACATCGATTACACGCTGGGTGCGAATATCGAGAACCTCAACCTGGTCGGCAACGCCCTGAACGCCACCGGCAACTCGCTGAACAATATCCTCAGGGGCACCGACAACGACAACCGCCTGATTGGCGGGGCAGGCCTGGACACCATGATCGGGGGCAAGGGCAACGACACCTACGGCCTGGACCAGGCAGGTGAACTGGCCCTCGTTCAGGAACTGGCCAACGAAGGCAACGACACCCTGTTGATCGGCTACAACGCCACTGCACAAACCAATATCGTCGACCTGAATATCGCCAACCTGCAAAACTTCGAGAACGTCCAGTTGACCGGTTCCGGCGTTTTCACCGTCTACGGCAACGCGCTGAGCAACACCCTGATCGGCAACAGCGATGACAACACTCTCAACGGCGGCGCAGGTGCGGATACCCTGATCGGCGGCGCCGGCAACGACAGCTATGTCGTCGACAACGTCGGGGATGTGATCATTGAAGAAGGCCCGTCAGCCAGTGATGTCGATTCGGTCTACTCGTACATCGATTACACGCTGGGCGCCAACCTTGAGAACCTGAACCTGGTCGGCAACGCCATCAACGCCACCGGTAACGCGCTGAACAACATCCTCAGGGGCACCGACGGAAACAACGTGCTGGACGGCGGCGCGGGAGCCGATCTGATGATCGGCGGTTTGGGCAACGATACCTACATCGTTGACAATGTGGGCGACGTCATCAATGAAACCAACCGCCTGCAGGGAGGAATCGACACAGTCCGCGCCTCGGTCAACTACAGACTCAGCGCCAATCTGGAAAACCTCACCCTGACCGGAACTGGCAACATCTACGGCATTGGCAACGACCAGGACAACATCATCATCGGCAACGACGGTAACAACCAACTGGTTGGCGGCGCCGGAGTCGATACCCTGATCGGCGGCAAAGGCGATGATGCCTATGGCATCGATGAGGAGCGTGAGCTGGATCTCGTCCAGGAACTGGCCAACGAAGGCAATGACACGCTGGTGATTGAATACAAGGCATTCAGCGTACTGGGCAGTACCGTCGATCTGAATCGCGCCAGCCTGCAAAACATTGAAAATGTTGCCTTGACCGGTTCCGGTTTATTCACCGTTTATGGCAATGCGCTGAACAACACCCTGACCGGCAACAGTGATGACAACACCCTTAACGGTGGCGCAGGCGCGGATACCATGATCGGCGGTGCCGGCAACGACAGCTACGTGGTCGACAACGCCGGGGATGTGGTCATTGAAGAAGGCCCGTCGGCCAGTGATGTCGATTCGGTCTACTCCTACATCGACTACACGCTGGGTGCCAACCTCGAGAACCTGAACCTGGTCGGCAGTGCCATCAAGGCCACAGGTAACTCGCTGAACAACATTCTCAGGGGCACCGACGGCAACAACATACTGGACGGCGGCGCGGGCGCCGACATCATGATCGGCGGCGCAGGCGACGATACCTACATTGTCGATAACGTCGGTGACGTGGTGACTGAAAACTACCGCTGGGACGGCACCGATACGGTACGCGCGTCGGTGAACTACACCCTCAGCCAGTATGTGGAAAACCTTACCCTGACCGGCACCGGCAATATCTACGGCATTGGCAACGAACAGAACAATGTGCTCATCGGCAACGACGGTAACAACCAGCTGGTCGGTGGCGCGGGCCTGGACACCATGATCGGCGGCAAGGGCAATGATGCCTACGGCATTGATCAGGTCGGCGAACTGGCGCTCATCCAGGAGTTCGCCAACGAAGGCACTGACCTGCTGGTGATCGAGTACGACTCCAGTGCACGAAACAACGTCATCGACCTGAACCAGGCCAGCCTGCTCAACATCGAGGATGTCGCCATCACCGGCGCAGGTGGTTTCACCGTCTACGGCAACGCACTGAACAACACCCTGACCGGCAACAGCGGCGACAACACCCTCAACGGCGGTGCAGGCGCGGATACCATGATCGGTGGCGCCGGCAACGACAGCTATGTCGTGGACAACATCGGGGACGTGGTCATCGAACTAGGTCCTTTGGCCAGCGACCTCGACTCAGTCTACTCGTACATCGATTACACGCTGGGCGCGAATCTCGAGAACCTCAATCTGGTCGGCAACGCCCTCAACGCCACCGGCAACTCGTTGAACAACATCCTCAGGGGCAACGACAACGACAACCGCCTGATTGGCGGGGCAGGCCTGGACACCATGATCGGGGGCAAGGGCAACGACACCTACGGCCTGGATCAGGCAGGCGAACTGGCCCTCGTTCAGGAAAAAGCCAACGAAGGCAACGACACCCTGTTGATCGGCTACAACGCCACCTCACAAACCAATATCGTCGACCTGAATCTCGGCAACCTGCAAAACTTCGAGAACGTCCAGTTGACCGGTTCCGGCGTTTTCACCGTCTACGGCAACGCGCTGAGCAACACCCTGATCGGCAACAGCGATGACAACACCCTCAACGGCGGCGCAGGTGCAGACACCCTGATCGGGGGGGCCGGCAACGACAGCTACGTGGTCGACAACATCGGGGATTTGGTCATTGAAGAAGGCCCGTCGGCCAGCGATGTCGACTCCGTCTATTCGTACATCGATTACACGCTGGGCGCCAATCTCGAGAATCTCAACCTGGTCGGCAATGCCATCAAGGCCACCGGCAACTCACTGAACAACATTCTCAGAGGCAATGCCGGCAACAACATCCTGGACGGCGGTGCCGGTGCAGATGTGCTCTTCGGCGATGCCGGAGCGGACACCTTCGTTTTCCGCGCGGTCAACGAAATGGGTATTGGCGCCAACCGCGACGTCATCACCGACTTCAACAGTTTGCAGGGTGACAAGATCGACCTGACGAAATTTGATGCCAACCTGCTGACTGCCGGCGTCAATGGCTTCACCTTCATCGGTGGCGCCGACTTCACGGGTGCAGGCCAATTGCGCTTCGTCGACCATGTTCTGTCGGGCAACGTCAGTGGCAACGCCGGTGCGGACTTCGAAATCCAGCTGGTCGGTGTCAACAGCTTCAGCGCCAACGATCTGGTGGCCTGACGCTGTCCCATGGGTTCCCGGCCAGTGAAACAGGCCGGGAACGGAAACAAAGAACGCCCCGACTGATTCGGGGCGTTTTTTATTGGCCGACATTTGTTGCGGTCAGCTCAACACACCCAATTCCTTGGCCCGCGCCACCGCCTGTGTGCGGCGCTCGACCCCTAATTTGCTGTTGATATGGCTGGCATGGGTTTTCACCGTGTGCAGCGAAATGAACAGTTGTTCGCTGATTTCCTGGTTCGAGCAACCTTGAGCGATCAGACGCAATACAGCCAGCTCCCGACCACTGAGCTGCTCGGCCGTTGAGCAATCCGCAGGGGGACGCACGGCGTTCGCCGGAAAATGCTCCAGCAGTTGCCGCCCGACAAGGTTCGGCACGATCAGCAGCAGTTGGCCACGCAACCAGTCAGGGTGTTCGTTGATCAACACGTCGAACGGTTGCAACACCCCACCATCGGCGGCTTCCAGCGCCTGGGCCAATGCCTTGCGGGCCTCCGGCTCGCGCCCGTTCACCAGCAGCAGTGCCACTTTTTGCGTCAACGCCATCACACTCAACAATTGACGACCCGTTTGCTGGCCGTTTTCCAACAACACGTTCAAGCGTCCTTCGGCGAGCATCGGCTGACCCTGAATCACATCGAGCAGGGCCTGTTGCAACTCGACATGCAGCGGCAGTTGTGGATGGAACTCCGGTGGAGCCGCCGCGCGTTCGCCGGTGTAGGTCTGGCCCAGGCGCGCGAGCCACGCTTCGGCCAGATCAGTACGCCCTTGCGCCAACCACAGTTCACATTTGACCAGGGTAATCATCGCCAGGTAGTAGATCGGTGGGACGTCCCAGATGTGCATCAATCGTTCGGCTTCCGCCAGTTCGGCGAAAGCCTTGGCGAACTCCCCACGGCTCCCGTCCAGTCGAGCAATCACACAGTGGCCGATCAGTACACTGATATCGCGACAGGCCCGCGCCTCGCTCAGCCCCGCCAGCAGACGCGAGAGTGCCGCCTGTGGCTGCAGGCGCATTGCCAACAGAAAACCTTCGTACAAGGTGAGCCGTGCACGCACCGCATACAACCGTTGCGCAGACAACCCTCGCAGCCGGTCCAGCCCCTGATGAACCTCATCCAGCGCCCGTTCGATTTCGCCCCGCGCCTGCAACACCCGCGCACGGTCGTAATGGGCCAGCGCTTCGAACAACGGATTGCCGACCCGCTGAGCCAGCTCCAGGGATTCGCGGTTCAATCCGCGGGCACGCCAAAGATCGCCATCGGCAATCGCCAGATTGGACAAAGTCGACAGGCACATCAGGCGCTGTCCGTATCGTTTGGCCGGCAGGCTCTCCAGTGCTTCGCTGCAATACTCGATGGTCTGCTCGCGATGGCCTCGGCCACGGGCGATGATGCCCTTCAGCGCCAGCCATTGGGCAAGCATGGATTTTTGTGCCGTGGCCGATGGCGCCGGCAGAAAGCGGCTCAGGTGACTGGCGAGTTCTTCGGCTGCGTCGAGCTGGCACGCCAGCCCGAGTGCCCAGCTGTACAACACGATCAGGCGTGGCGTGCTGATCAGCAGACTGTCGGGCAAGTCCATCTTCCAGCGCAGTAACATGCCGACGTTCTGCTCGGCGAGCAATTGTTCCTCGGACAGGTTCTGGACCAGATTCGCCGCCACGTCCAGATGCCCTGCCCGCAACGCCTGCTCCACGGCCTCATCGAGCAGGCCTTGGGCATTGAACCAGCGACAGGCACGCAGGTGCAGTGTTGCCGCGGGCACAATCGCCCGGGCTATCGGCCTGCTGCGCAACAGATCGGAAAACAAATGGTGATAGCGATACCAGTGTCCGTGTTCATCCAGCGGCACCAGAAACACCTGATGCGCCAACAGGAAGCGCAGAATCTCGGCACTGTCGTGGGATTCGCGCACCGCATCGCACAGCTCGCTGCAAAAACGTTCCTGCGGCGCAGTGTCATAGAGAAACGCCTGCACCTCGGCCGGCAGGCAGTCGATGACTTCTTCGAGCAGGTAATCACGGATCAGCCCTTCCCCGCTGTTCAAGGCCTGCGGCAACGCTGCGTCACTCCCGGCCTCGGACACCGCCAGCAACCAGAAGCGCAGCCCAGCCACCCAACCTTCGCTGCGCTGAATCAGGTTTTCCAGGGCTTCACCGCGTAACGAACTGCTGTGCCGATCAAGCAACGCCAGCGCTTCGTCGTGGGTCAGGCGCAGATCCTGTTCATGCAGTTCCAGCAACTGTCGCGACAGGCGCAGACGGGCGAGATGCCAATCCGGCCGCTGACGGCTGGTTACCATGACCAGCAGGCCATCGGGCAAATGATTGAGGAAAAATTGCAGGCAACGATCCAGTACCGGGCCTTGGGCGAGGTGGTAATCGTCCAGCACCAACAACAGTGGCGAGGCTGGTTGCAGGTGCAGTGCCAGCTCATCGAGCAGGCCATCGAGCCATTCTTCGAAGGCGAACGGCTGATGACGCTGACGCATTTTCAACAGGCCGAGTGCACGGCTGCCGAGTTCCGGGAAGTAGTCCTGCAAGCCTTCGAGCAAGCGCTCGAGAAAGCGCCCCGGGTCACTGTCCCGGGCACTCAGCCCCAGCCACAGGCTTTGCCAATCCCTCGGCAGGTTTTGGCAGAACTCCACGGCCAGCGAGCTTTTGCCGAACCCGGCCGGGGCGCAGACCAGCAACAGACGCCCACCGAGCCCGGCTTGCAGGCGCTCGCAGAGGCGGGGGCGCATCACGTATCCGTCAGGCAGCGGAGGACGGAAAAAGCGTCCGTCCAGTGCCGCGACGGCAACGCTTGCAGGACCCGGAAGTGGGGACAGATCAGTCATGGCCGGCTCTTGTTCGAATGGCTGTTGGCGGCGTGGCAGATGTCCGCAGACTAGCCTTAAACGGCGTACATATGAAGTTGTTGCTACAAATGGCTACAAAATCACCACGCAAAAAAAACGCCCCGAACCAGTCGGGGCGTTTTTTCGAGGATGCGGCCTCGGGTTACAGCTTAGCGGATACCGTCCTGGCCCAGGTTGCCCGGCTGGAATTCGCTCTTGGTGGCAGAGAAGCCGAAGTCATAAGCCTGTTTCTCTTCGTTCTTCATGCCCAGTGCCAGGTAACGACCGGATTGCAGGTCATACAGGGTTTCCAGCGCGTACCACGGCACTTGCTTGTCGTAGTAGTCCTCGGCATGGGCCTCGGCGACGCGCCACAGCTGACCGCGACCGTCGTAGTGGTCGATGACCGCTGCCTGCCAGGTATCTTCATCGATGAAGAAGTCACGTTTGGCGTAGATGTGACGCTGACCCGGCTTCAGGGTAGCCACCACGTGCCAGACGCGGCGCAGCTCGTAACGGGTCAGGTCCTGATTGATGTGGCCGGCCTTGATGATGTCGGCGTACTTCAGCGTCGGCGAATCGATCTTGTAGCTGTTGTTGGCAATGTACATCTCCTTCTTGCCTTCCAGCTTCCAGTCATAACGATCCGGTGCACCGTTGTACATGTCCAGGTTGTCCGAGGTACGCAGACCGTCCGCCGCAGTACCCGGACCGTCATAGGACACTTGTGGTGCCTGGCGCACACGGCGCTGACCGGTCGCATAGACCCAGGCCTTGCGCGGCTCTTTCACCTGGTCGAGAGTCTCGTGCACCAGCAGCACGGTACCTGCCAGACGAGCCGGCGCGGTCACTTTCTGCTTGAAGTAGAACAGCACGTTACCCGGGTTGGCCGGATCGTAGTCCTTCATCTTGTCGCGGAACACGAACTGGTCCTGGAAATACACCAGGCTGAACGAGCCGTTGGTCTGCGGAGTCGCCTGGGTCACCAGACGGGTCACGCTGCCACCGCGATAGCGGGTGATGTGGTTCCAGATGACTTCCAGACCGTCTTTCGGGATCGGGAACGGGATGGCGGTCTGGAAGTTTTCCAGACCGTTGCCACCGGCCACCAGCGTGGTGGTCGTGGCGTTTTTCTTGATCGCGGCGAACACGTCATCCGGCACGGTGGCACCGCGATGGGACGGGTAGACCGGCATCTTGAAGGTATCCGGGTAACGCTTGAACATCGCGTACTGGCCCGGCGCAAGCTTGTCCTTGTACTGGTCGACGTTCTGCGCGGTGATAGTGAACAACGGTTTCTCACTGCCATACGGATCGGACAGGAAGCCTTTGCTGTCGACGGTGCCGGCATTCTTCGCCAGCGGCTTCCAGGCCGGGATCGAACCGTCGGCATTGCCCGCCATCTCGGCCCCCATCGGGGTCAGGCTTTTGCCCAGTTTGTCGGCTTCGGCGGCAGGTACTGCCGCCATCACGCTGGTCGCCAGCAGCGAAAGCCCCAGAACACCGGCGTGGAACAGATTCTTTGTTATTTTCATAGGTTTGTTCGTCCTGAAAAACTGTACTTAGAAGTTCACGCCAACACTGAGGGCAACGAAGTCGCGATCATCCACCGTGCTGTATTCGCCACCAAAGAAGTTGGTGTAGGCCAGGCTGGCGGTATAGGTGTTCTGATATTCGGCATCCAGCCCGAGGCTGATGGCCTTGCGGCCTTCCTCGAAGTTGCCGCCAGGGCCTGGGGAGTAACCCTTGACGTCGTGGGACCACGCCACGTTCGGCTTCAGGTTCACACCGGCGAACACGTCGCTGTAATCCCAGATGGCACGGGCGCGATAGCCCCAGGAAGTGGCCGTGGTGAAGCCGTTATTGTCGCAATTGCTGGAGCGGTTGCTGGTCGAAGCGCCAGGCCCGGCACCGTTGATGGTCGAAGTGTTGAGGATCTGCGAGCAGGTGTTCAGACCGCCAGTGGACGGCAGTTCACCCGGACCGAAGACCGGATCGCGACCGTAGCGGGCCTCGGACTTGCTCTCCAGACCGCCGACGTGGGTCACACCGACTTCACCCACCAGGGTCAGGCGGTTGGCGCCCATGACCTGATCGAAGAAGTGCGTCAGGGTGGTTTGCAGTTGGGTGATTTCCTTGCGGTTATAACCGTGCAGGTCCTGACCCGGAACGCCATTGAGGATCGAGGCGTTGGTCAGCGCGCCGCCCAACGGACGCACACCGGCGAACAGGATATCGGTGGAGTTCAGTTGCACCGGCGCATTCGGCCGGTAGCTGATCTCACCGCTCCACGCCGTACCGGTAGGCAGGGTGGTGGAGAAGCTCAGACCGTAGAGGCGAATGTCTTCCGGGTATTCGATGAAGTATTCGGAGTTACCCGCCACCACCAGAGGGCCCAGCGCCTGGAACGGACCAGGCAGTGCCTTGACGCCGTTGTAGATCGATTGTGGCGCACCGGTTGCGCTGAAGATCGGCGCACGGCTGTGGTAATTCATGAAGTAGGCACCGAATTCGGTGGCCAGCGGATCGAACATGTACTTGGCGGACACGCCCCACTGCCCGCTGTCCCGCGCATTGCGGTTCGGGGAGCGGCGCACCAGTACGCCCTCTTCGTTGACGTCGACACCGGCCGCAGCCAATGGACCGAGGGCAACGCCTGGAATGGTCGAACGTTTGTTCAGCACTCGCAGGTTGTCGTCGCAACCGGTGGTCACGATGTCAGGCTGGGAGAAGAACGTGCCGCAGTTGTCGGTCACGGTCTTCTGCCAGTCAATCTGATAGAAGCCTTCTGCCGACAGGTTTTCGGTAATGCTCTGGGAAAGGTAGAACATGTTGACCGGAATCAGGCCTTCCTTGATCTCGGCCCCAGGGCGGCGGAACGCGGAAACGTCGATCGGGTTGATCGAGTTGATACCACCACCGATGAACGTACTTTCACCCCAGTTCACCACCTGCTTGCCCAGACGCACCGAACCCGGCTCATCGGCAATGGCGTAGTTGTGATAGATGAACGCATCGAGAATCTGGCCGCCCGAAGAGCGGGCTGCCACGTCGCGGTTGTGGTTGCTGACGTCCTTGTATTCCAGGTCCTGGTTCTGCAGCGCGAAGTCGTACCAGTACTTGCCCCGGACGAAGACACCGGTGTCGCCATATTTCAGTTCGAGGTCATGGATGCCCTTGAAGATCTTCGAGAACGCTTGCCCGCTCTTGAAGTTCAAGTGACCGTCGTCGGAGGTCTGGGACAGGCCCCGGCCGCCGTTGTTGACACCAATAAGATCCTTGTTCGGTTGCTGGGTCGAAACACTCATGCCCAGGGAGAGCGAGGAGTCGAACTGGCCTTCGATTTCACCGACGTTGAA
The DNA here is from genome assembly GCF_040760005.1 of Pseudomonas sp. stari2. Taxonomy (NCBI): domain Bacteria; kingdom Pseudomonadati; phylum Pseudomonadota; class Gammaproteobacteria; order Pseudomonadales; family Pseudomonadaceae; genus Pseudomonas; species Pseudomonas sp. Stari2. The sequence goes on from NZ_CP099760.1 coordinate 5,432,516, forward strand.
ACTGACGCCGAATGCGGGCCCGGCGAGCGTGGAGGCAAGACTGACCGCCAGAGGCAGTTTTGCCCGGCGCCAGAACTGGTTTACTGAGGTCATCGACGCTACTCCATGTGCATTATTGTTATGGCAGTGAGTACTTTTAAAAACGCCTGAAGGACCGGGAACCAGGGGGCTCCCGAAGTCACTTCAATGTTGCATCGCCCCGTTTGTGCGTGCGCCCCGTTCTTAAAAATCCTTGAGCGGACTATAGCCAGCAGGGGGTACTGCTTGATCCCTCTAAAGTGTGATTTGCAGCTGCCGGCCACTCTGGAACAGTCCTTTCGCCAGTCCGACACAGGTCGGCCCGGCAAGGATGGCTGATTTTCTGGATTTCACAAGCCAAGCGCTTGCTTGGTGGGCCTGGCGCGCCGTTTTCGGCGCGCCAGGGGACACTCAGAGTGTCGAGAGGAAGGTGCTGTTGTTGGCCTGCCATTCGGTGATGTCGAGGCGGATGCGCTTCTTGTCGAGCTTGCCGACACTGGTCTTGGGAATTTCAGTAACAAGCGCAATCTGACTCGGAATCGCCCACTTGCTCAAGTGCCCCAGTTCGACGAACGGCTTGAGGTGTTCCTTGAGCTCACGGGCCCCGATGGCGTGCCCTTCGCGGATCACCAGCAAGGCAAACGGGCGCTCGCCCCACTGCGGATCGGCGATGCCCACCACTGCTACTTCACGTACCGCGACGTGGCGACTGATCAGGTCTTCGAGGTCCAGCGAGGAAATCCATTCGCCACCGGTCTTGATCACGTCCTTGATCCGGTCGCGGATGTCGATCACGCCCATGCTGTCGAGCGTCGCGACATCGCCGGTGTGCAGCCAGTCGCCGGCCCACAGCTCGGCGCCCTTCTGCGGTTCGTTGAAATAGCCCTCGGTCAGCCACGGCGCACGCAGCACCAGTTCGCCCTGGGTTTCGCCATCGGCCGGCAGGAAATTGCCGTCGCCATCGACGATGGCCGCTTCGACCAATGGCCCCGGCACCCCGGCCTTGATCCGGTAAGTCGTGCGTTCGTCTTCGGTGCCCGCCATCAGCTCGTCGTTCAGATGCGCGCACGACACCAACGGCCCGGTTTCCGACATCCCGTAGGCGGCGGTCAGCTGGATGCCCTTACTCTTGGCCGTTTCATACAGCGTGCGATTGAGCGCGCTGCCGCCGATGACGATTTTCCAGCCGCCGAAATCGGTTCCTTGCGCGCCCTTGGCGTTGAGCACCATTTGCAGAATCGTCGGCACGCAATGAGAGAACGTGACCTTCTCCTTGCGCCACAATTCGACGAGGAATTCCGGGTCGTAACGCCCCGGATAAACCTGCTTGAGCCCGAGCATGGTCGCCACATACGGCAGGCCCCAGGCATGCACGTGGAACATTGGGGTGATCGGCATGTACACGTCGTTGGTGCCCAGCAGCCGCACACTGTCGATGGCGCCCATGATGGTCGACACGCCCATGGTGTGCAGCACCAGTTGCCGATGGGTGAAATACACACCTTTCGGATTGCCGGTGGTGCCCGTGGTGTAGAACGTGGTGGCGACCGAGTTTTCGTCGAAGTCCTGAAAGTCGTACTGCGGGTTCGCGGCCGCCAGCAGTTGCTCGTACTCGCCGACCAGATTCGGCAGATCTGCGGTTTTCTCCGGCAGATCGGTCAACAGCAGGGTTTTCTCCACCGTGGTCAGGTGCGGCGCGATAGCCTGGTACAGCCCGACGAACTCGCTGTTGACCAGCACGAAGCGGTCCTCGGCGTGATTCATGGTGTAGAGGATCTGTTCCGGCGACAGGCGCACGTTGATGGTGTGAATCACCGCGCCGATCATCGGAATGGCAAACATGCATTCCAGGTAGCGATGGCTGTCCCAGTCCATCACCGCCACGGTATCGCCGGCCTTTACGCCGGCTGCCGTCAGTACGTTGGCCAGTCGCGCGACCCGCTCGATCAGCGTCGGATAGCTGTAGCGCAACTGGTCACGGTAGATGATCTCGCGGGTTTTCTCGTAACGGGCGCCCGACATCAGCAGCCGTTTAATCAGCAATGGATACTGGTAGGCCCCTTCGGCGGGCGGAATAACGCGAGTCTGCAACATAAGAATCCCTTTTCTGACTGCACGGTGTTGGCGTTGGAGTTTTGTACTCTAGAACCCTTATACGCCAGCCAAATCAGCCAAAGGAATGATTTGCAGAGCCGTACAAATGCTAGCCCAGCGCCAGCATTTGTCGGATTTCATCACCGGTCAGGCCGTTTGCCCTACAGCCGCTTCGGAAGGCGTACGTGGGAAAACCACTGCCGCCAGGAACGTCAAAGCGCCAAATCCGGCCAAAATCAGGTAAAGCCCCACAAAACCATGGCGCGGTTCGACATAGGAAATCAGCGGAATCGCCGTCGCACTGGCACCGAACGATAAACAGTAACGCAGGGCAAATACCCGGGACTGCCATTGCGGCGCGACAAAATTGGCGACCATCGAATCGTTCACCGTCACCTGGCCGAACACCACGAACATGAACGCCGCTCCGAGCGCGATCACCGCCCAGCCATCGACGTAAGCCATGGCATAAAGCAGTGGTGCCTGAAACAGCGTCAGCACCACAAATGGCCATTTCAAACTGACCCGGTGCAGCAATTGCCCGATGCTCAACTGCGCCACCGCACCGAACGCGTACGCCAGGCTCACCACCACACCAAGGGTCTGCGGCGAGGCGAACAGGTCATGCAAGCGCTCCTGAAACAGTTTCGGATAGGTCATGGTGGTGGCGTTGAACACCACGCCGCCGGTGGCCGTGGCCAGTGCCAGCACGCCGAACACCATCACCATCGAAATGCGCTGGCCGCCGGCGCCCTTGAGCGCGCTATGCGGGCGTTTTGGGATCGGCTCCTCACGGACCTGCAAGGCAAAACCGATCCCCAGCACGATGGCCACGGCACCCGGTATCAGGAATGCCGAGCGCCAGCCGAACTGCGCCACCAACAGCCCGGTGATCAGCGCCGAGAACGCCACGCCCAGGTTGCCCCACATGCCGTTGATACCGATCTCTCGCCCTCGATTCTGCGCGTAAGCCACCAGCATCGCCGTGCCGACCGGGTGATAGATCGCGGCAAAAACCCCGACCAGGGTCAGACCGATGACCAGCATCGTCGGGCTGTTACTGAGGCCAGTGAGGATTGCCGAAACACCGATGCCGAAAAAAAACACCAGCATCATCCGCCGCCGGCTCCAGTGATCGCCCAGCCAGCCAGCCGGTAGCGAACAGGCGCCGAACGCAATGAAACCGCCCAGGGACAGGCCGATCAACGCGGCGTAGTCGAGGGCGAAGGCCTGGGTCATGCCGAGCACAGCGGCGGGAAAAATCAGCATGAACATGTGATCGATCACATGGGCTGCGTTGATGTAGCGAATGACATTTCTGGATTGATTCATCGCGGCACGCTTTCTTGTGGTGAACAGATGAGGGTGAGCGCTTATGCTAAGTTGGCGAAAAAGCGCATTCCTGCCATACAAGTCAGCGAACCGGACATGTTGATCAGTCATTTCGAACACGGCCCGGTGAGTGCCTATCCACGGGATTACCTGGACGGCGCACACCAGCCATTGCACCTGCATCGCGAGGCGCAGTTGCTGTATGCGGTGAGCGGTGTCATGCGGGTGGTCACAGCACAAGGTGCGTGGGTGATACCGCCGACCCGCGCGGTGTGGATTCCACCGGAAGTCGGCCATGAAATCTTCATGTCCGGCGATGTGCAGATGCGTTCATTGTTCATCGCGCCCGAACTGTCGCCGGCCAGCCTGCAACACTGTTGCGTGCTGGCGGTGACACCGTTGCTGCGCGAACTGATCCTGCGCGCGGTGCAGGGCCCGCCCCACGCCGGCAACCCACTGATCCAGCAATTGATGCTCGAAGAACTGGCCGGCCTCGAAAACCTGCCGCTGCACATCCCGATGCCAAGCGACCGGCGCCTGCAAAACATTTGCCTGGCGCTGCTGCGCACACCGGATCATCCCAATACCCTGGAAGACTGGGCGCAGCAGGTCGGGGCCAGCTCGCGCACATTGGCGCGGCTGTTCCAGCAACAACTGCAGATGAATTTCAATGCCTGGCGCCAGCAATTGCGCCTGATGGAAGCCCTGCCCCGCCTGCTCGCCGGGGACAGCGTGCAGAGCGTGGCGCGGGATCTGGGTTACGGCAGCGCGCGGGCGTTCAGCGCGATGTTCCGCCGTTTGCTCGGGGACAATCCCCGGGAGTACCTCAACGCCCTGAACCAGCTCAGTTCGATCAATGCATCTCGGTGAACGCGAGTTTCACGCCGATGGCGATCAGCACGGCGCCCATGGTGCGGTCGAACCAGTGTCCCATGCGGGCGAAACCGGCGCGCACACGCTGTTGGCTGAACAACATTGCGACCAGGCAGAACCAGGTGGCGGTGGCGGCGGCCAGATAAATCCCGTAACCGGCTTGCACCGCCAGTGGCGTGTGCGGGTTGATCACCACGGTGAACAGTGACAGGAAGAACAGCGTGGCTTTCGGGTTCAGCCCGTTGGTCACGAAGCCTGAGGTGAAGGCGCCACGGGCGGTGCGTTCGCCGGCCTCTTTGTGCAGATCGTCGGTCACGGTCTTGGCCGGTTGCGCGCGCAGGGCCTTGTAGCCGATGTACAGCAGGTAAGCGGCGGCGGCCCATTTCAAAGCGTTGAACAGCACGATCGATTGGGAAACGATCAGGCCGATGCCCAGCAGCGAATAACCGACGTGCAGGAAAATCGCCGTGCCCACACCCAATGCCGTCCAGGTGCCGGCGCGACGCCCGTGGGTCACGCTCTCGCGCACTACCACGGCAAAGTCCGGGCCGGGGCTGGCGACGGCCAGCAGGTGGATCAGTGCTACGGTCAAGAACTCGGTCCAGTACATGGGGGCTCCTTTCGGCCAAGCGTAACGTTTTGTTTCATCTGTTAGGCTCGGCAGATTACGCCTTCCCTTCAAAGCACAACAGGTACAGTTGATGACGAACGCCCACCGCGCCGTATTCCTCGATCACCCTTCCCTGGATCTCGGTGACCTTGACCTCGGGCCGTTGCGCGCCTGCTTCAGCGACCTGCAACTGTTCGCACAGACACTGCCTGCGCAGGTTGCCGAACGCCTGCAAGGCGCGACCGTGGCCATCAGCAACAAGATCCTGATCGATGCCGCCGCCATGGCCGCCAATCCACAACTGAAGCTGATCCTGATCACCGCCACCGGCACCAACAACGTCGATCTGGCCGCCGCCCGCGCCCACGGCATCACCGTGTGCAACTGTCAGGGTTACGGCACGCCGTCGGTGGCGCAACACACGATCATGCTGTTGCTCAACCTCGCAACCCGGTTGGCGGACTATCAGAAAGCCGTCGGCGAAGGACGCTGGCAGCAGGCGAAACAGTTCTGCCTTCTGGACTACCCGATCGTCGAACTGGAAGGCAAAACCCTCGGCCTGCTCGGGCATGGTGAACTCGGCAGCGCGGTTGCTCGCCTGGCGGAAGCCTTTGGCATGCGCGTATTGCTGGGGCAGACTCCGGGGCGTCCGGCGCGCCCGGATCGCTTGCCACTGGAGGAACTACTGCCGCAGATCGACGCCCTCACCCTGCACTGCCCGCTCAACGAACACACCCGGCACTTCATCGGTGCCCGCGAGCTGGCGTCGATGAAACCGGGGGCTTTCGTGGTCAACACCGCCCGTGGCGGGCTGATCGACGAGCAAGCCCTGGCCGATGCACTGCGCAATGGTCATCTGGGCGGTGCGGCGACCGATGTGTTGAGCGTCGAACCGCCGACCCAGGGAAATCCGCTGCTGGCCGCCGACATCCCGCGCCTGATCGTCACCCCGCACAACGCCTGGGGCAGTCGCGAAGCGCGGCAGCGAATCGTCGGCCAACTGGTGGAAAACACCCAGGCGTTCTACAGCGGTAAGGCGCTGCGGGTCGTCAGTTGATAAACTGCGGCACTTTTTTTCACAGGAGCAGTTATGGATCCGCGCAGTGAAGTACTGCTTCGTCAGGTCGAGTTATTCCAGGGTTCGCTGTTGTTGGCCGGCCTGCCCGCCGATGATCTGCTCGGGCGCCTGCCCAATGCTTTCGGTTGGTGCTGGCATGCGGGCGATCAGGCCGCGCTCGACGCACGCTTCGAAGGTCGCAGCCATTTCGGCGTGAATGTGCCGGATCGCGAGTTCGACAGTGCGGTGGTGTTCCTGCCCAAGTCCAAGGACCTGACCGATTACATTCTCAACGCCGTGGCCTCACGCCTGGCCGGGCGTGAAGTGTTCCTGGTGGGGGAAAAACGCAGCGGCATCGAAGGCGCGTCCAAGCAACTCAACCCGTTCGGCAAGCCGCGCAAGCTCGACAGTGCGCGTCACTGCCAGTTGTGGCAAGTGACGGTGGCCAATGCCCCGCAAGCCAAATCCCTGGAAAGCCTGGCCCAGACTTACGAACTGCCGCTGGCCGAAGGCCCGCTGAAAGTCATCAGCCTGCCGGGCGTGTTCAGCCATGGCCGACTGGATCGCGGCAGTGCCCTGCTACTGGAGCATCTGGACAAGCTGCCGAGCGGTCATCTGCTGGACTTCGGTTGCGGTGCCGGCGTACTTGGCGCGGCGGTCAAACGTCGTTACCCGCACAATCAGGTCACTCTACTGGACGTTGATGCCTTCGCTGCTGCCAGCAGTCGTCTGACTTTGGCAGCCAACGGTCTGGAAGCCGAGGTACTGACCGGTGACGGCATCGAGGCAGCGCCGATGGGTTTGAACGCGATTCTGAGCAATCCGCCGTTCCATGTGGGTGTTCATACCGACTATTTCGCGACTGAAAACTTGCTGCGAAAAGCGGCCAAACATCTGAAAAACGGCGGCGAACTGCGCCTGGTGGCGAACAGCTTCCTGAAGTATCAGCCATTGATCGAAGAGCATCTGGGCGTGTGTGCAATCAAGGCCGAAGGCAACGGATTCCGGATTTACCGGGCCAAGCGCGGCTGAAAATTAGCACTTGCCGAATGGATTGCGCCTAGGCAGAATCCGCTCCGTCCTAGGGGAGTAGTCTCCCACGAGCGCCAAGCTCGTCCGGCATACGTCAACATACTTGATCCTCAGATCATGGCGTATGCGACCCAAGCGTCCGCACCAGACGGATCGCAGGGTTTGACAAGACCTATGACACGCACACCTTACCCGGGGCGGGAAGGCTGTACGTGTCATAGCCGTGTCGACCCGCCCCTTAGGAAATCCTGATGCTGGACTCGTTACTCGTTCCCACCGCAATCGTTGCCTTGGCCGAAATCGGCGACAAGACGCAACTGCTCGCGCTGATTCTCGCCGCTCGCTTTCGCAAACCCTGGCCGATCATTGCCGGTATCGTCGCTGCGACCCTGGCCAACCACGCGGCAGCCGGTGCGGTCGGCGCCTGGTTCGGTAGCTTCTTCTCCGATTCGGTCCTGCACTGGATTCTCGCTGCGAGCTTCACCGCCACCGCCCTGTGGACGCTGGTGCCGGACAAGATGGACGACGATGAAGCCAGCACCGCCCGCAAGTTCGGTCCGTTCCTGACTACCCTGATAGCCTTCTTCCTCGCGGAAATCGGCGACAAGACCCAGATCGCCACCGTGATGCTGGCTGCGCAATACCCGGAACTGTGGCTGGTGATCATCGGCACCACGGCGGGCATGCTGATTGCCAACGTGCCGGTGGTTCTGGCGGGTAACTTTGCGGCGGAGAAACTGCCGCTGACCCTGATCCGTCGACTGGCCGCCTCGGCGTTCATGATTCTGGCGATCGTCGCGGTGTACAAGGCGATGCAGAGCAGCGGCTGGGTCTGATCCGGCAGATCGCTCCCACACTCAGTGCGGGAGCGATCATTGCTTCAGGACTTGGGCGCTTTCTCGTACAGCGGCATGACCTTCGGAATCGCCGCCTGCAACGAGGCGATCCGGCTGGAGGATGCCGGGTGAGTGCTCATGAACTCCGGAGGTGCACCTTCGGACGCTTTGCTCATCTTGTTCCACAGGGTGATCGCGGCGTTCGGGTTGTAGCCGGCGCGAGCAGCCAGTTCCAGACCGATCAGGTCGGCCTCGTTCTCGTTGGCGCGGCTGTTGGGCAGCGTCATGCCATAGTTGGCCACGGTATCGGCCAGCGCCAGACTGTCCTGACCCAGACCGAGCAACGCGCCGGCACCCTGCTTGGCCATCTCGATGCCATAGGCCTTGGACATTGCTTCACGACCGTGCTCGCGCAGGGCGTGGGCGATTTCATGACCCATGACGGCGGCGATTTCATCGTCGGTCAGTTTCAGGCTGTCGATCAGCCCGGTGTAGAAAATGATCTTGCCGCCAGGACCGCAGTTGGCGTTGAGCTCGTCACTCTTGATCAGGTTCACTTCCCACTGCCATTGCGCGGCGTCCGGACGGAAGTTCGGCGCCTGGGCGATCAAGCGGTTGGCAATCGCCTGAACCCGCTTGGCTTCGTTGCTGGTCTTGTCCAGCACGCCTTTGCTGGACGCCTCGCCAACGGTCTTCTGATAGGACTGGGCATACATCTGGTCGACCTCTTGCGAGGACAGCATGCTGAACATGTATTGCTTGCGTTCCACGCCCACGGCACCGCCGCTGGTGGTGTTGACCGACTGACAACCGGACAGCAACAGCGCTGCGCTCAGTGCACTTACAACCAATGTCTTGTTCATTCAAAAGCTCCCTGAAAACATGCCGCGTATCCTAGGCGGGTAATTGTATCGACGCCAGATACAACGGACGTGTTGCACCCACTTTCAGAAGGCGCCCGCCGGCCATGTAGGAAAAAATTCATATCCGCCGACATGCCCTGCGCATCTGCGTCGCGCACTGCTCCATTTGCGACATCCGCCTTCAATTGCGCGTACTTCACCTCATGGCGCAATAGTGGCTGCCGATACAGCAACGCAGACGTCCTCTTGCGTGCGGAGCTTCCATGAAATTCAAGTCGATCCAGTTTTCCGTGGCCGCCCTGGCCGGCGCCATCGTTCTCAGCGTGGTGGCTGCGCTCGTGCTCTATGCGCTGTTCTCCGGCGCCCGCACTCAAGAGATGGTCCAACAACGGACCCAGGCCCAGTTCGAACAAGTCATCGAACAGCGCCTGACCTCGCTGGCGCAGACCCAGGTCAGCCAGATCCAGCGCGAGCTCGAAGCGCCGCTGCTGATTGCCGGCGGACTGGTGCGGGTCAACGCCCTGCTCGGCACGCCGGGTGCCGATGGCCAGCCGCGACTGACCGTCAGCCGCGAGCAACTGATCAGCCTGATCAAGGAAAACGTCGAGAAGAACCCGAAGATTCTCGGCACCTACATCGGCTGGGAAAAAAACGCACTGGACCACAACGACGCGGCCTACGTCGGCACCAGCGTGGTCGGCATCGACACCGCCAACGGGCGCTTCCTGCCGTGGTGGTTCCGCAACGACGACGGCACTCTGGGCCTGGACAAACTGGTGGACGTCGACGACCAGAAAGTCCTGTCCACCGGCGTGCGCGCCAGCGAGTACTACCTGTGCTCGAAGGAAACCAAAAAATCCTGCGTGATCGATCCGGCGCCGTACAAGGTCGGCGACAAGATCGTCATGCTCGCCTCCTTCATTGAACCGATCATGCTCAACGGCGCCTTCCAGGGCATCGTCGGTGCCGACCTGTCGGTGAACTTCATCCAGGAAATGCTCCTGGGCGCGAACCAGAAACTGTACGGCGGTGCCGGGCAAATGGCCCTGATCGGCGGCAACGGCCGGATCGTCGCCTACACCAAGGACCCGAGCAAATTCGGCGAGAAGGTCAGCGACATTCTCGACGCCCAGCAAATTGCCAACATGGCCAATCTCAAGCGCGACGAAGTGACCTATTCCGTCAATAAAGAGGCCGGGCGGATCGAGTTGTATCTGCCGTTCGGCATCGGCCAGACCGATGCGCGCTGGACCCTGATGCTGCAACTGCCACTGAATGCGGTGATGGCCGATCTGCAAAAGCTGCAAGGCGACCTCGACGCCCAGCGCAAATCCGACACGTTCGGCATGGCCATGGTCGGCCTGCTCATTGCCGGCCTTGGCCTGCTGGTGATCTGGCTGGTGGGCCACGGCATCGCCCGACCGCTGAAGCAAATGGTCACCATGCTCGATGACATTGCCCAGGGTGAAGGTGACCTGACCCGTCGCTTGAGCAGTGATCGCAAAGACGAACTCGGTTCAATCGCCAAAGGCTTCAATACCTTCCTCGCCAAGCTGCAGGCGATGATCACGCAGGTGGTGTCGTCGGTGCAGAGTGTCAGCGACTCCTCGGAGCACACGGCGGACATCGCGATCCGTACCAATATCGGCATACAGAAGCAGATGGCCGAGATTGATCAGGTCGCCACCGCGGTGCAGGAAATGACCGCCACGGCGCAGGACGTGGCGCGCAACGCGACCCAGGCCGCGCAAGCCGCCAGCCATGCCGATCAGGCCGCCAGCCAGGGCATGCAGATCGTGCGCGACACGTCGAATTCGATCGGTGTGCTGGCCGTCGAAATCGGCAAGGCCGTGGACGTGGTGCAGACGCTGGCCAAGGACAGCGAAAACATCAACGCGATCCTCATCGCCATTCGCGGGATCGCCGAGCAGACCAACCTGTTGGCCCTCAACGCCGCCATCGAAGCCGCCCGTGCCGGTGAGCAGGGTCGCGGTTTCGCGGTGGTGGCCGACGAGGTGCGCAACCTGGCGCAGAAGACCCAGAAGGCCACCGAAGAAATCCAGAGCATGATCCAGCAACTGCAACAGGGCACCCGCGATGTGGTGCGGGTCATGGAAGACAGCCAGAACCGCACCGATGAAAGCGTGCAGCACGCGGCCAAGGCGGCCGAAGCGCTGGAGACCATCACCCAGGCGGTCTCGGTGATCAATGACATGAACACCCAGATCGCCAGCGCCGCCGAGGAACAGAGCGCGGTGGCCGACGACATCAACCGCAACGTGATCAATATTGGTCAGGTGGCGAATGAAGTGGCGGGTGGCGCGGATGAGTCGAGTTCGGCGAGTGCGGATCTGACCAAACTGGCGGAGCAGCAGCGGCGGTTGATCAATCAGTTCAAGGTCTGATCAATCAGGCCGGAGTCAGGCACTCCGGCCCGTTGAGTTTCGGATCATTGACCAGGTTCGCCAGCACCCGCTCGCGCAAGGCGGCGGGTTCGCTGGCGAGCAGGCCTTGAAGAACGTGCAGCGGCGTCTCGGGGTCGAGCCACGCCGCCTGCCCCGCCTCATCAAGAATCAACGGCCGGCGCTGACTGGCCGCTGATTGAGTGATCACTGCGGCGCTCAGCCACACCTGCTCCTGCACCGGATACGCCTCCCAGATCGCTGCAAAAAACAGCGAAGAACCTTCTCCCGGTGTCAGCCAGTACGGCTGCTTGCGCACATTGCCGCGCCATTCGTAGAAACCGTTGGCCGGCAGCAGGCAACGACGCAGGCGCAGGGCCTCACGGAACATCGGCTGTTCGGCCACGGTTTCGGCACGGGCGTGGGCCGGGGTGCGCGACAAATCGGTCAGCCACGGCGGCGTCAGGCCCCAGCGGGCACGGGCCAGGGTGCGCTGGCCATCAGGCTCGGCACGCAGCATCAACACCGAATCATTGGGGGAAATGTTCCACTGCGCCTGCTGATCGGCGGGAAAACCTGGCAGCGCCGCGAAGTCGCGGTTCCAGCGAAACAGGGCATAACGTCCACACATGGGGCAGCACGACTCAAGAATAAAACGAACGCCAGCCTAACAGACCAGCGTACCGGGGAAGCTCTCCGGTTCATCGCCGGGCAGCGGCAGCGCGGCATTGTACGCGCTGATCAGTTCGCGGGCGTATTCGGCCTGATCGTTCTCGACCGAAAGCCCCAGCAGGCCGAAGATCGGCAACTCGCCCGTACCACCGAGCAAATCGCGCCCGACCAGATGCGCCTCGATGCCTTCGCTGGCGAGCATGCCCTTGAGCATTTCGCCTTCCATCAGGTTTTCCGGCTCGTAGATTCGCTGCATGGGCGCACCTCACTCGTTTTCGCTGAACACTTCCAGAAACCAGTCCTGACCATCGACCTGCAACACAAAGGTGATCGGCCGGCAACACACCTGACAGTCTTCGATATAGGTCTGATCACCCGCCGACAGATCCACTGTCGTCTCGACTTCCTCCCCACAGTACGGACATTCATACAGTGCGCTTTCCAGCATCGCGGTCTCCCGGGTGACTTGTGCGTATAATCGCCGGTCTATTTGCAGGGCTATTTTTGTCTGGCTACTTTTTCAGACCGTGCCCCGTTCGTTTTCGATCAAAACCTTTACTTACCCTAGCCGTTTCCAACAAGAGAGCATGATGGGCGAATTCGATGCCATCCGACCTTACGACGACAGCGAAGTACCTGCGGTACTGGCAAGACTGCTCGGCGACAAGGCGTTTCTAGATATCCTCACCCACTTCCGCTTCCCGCGTTTTGCCGGAGCCTTCGGCTGGATGCTCAAACCACTTATAGCCCATCGGCTGCGTCGTGAGTTTGCCGACGTGACGTCGGTGGCGACGTTGCAGGACAAGGTCGAGTTCTACGTCGACCACACCATCGAGCGCGCCACCGACGGCGTGACCTACACCGGTGTCGAGCAATTCAAGTCCGGCAGCGCCTACCTGTTCATCGCCAACCACCGCGACATCGTGATGGACCCGGCCTTCGTCAATTATGCGGTGTACCACGCCGGCCTGCCGACGCCGCGCATCGCGATTGGCGACAACCTGCTGCAAAAGCCTTTCGTCAGCGACCTGATGCGTTTGAACAAAAGCTTCATCGTGCACCGCTCGATCACCGGGCGCCGCGAGAAAATGGCCGCTTACCAACTGCTGTCGGCCTACATCAACCATTCGATCCGCAACGATTGCGCCTCGATCTGGATAGCCCAGGCCGAAGGACGGGCCAAGGACGGCGACGACCGTACCGAGTCGGCGATCCTCAAGATGTTCCACATGAGCCGCAAGGACGAGCCGTTCGGCGAGGTCATCCAGTCGCTGAACCTGACGCCGGTATCGATCAGCTACGAATACGATCCGTGCGACCAGGCCAAGGCCCGCGAGCTGTACATCCGCACCACCACCGGCACCTACAGCAAGGCGCCGGGCGAGGATGACGTGAGCATCGCCAAGGGCATCACCGGCTACAAGGGCCGGGTGCACGTGAACTTCGCCGCGCCGATCACCGAGCTATTCGAAGACACCAAGCAACTGGCGGTCGAGATGGACAAGCAGATTCTCGGCGGCTACCGGTTGTTCCCGGTGCATTACCTGGCGTACGCGCAGTGGGCGGATGCCGATCCGCAGTTGAACGTGCCGAAGGCTGCCGACCTGTTCGGTGCCGAGGAACTGGCCAAGGCCCGGGAGGAATGGCAAAGCCGTCTGGACGCCTGCCCTGAGGAGCATCGTCCGTATCTGGTGCTGCAATATGCGACGCCGGTACGCAATCAGTACCGGGTCAAGGCTGGATTGCCGCTGTAAGCGGTTTCGAGCACATACAAGAACGGCGCCTTCGGGCGCCGTTTTTCGTTCAGTAGCGAGTACTGATCCAGGAAATCAGTAACGCCAACCCCAGACAGGCGAAGCCGAAACGATAGAAAAACCGGTTCATGCGCAGGGTCGCCCAGTCCAGCACCGGTTCTTGATCCGGCCGACTCTGGCGCTGGGCCGCGATACTGGCCATCGCCCGTTGTTCACGACGACGGGTCGCGTGCAACAGCCAACTGCCCGGGAAGGCCAACAGCAGGGCCAACAGGTTGATCAGTTTGGCGGGATGGGCGGTAAACAGCGTCATCAAGTGCATCACAGACCTCAATCTAGACCGGAATGGCGAACGCCAGACCGACGACCGCGGCGCGGATTCTACCGAAACCCTCCCTTGGTGCCCTACCCTTTGCGACAAATAACCCATCAATCGACCGATGGCTGTCCTGTGTCACGGCATCGTCATTTTTTTCGGTCACCCTGCGCGCCTCGAAACGTAAACGGAATGCGACATGCTTCACGCTGAAAACCAGGATCGCCTGTACCTCATCTCCCCGTCCGACGAACAACAGACCCTCGTCGGTAGCCTGGCCTTCAATGTTCAGGACCGCCACTGGCTGGTTTACTGCGCCCTCGGCGGACACCAGCATGCGGACTTGCCCGAGACCGATCTGCTGACCGGCGTCAGCGTCCTCGACTTCTATTCGCAAGCCGCTTGAATGAAAAAAGCCCGGGGCCATCACTGGCTCCGGGCTTTTTCACATCTGGCGCATGCCTTATTCGGCGAGGATCTGGCCGATGCTCGGGTCCTTGAACAGACGGGTCAGCGCATCGCTCAGCACATCGCTGACCAGTTTGGTGTTGGTTTCCTGGTTCGGCGCCATGCCGAAACGCTGATCCAGCGAGGCACCGTAACGGCCGCTGTAGCGACGGTTGCCGCTCTGCACGTCGGAGCGGAATGTCGCGCCGATGGTGGCCTCGGTCACGTACATGCCTTCTTTCGGCGACTGGTATTTCAGCTCAGTCAGGGTCACGGTCAGTTGTGGAGCGTTCATCGCGCCGTTGGACGGGGTGAAGCCCAGCAGACGCACGGCCGCTTCGGCCTGGGCCTGCAACTTCGGCAGGATCTGCTCACGCTGCACAGTGATGGCGCTGGTTTCCGGGTACAGGCCGCCACGGGTGCCGAGGGTTGGCGACGGACGACCGTCCACTACGCGAACCACGACAGGCTGGCCATGGCCGACCGGTGCCAGCTGAGTGGTCAGCTTCGGTTCCGGGCTCAGTTGTTGCGGGCTGTGGGCGCAGCCAACCAGGGTCAAACTGGTCACAGTGATCAAACCGAACAACAGGCGTTGCAACATGCTCTTCTCTCCAGAATCAGGCACAGACAGGCCCGCAGTATAGCGGTGGGCCACTGCGGGTCACCAGCACTGAAATCTCTGACAAACCCCGGTGCACGCGGTTCCTGTCACAGATTGTTCACCGCCCTTACATGTTCGCTTCACGGTCTTTTGACAATCTTCGTCACAGATCTCCAGAAGGAACATAAACCATGCGCTATCTGATCTCGTTGTTCGCTCCACGTCCGCTGCACCGCAGCTTCGCCCTGCTCGACCACAATGGCCATTGCCAGGCTTTCAAACAGTGCAGCCTGCAGCCAATGGGTGACGGCTGGGTCGAAATCGAGGAAATCCGCCTCAACTGGTTGCACCAGCCTCTGCCGGCCAGCGCCCGGGTCGAACAGCACCGCCCTCGCGCAAGGGCCCAGGCGATGTTGAGCATCTGACCGGATGCCTAATAAAAGTCATTAAACTCGACCAACTCCCCGCATTTCTTCGATACAATCTCCCCCCGATTATAAGGACGTCTCCTGATCGGGCCCCGCAACAGCGTCAATGCGCTTGCATTGGCATCAAAATCGCCCACAGAGAGCCGCCCACACAGATCGAGTGAAGCTGGCGTGCTTGCTGTTTCCCTGGCAATTCCCCGCTTTTCGCGAATCTGCAGAGCTGTCATGACGCTCGGTCACTGAGTTGTTTGCCCGTTTTGCCTGCCCATGTATCGCGTGGCGGCAATCCTTCCGGGCAAGGTGCCAGGCCCGGACAGCCCTTTTTGAGGTTCACGTCTTCAAAAGAGCGTGAAAAAAACGGGTTTTCACAACTTCACAAGAGTGTGGCGAGCAAATGAATAGTTTTGCGTCTGAACATGCACCATTAGCGTCTGAAACAGCCCAACGACACAGGAACGGGTACGCCTCGAAGACCGGAGCCTGAAGCCTGTCCGCTACGGATTTGGTTGCACAAACGGATGTCTCGACCATAAGTCGAATTGCCAGCCACGTGCTGAAATGAGTTCATGTGACTCTTGAAGCCAGGCCGCACGCATCCGTCGAAGTTGCGAAAAATTGCGAAGATTCGGACATGGCAAACCTGGCCATGGGTTCCTGGGGCGCAACTGACCTGCCTCGGATACCTGGCAGCCATGCCGACAATTTGGTGCTGCAGATTTTGGAGACGCGTTAAATGGCGCATAACGAAGCAGTCGACGTAGTTCTGGTTGGGGCCGGCATCATGAGTGCCACCCTTGCAGTCCTGCTCAAAGAGCTCGACCCGGCGATCAAGCTGGAAGTCGTCGAGCTGATGGATTCCGGTGCCGCGGAGAGTTCCAACCCGTGGAACAACGCCGGTACCGGCCACGCCGGCCTGTGCGAGCTGAACTATACGCCGCAGGCTGCCGACGGCACCGTCGACATCAAGAAAGCCGTGCACATCAACACCCAGTTCGAGGTGTCGAAGCAGTTCTGGTCGTACCTGACCAAGAAAGGCACCTTTGGATCGTGCAAATCCTTCATCAGCCCGGTGCCGCACCTGAGCTACGTCGAAGGCGAAAAAGGCGTTTCGTTCCTCAAGGAACGCTTCAACACGCTGCACAAGCATCACGCCTTCGCCGACATGGAATACACCGAAGACAAGGCGAAGATGGCCGAGTGGATGCCATTGATGATGCCGGGTCGTCCAAAAGACCAGGTGCTCGCCGCCACCCGCGTGATCAACGGCACCGACGTCAACTTCGGCGCACTGACCAATCAGTTGCTCAAGCACCTGACCAGCGCTCCGGATGCCCAGGTCAAATACTGCAAGCGCGTGACCGGCCTCAAGCGTAACGCCAATGGCTGGACCGTCAGCATCAAGGACGTCAACAGCGGCAGCAGCCGTGAAGTCGACGCCAAATTCGTGTTCCTCGGCGCCGGTGGCGCAGCCCTGCCGCTGCTCCAGGCCTCGGGCATCGAAGAGAGCAAAGGTTTCGGCGGTTTCCCGATCAGCGGCCAGTGGCTGCGTTGCGACAACCCGGAAGTGGTCAAGCATCACCAGGCCAAGGTTTACAGCCAGGCTGCCGTGGGTTCGCCACCGATGTCCGTGCCGCACCTGGACACCCGCGTGGTCGATGGCAAGAAGTCGCTGCTGTTCGGGCCATACGCAGGTTTCACCACCAAGTTCCTCAAGCACGGCTCCTTCATGGACCTGCCGATGTCGGTTCGCGCCGGCAACATCGGCCCGATGCTGGCCGTGGCGAAAAACAACATGGACCTGACCAAGTACCTGGTCAGCGAAGTGATGCAGTCGATGGAACAGCGTCTGGAATCCCTGCGTCGTTTCTACCCCGAGGCGAAAGCCGAAGACTGGCGCCTGGAAGTGGCCGGCCAACGGGTGCAAATCATCAAGAAAGACCCGAAAAAGGGTGGCATCCTGCAGTTCGGTACCGAACTGGTGGCCGCAAAGGACGGATCCCTCGCTGCCCTGCTCGGCGCTTCGCCAGGCGCTTCGGTGACCGTTTCGATCATGCTGGAACTGATCGAGAAATGCTTCCCGGCCAAGGCCAAGGGTGAGTGGGCTGCCAAACTGGCGGAAATCTTCCCGGCCCGTGAAAAGGTCCTGGAGACCGACGCTGCGCTGTACCGCAAGATCAACGCGCAGAACAACGTCGCGCTGGAACTGGTCGAAGCCAGTAACGAGACCGAAAGCTACGCCTGATTCGGCTCCATGAAAAACGCCCCGCACTCGGTGAGTGAGGGGCGTTTTTTTTATGCCTCGGGAAAACCGCGAGCTATCAGCCGCGTGCTTTCTCGATCAACTCGATGTATTCCGCAGCGTTACGCTGATCGCGGATCTGGTCGACGAAGGTCTTGCCGTGCTCGTCCTTGCCATCCAGGTCATAACCGGCTGCAACGAAGAACGTCAGGAAACGCTCGAAATCGTCGATGCGCAGGCCACGGTAAGCCTTGACCAGTTTGTGCAGCGACGGCGAGGTGGCGTCGACCGGCTCAAAATCGAGGAACAGCTTGATCTGCTCATCGCCGATCTCGTCACCAATCACTTGTTTCTTATCTTTACGCATTGCCGACTCCAGCTCGCAGACATTTCACGGGGCGGGCAGTTTACCCCCGCCCGGGCACGGGGCTCAACGCGCACGCGTACTGCCGGTGTGCAGATCGGCCCAGATGTGGCCGTTCGCGTAGCTGAGGAATTGCACGTACACGGTGTCATTACGCAGCAGATCGATAATCACCCGGTATTGGGCCAGCGGATAGAACAGGGTCAGGGTCTTGTGCTTGTCGTCGTACACCGGCTTTTTCAGGCTTTTGCTTTCGCCATCGAAGCTGACCAGCACCTGATTGATCGTCGCGCCCTTGTTCAAGGGTTTGCCCTTCAGGCGGATCATCAATGGCGACGTCACCGGAATCGGCTGCTGGTTGGACTGGCGCTGGGCGCCGACCACCACGGAATAATCGGTGACCTGCAACAGTTGCTGCTGCTCGGGTTCGGCATCGCGCAGGGTCAGGTCGTCGGGCGGCAGGAATTGACTGTGCATCGGGGCGGCAGCCAGGGGCAGGCTGAGGGTCAGCAACAGGGCGGCGCAGCTGCGGATCAAGAGGCTCATGACAGGCTCCGGAGGGCGGGGCCGAGCACTTTAGCAGTCTTTAAAAGCAAAAGATCGCAGCCTGAGGCTGCGATCTTTAAGGGGACGCTTACATGCCTTTGACGGCGAAGATCCCGTTGGCGTTGCGCCAGTAGCCTTTGTAGTCCATGCCATAACCGAAGATGTAACGGTCGACGCACGGCAGGCCGACGAAATCGGCTTTCAGGTCAGGACGGGCCTTGCGGTCGTGGTCCTTGTCGATCAGCACGGCGGTGTGCACTTTGCGCGCGCCAGCATGTTTGCAGAAGTCGATGATCGCGCCCAGGGTGTGACCTTCGTCGAGAATGTCGTCGATGATCAGCACGTCACGGTCGATGAACGAGACTTCCGGCTTGGCTTTCCAGAACAGGTCGCCGCCGCTGGTTTCGTTGCGATAGCGGGTGGCGTGCAGGTAGGACGCCTCCAGCGGGAACTGCAGATGGGTCAGCAGCTTGCCGGAGAAAATCAGCCCGCCGTTCATCACACAGAACACCACCGGGTTGCTCTCGGCCAGTTGTTCGTTGATTTGTGCACCGACGCGGGCAATGGCAGCCTCGACTTCAGCTTCGGTGTACAGGCAGTCAGCCTCTCGCATGACTTGACGGATATGCTCGAGATCAGCGGACATGGCGCTCTCCAAGGGGGGTCTGTTTCGGAAAAGCGGGCAAAGGTACGCATCCCTCACGGCCGAATCAAGCATTTGTGGACTAACGTACTGTATGTCCTATAGGACATCACCCTCGGATAGATTAATCTAGGCCGGTTTTTTTGCCCGCCGCCGGAGCCTTTCCCCATGTCCATCCAAGAGATCCGCCATCCGCTGATCCGTCACAAACTTGGCCTTATGCGCCGTGCAGACATCAGCACCAAGAATTTCCGCGAGCTCGCTCAGGAAGTCGGTGCCCTGTTGACCTATGAAGCTACCAAAGACCTGCCGCTGGAAACCTACGATATCGAAGGCTGGTGCGGCACGGTGTCGGTCGAGAAAATCGCCGGCAAGAAGATTACCGTCGTGCCGATCCTGCGTGCCGGCATCGGCATGCTCGAAGGCGTGCTGAGCCTGATCCCGGGTGCCAAGGTCAGCGCCGTCGGCGTTGCCCGTAACGAAGAAACCCTGCAGGCCCATACCTATCTGGAAAAACTGGTTCCGGAAATCGACGAACGCCTGGCGATGATCATCGACCCGATGCTCGCCACCGGCAGCTCCATGGTTGCGACCATCGACCTGCTGAAGAAGGCCGGTTGCAAGGACATCCGCGCGATGGTGCTGGTTGCCGCGCCGGAAGGCATCGCCGCTGTCGAGAAAGCTCACCCGGACGTGATCATCTACACCGCGTCCATCGATCAGAAACTCAACGAGCACGGTTACATCATTCCTGGGCTTGGCGATGCCGGTGACAAGATCTTCGGCACCAAGCAGAAGGATGCTTGACCATGCAGGATGAGTTCAACGATCCGCTCTGGCGCACGGTGCTGTCCGGCGCGCAGATGCTGTTCGTGGCTTTCGGCGCCCTGGTGCTGATGCCGCTGATCACGGGCCTTGACCCGAACGTGGCACTGTTCACCGCAGGTCTTGGGACGATTCTGTTCCAGATCGTCACCGGGCGTCAGGTACCGGTGTTCCTCGCGTCGAGCTTTGCCTTCATCACCCCGATCATTCTCGCCAAGGGCCAGTTCGGCCTCGCTGCGACCATGGGCGGCGTGATGGCGGCCGGTTTCGTCTACACCTTCCTGGGCCTGGCCGTGAAGATCAAAGGCACCGGGTTCATCGACCGTCTGCTGCCGCCGGTGGTGATTGGTCCGGTGATCATCTCCATTGGCCTGGCCATGGCGCCGATTGCCGCGAACATGGCGATGGGCAAGGCCGGTGACGGATCGGAGCTGATCCATTACCAGACCGCGATGATGATCTCGATGCCAGCGCTGCTGACCACGTTGATCGTGGCGGTTTTCGGCAAAGGCATTTTCCGTCTGGTGCCGATCATCTCCGGCGTACTGGTGGGTTTCGCCATGTCGTTCTATTTCGGTGTCGTCGACACCGCGAAGATTGCGGTGGCCCCGTGGTTTGCACTGCCTCATTTCACCGCGCCGGAGTTCAACTGGCAGGCGATCCTGTTCATCGTCCCGGTGGCCCTGGCCCCGGCCATCGAACACATCGGCGGCGTGATTGCAGTCGGCAGCGTGACCGGTCGCGACTACCTGAAAAAGCCGGGCCTGCATCGCACCCTGCTCGGTGACGGTATCGCTACCACGGCTGCCGGTCTGTTCGGCGGCCCGCCCAACACCACCTACGCCGAAGTGACTGGCGCGGTGATGCTGACCAAGAACTACAACCCGAAAATCATGACCTGGGCGGCGATCTTCGCCATCGCCCTGGCGTTCATCGGCAAGTTCGGCGCCCTGCTGCAAAGCATTCCGGTGCCGGTGATGGGCGGGATTTTGTGCCTGTTGTTCGGTTCGATTGCAGCGGTGGGGATGAACACCCTGATCCGTCACAAGATCGACCTGGGCGAGGCGCGCAATCTGGTGATCGTTTCAGTGACTCTGGTGTTCGGTATCGGCGGTGTGCTGGTCGGCACCGGCACAGGTCCGGACGACTTCGGCCTCAAAGGCATCGCGCTGTGCGCGGTGGTGGCGATTGCGCTGAACCTGATCCTGCCGGGCAACGACAGCTGGAAACACAAGAAGGCGGATGAGCCGCTGCTCTAAGCCTTGAGCGTTGATCGTTCCCACGTTGCGTGGGAACGATCATGTTTTCAGAGGGCCAACGGCGCCCGCTCACACAACGTCGCCAACGCCTTCGCCCACTGCAGGTCATCGTTCAGGCACGGCACCAGCACCAACTCCTCCCCTCCCGCCTCGCGGAACTGTTCCTTGCCGCGATCGCCGATCTCTTCCAGGGTCTCGATGCAATCGGCAACAAACGCCGGGCACATCACCAGAACCTTCTTCACGCCGCTCTTGGCCAGTTCATCCAGCCGCGCTTCGGTGTAGGGTTCGATCCATTTCGCCCGGCCCAGCCGCGACTGAAACGACACCGACCACTTGCCGTCCGGCAGCCCCATACGCTCAGCAAACAACGCCGCCGTGCGCAGGCATTGGGCGCGATAACAGGTGGCCAGGACGGCAGCCGAAGCGTTCCTGCAGCAATCTTCATTCTTGAAGCAATGATTGCCGGTCGGGTCGAGCTTGGTCAGATGCCGCTCCGGCAAACCGTGGAAGCTCAGCAACAGATGATCGTAATCCTGCTGCAAGTGCGGCCGGGCATTCGCCACCAGGGCATCGAGGTATTCCGGTTGATCGTAGAACGGCTGCAACACCGACAGTTGCAGATCGAGTTTCTTCTCGCGCACCACACGCTTGGCTTCTTCGATCACCGTAGTGGTGGTGCTGTCGGCGAACTGTGGATAAAGCGGTGCGAGCGTAATGCGCTTATGCCCTGCTGCCACCAGTTTGAGCAGCGCCGATTCGATCGACGGCTGCCCGTAACGCATGGCCAGTTCCACCGGGCCGTGGGTCCACTGTGACGTCATCTGCTGCTGCAGGCGACGGCTGAGCACCACCAGTGGCGAACCCTCCTCCCACCAGATCGACGCATAGGCGTGGGCCGACTGCTCGGGACGCTTGATCAGGATCAGCGATACCAGCAGACGCCGCACCGGCCATGGCAGGTCGATCACGTACGGGTCCATCAGAAATTGATTGAGGTAGCTGCGCACGTCGGCCACCGAAGTGGAGGCCGGCGAACCCAGGTTGACCAGAAGCAAGGCGTGATCGGTCATGCAACGTCCTATTTCAGAGGCGGCTGGACAGATCGTCCAGAGCCGCGCGTAAATCCGTAAACCGGAAACTGAATCCGGCTTCCAGCAAGCGTGCCGGCGTGGCCCGTTGGCCACCCAGCAACAGCGATGACATCTCGCCGAGCCCGACCTTCAAGGCGAGGGCCGGCATCGGTATGAACGCCGGGCGATGAAGCACGCGGCCCAGCGTCCTGGCAAATTCGCGATTGCGCACAGGTTTCGGCGCGCACGCATTATAAGGACCACTCGCCTGATCGCGGTGCAGAAGAAAATCAATCAGGGCGATTTGATCGTCGATATGAATCCACGACATCCACTGCCGACCATTGCCCAACGGCCCACCCAGTCCGAGTTTGAACGGCAGCAACAGGCGCGACAAAAAACCGCCCTCGGCCGACAGCACCAGCCCGGTCCGAACCAGCACTACGCGGATGTCCATTGCTTCGGCCCGCTGCGCGGTTTCCTCCCAGGCAATGCACAACTGGCTGGCGAAATCGTCAACCACCGGTGGCGACTCTTCGGTCAACTCGCGCTCACCACCGTCACCGTACCAACCCACGGCCGAGCCCGAGATCAGCAGTGAAGGTTTCTGCCCGCGATTTTCCAGCCACGCCAGCAACGTTTCGGTGAGCGTGATCCGGCTGCTCCACAACAACGCCTTGCGCCGATGGGTCCATGGCCGATCGGCAATCGGCGCGCCGGCAAGGTTGACGATCACGTCGACCGGTTCATCGCCAAGGTCCTCCAGACGCGCGATGCCACGCACTTGAGTGCCGCAGATTTTCGCGACCTTTTCCGCACGACGGCTCCACACGGTCAACCGGTGGCCTTGACCCGACCAGTGCCGGCAGAGCTGACGTCCGATCAATCCAGTACCGCCGGTCAGCAATATGTGCATGACATCTTCCTCGCGTGGCGTTTTACTTCGATCACTAGTCTATTTTTATAAGCAGGGATCTTTTCTATCGGACAGGCTCTATTGTTTAACAATAGGCCAAGCTGTCAGAACGAAAACGCTGGAAGTTATACCAAAAAACAAAATTGTACAGGTTTCATCCACGGCGTAGTCTGTACAGAAAGGTAAACGAGGCCCCTATGACTGTACCTATCGCAATCATTGGCACCGGCATCGCCGGACTCTCCGCCGCCCAGGCCCTGACAGAGGCCGGGCACAGCGTCCAGTTGTTCGATAAAAGCCGCGGCAGCGGCGGGCGCATGTCGAGCAAGCGCAGCGACGCCGGCTCCCTGGACATGGGAGCGCAATATTTCACGGCCCGCGACCGGCGTTTCGTCACCGAAGTTCAGCGCTGGCAAAGTCAGGGCTGGGTCGCCGAGTGGGCGCCGCAGCTCTACACCTTTCATGGCGGACAACTGAACCTGTCGCCGGACGAGCAGACCCGCTGGGTCGGCTCGCCGCGCATGAGCGCCATCACCCGGGGCTTGCTCGATGGACTGGAAGTGCATTTCGCCTGCCGGATCACCGAGGTCTATCGCGGTGAAGAGCACTGGCACCTGCAAGACGCCGAAGGCTTCACTCACGGCCCCTTCAGCCATGTGGTGATCGCCACGCCGGCGCCTCAGGCCACCGCATTGCTGGCCGCTGCACCGAAACTCGCCGGGGCCGCTGCCGGTGTGAAGATGGACCCGACCTGGGCCGTCGCCCTCGCCTTCGACACGCCGCTGGATACGCCGATCGAAGGCTGCTTCGTCCAAGACAGCGCCCTCGACTGGCTGGCCCGCAACCGCAGCAAACCCGGGCGTGACAACACCCTCGACACCTGGGTCCTGCACGCTACCAGCGCCTGGAGCCGACAGCACATCGACCTGTCCAAGGAAGCCGTGATCGAGCACCTGCACGGTGCCTTTGCCGAATTGCTGCATAGCGCCATGCCCGCACCGACTTTCAGCCTCGCCCACCGCTGGCTCTACGCCCGTCCGGCCACCAGCCATGAGTGGGGCACGCTGGCGGACGCCGATCTGGGGCTGTATGCGTGCGGCGACTGGTGCCTGTCGGGCCGGGTCGAAGGCGCGTGGCTCAGTGGTCAGGAAGCTGCACGCCGCTTGCACGAGCACCTGCAGTGAACCGCTTTAATCCACGCAAACTGCTGCTGTCGAAATGGACAGCAGCCCTCCCGCAAAACCGTGAAAAGCACTTTCTGGTGACCGAACTGTTCCGCGACGAGGACGGCACGGTGCTGGAGATCGAAATGCAGGCAGTCCTGACCAGGCGCACCACGCAACTGGACTGGCATGTTTTGCAGGATGATGCGCACTGGAAAATGGGTTGGCGCTAGCCTTCGCCAAAATCTTGTACAAATCATTTGACTTGTACACCTTTGAATCTATGCTGAAGGAATGTTGTACAGAGTAAAAATTCTGTACAAATTCAGATTCGAGGTGCCGTCATGTCCGAACCGTCCCCACCCAAGATCGCCATCAGCGCCTGCCTGATGGGAGCCGAAGTGCGCTACAACGGCGGACACAAGGCATCACGGCTGTGCACCCATACACTCACTGAATATTTTGAATTCGTCCCGGTGTGTCCGGAAGTCGCGATTGGCCTGGGCATTCCCCGCGAGCCGATCCGGCTGGTGGGCGACCCGGACCATCCCCAAGCCCTCGGGACGGTTCATCGCGAGACCGACGTCACTGATGCGCTGTCCGCTTATGGCGAGAAAATGGCCACCGAGCTCGACGACATCTGCGGCTACATCTTCATGCAGCAATCGCCATCCTGTGGCCTGGAACGGGTCAAGGTCTATCACGCCAACGGTGCACCGATCGGCAGCGGGCGCGGGATCTATGCCCAAACCTTCTGCGCCCGGCACCCCGACCTGCCGGTCGAAGAAGCCGGGCGCCTGAACGATCCGGTCCTGCGGGAAAACTTCATTACCCGGGTATTCGCCTACAGCGACTGGCAGCAAGTGCTCCGGCAAGGCCTGAGCCGCCGCGCCCTGACCGACTTCCACTCGCGCTACAAATACCTGCTGATGGCCCACAACCCGGTGCAATACAAGGCGCTGGGCAATCTGCTGGGAAACATGAGCGGAATCGATCCCGTGGAACTCGGCCCGCGCTATTTCAGCCAATTGATGGCGGCGCTGACCACCTGCGCCACGCGCCGCACCCACAGCAACGTATTGCAGCACATCAGTGGCTACCTGAAACGGGCGATCAGCGCCGAAGACAAACAGGAAATGCAGCACGTCATCGGCCAGTACCGCCACGGCATCGTGCCGCTGGTGGTGCCGCTGACGCTGCTCAAACATCACTTTCGTCAACACCCCGATCCGTACATCGCGCAACAGGTTTACCTGCAACCGCACCCGGAAAACCTCAGCCTGCGAAACGCCATTTGATGAATGACTCACCCGACACCAGCGCCCGCGAAGACCTCGGCGCCGACTTCAAGAAAGCACTCGACGACGGCTGGCTGCCGATCCGCGAGGTCGCGCGCCAGACCGGCGTCAACGCCATCACCCTGCGCGCCTGGGAACGCCGTTACGGGCTGATCGTGCCCCAGCGCACACCCAAGGGGCATCGCCTGTATTCGGCCGAACATGTACAGCGTATCCAGCACATCCTCACCTGGCTCAACCGTGGCGTGGCGGTCAGCCAGGTCAAGCCGCTGCTCGATACACCGCAAACCGTCAACGAGCCGCTGGAAAACGAATGGCAGCACTTGCACCAGGCCGCGCTGCTGGCGGTCACGCAATTGAACGAGCGCAGCCTCGACGACAGCGTCAACCAGGCGATGGCGCTGTACCCGCCACGAACCCTGTGTGAGCAATTGCTGATGCCGTTGCTGGCGGACCTCGAACAGCGCTGGCAAGGCCAGTTCGGCGCGCAGATGGAGCGAGTGTTCTTTCATGCCTGGTTGCGCAGCAAATTCGGCGCACGCATCTACCATAACAACCGTCAGTTGCGCACAGCGCCACTGCTGCTGGTCAATCAGTCGGATTTACTGCTCGAGCCACACCTGTGGCTCTGCGCCTGGCTGATCAGCAGCGCCGATTGCCCGGTACAAGTATTTGACTGGCCACTGCCGGCCGGGGAGCTGGCGTTGGCTATCGATCATCTAGAAGCCCGAGGCGTCCTGCTGTATTCCAGCAAAGCCATGAACCTTGTGCAGTTGCCCAAACTATTGAATGGCATCAGTTGCCCGAAAATGATTGCCGGACCAACGGTGTGCATCCACCACGCCGAGTTGTCCGTAAGAACCTCCGAGATCGCTGATCTGTACCTGGCCGAAGATCCACTGTCGGCGCATCAGGTGCTGATCGAGCGTGGGTTGATTTAATGAAGACTGTCGAGAACGCCATGCAATTGATCTGGCTGCGCAGCGACCTGCGCCAACATGACAACACCGCCCTGACGGCCGCTGCCGAGCGCGGCCCGACCGTGGCCGTGTACCTGTTGAGCCCCGATCAATGGCAGGAACATGACGACGCACCGTGCAAGATCGACTTCTGGCTGCGCAATCTGCGGGAACTGAGCGAGCGCCTCGGCAAACTGAACATCCCGTTGTTGATTCGCAGCGCCCCGCGCTGGGATCAGGCACCAGCGGTGCTGCTTGAGCTCTGCCGGCAATTGAAGGTCGAGGCCGTTCACGTCAACGAAGAATATGGCATCCATGAAAGCCGCCGCGATGCGGCAGTTGAACAAACGTTGCAATCTGAGGGCGTCGCATTTCGTAGCTACCTCGATCAGTTGCTGTTCAGCCCCGGCAGCGTACTGACCAAGACCGGCACCTACTTTCAGGTGTTCAGCCAGTTTCGCAAGGTCTGTTACGAGCGCCTGCATCGCTCGATGCCGCAGCTGATAAAGGCTCCAGCCGCACAGGCCCCGCTGCACATCGACAGCGATCCGGTGCCCGAGTCCATCGAGGGTTTCCCGATACCCGGCCAATCCCTGCGCGACCTGTGGCCTGCCGGTGAAACCGAAGCCCAACGACGCCTCGACACATTCGCCGACGTGCAGATCGACTATTACAAAAGCGAGCGTGACTTCCCGGCCAAGCCTGGCACCAGCCAGCTTTCGGCCTATCTCGCCGCCGGTGTGATCTCGCCGCGTCAATGCCTGCATGCCGCACTGCAAACCAATCAGGGCGAATTCGAAAGCGGCAAGGCTGGCGCCGTCACCTGGATCAACGAACTGCTGTGGCGCGAGTTCTACAAGCACATTCTGGTCGGCTACCCACGGGTTTCCCGGCATCGCGCGTTCCGTCCGGAAACCGAAGCCCTGGCCTGGCGCGATGCGCCGCAGGAACTGGCGGCCTGGCAGGAGGCACGCACCGGCCTGCCGATCATCGATGCGGCCATGCGCCAATTGCTCGAAACCGGCTGGATGCACAACCGCCTGCGGATGGTGGTGGCGATGTTCCTGACCAAAAACCTGCTGATCGACTGGCGCGAAGGCGAGCGCTTTTTCATGCGCCACCTGATCGACGGTGATCTGGCGGCGAACAACGGCGGCTGGCAGTGGAGCGCGTCGACCGGCACCGATGCGGCACCGTATTTCCGGATTTTCAACCCGATCAGTCAGTCGGAAAAATTCGACAGCGAAGGCTTGTTCATCAAGCACTGGCTGCCCGAACTGGCCGGGTTGAACAAGAAAGAAGTGCACAACCCGGCGAGTGTCGGCGGGCTGTTCGGCGTCGCGAACTATCCGCCGCCGATCGTCAACCTGAGCACCTCGCGGGAGCGGGCACTGACCGCGTTCAAAAACCTGCCCTCCCGTGCGTCTATCGGAGAAGGCCATGAGTGAATTCCTGAGCCGTTTCGCCCGCCAGTTCGCGCAGTTGAACAAGGACAATCTGCACAGCCTGGACGCGCTCTACAGCGAGGACATTCACTTCACCGACCCACTGCACGAAGTGCAGGGGTTGACGCAATTGCGCGACTACTTCAGCGAGCTGTACGCCAACGTCAGTGAACTGAGGTTCGACTTCCAAGGCCTCGACCAGATCGGGGACTGCGAAGGTTACCTGCGCTGGGTCATGAGT
This sequence comes from Pseudomonas sp. stari2, assembly GCF_040760005.1. Classification (NCBI taxonomy): domain Bacteria; kingdom Pseudomonadati; phylum Pseudomonadota; class Gammaproteobacteria; order Pseudomonadales; family Pseudomonadaceae; genus Pseudomonas; species Pseudomonas sp. Stari2. Next base: position 5,460,822 of record NZ_CP099760.1, read on the forward strand.
TACCGCCATCCGCGCCTGGCCGGCGGACGACTGATTCGCGTCACCGGCTGCTCGTACCTGCTCTGGCGCGACAAGGTTTATCGCCACCGGGATTACTTCGATGCCGGTGCGCTGCTTTACGAACATTTACCGATATTGGGTCGGGTGATCGCCTGGCTGAAAAGGAGATTGGGATGAGTCGTACAACTCCACGCCGTTATTGGCTGACCGGCGCCAGCAGTGGTATCGGTGCTGCCTTGGCGGAAGAGATTCTGAAAACCGGTGCGCACCTGGCGGTCAGTTCCCGTCAGATCGCACAGCTCAAAGTGTTGTCGCAGCGTTACCCGGGACAGGTGCTGGTGGTGCCGGGAGATCTGACCAACAGCCAGACCGTGCGGGAAATCGGTGAACAGATCGCGCTGGACTGGGGATCGCTGGACAGCGTGATCCTCAACGCCGGCACCTGCGAATACGTCGACGCAAAACAGTTCGACGCTACGATCGTCGAACACGTGGTACGCACCAACCTGCTTGCCAGCAGCTATTGCATCGAAGCCGCCCTGCCCCTGCTGCGCAAGGGAACCGCGCCGCATCTGGTGGGCATGGCCAGCTCCGTCACCTACGTGCCGCTTCCCCGGGCCGAAGCGTACGGTGCATCGAAGGCCGGACTGCGTTATCTGTTCGAGTCATTGCGCATCGATCTGGCGGACGAAGGCATTGAAGTCACCGTCATCAGCCCGGGCTTTGTCGAAACGCCACTGACGGCGAAAAACGACTTCCCGATGCCATTGAGCTGGCCTGTGGATAAAGCCGCACGGCACATCTTCGCCCGGCTCAAGGAGCGGCCGCTGGAAATCGCCTTTCCGGCCTTGTTCATGGCGGCCCTGTGGCCACTGTCGAAATTGCCTGCCCGGGTACAGCTTGCCATCGGCAAGCGCATGGTACGCAGCAACCCACCGCTGCGGGATCTGACGTGAACATCGCCATCGTCGGCAGCGGGATCGCGGGGCTGACCTGCGCCTACCTGCTCAATCGCCGACATGACGTCACAGTGTTCGAGGCCGGTGACTGGGTCGGCGGCCATACGCACACGGTGACAGTGACAGTGGACGGGCGTGATTACGCAGTCGACACCGGGTTCATCGTGTTCAATGACTGGACGTACCCGAACTTCATTCGCCTGCTCGGCCAATTGGGTGTGAGCAGCAAAGCTACCGAAATGAGTTTTTCGGTGACCGATCCGGACACTGGTCTGGAATACAACGGCAACAATCTCGACAGCCTCTTCGCCCAACGCAGCAATCTGTTGTCGCCGGGGTTCTGGGGCATGCTGCGCGACATCCTGCGCTTCAACAAGGAAGCCCGGCGCGATCTCGCCGAACAGCGGATCGCCAGCGACACCACACTGGACGACTACCTCAAGGCCGGCGGCTACGGCGAGCGTTTCATCCTGCATTACATCGTGCCGATGGGCGCAGCGATCTGGTCGATGCCGATGGCCGAGATGCTGAGTTTTCCGCTGCAGTTCTTCGTGCGGTTCTTCGAGAACCACGGCTTGTTGTCGGTCAGCAATCGTCCGCAATGGCGAGTGATCGAGGGTGGCTCGAGTGCCTACCTCGCACCGCTGACCGCGTCATTCAAAGAGCGGATCCGCGTGAACTGCCCGGTAAACCGGATCGAACGCAACGAACACGGCGTGGTTATCCACAGCCCTGTCGGCATCGAGCACTTCGACAAAGTCGTGCTGGCCTGCCACAGCGATCAGGCATTGCGGCTGCTGGTCGATCCGAGCCGTGCCGAACGAGAAATCCTCGGCGCCCTGCCCTACGCCGACAACGAAGTGGTGTTGCACACCGACACCCGCCTGTTGCCGACCCGCAAAAGGGCGTGGGCCAGCTGGAACTATCGCCTTGGCGGAGCCGGCCATACCCGGGCTGCCGTGACTTACGACATGAACATCCTGCAAGGCATCCAGAGCGACACCACATTCTGCGTCAGCCTCAATCAGAGCGCCGGCATCAGCCCGTCCAAAGTGCTTACCCGTTTCACTTATGCCCATCCGCAATTCAGCCTGGCGACAGTGGCGGCACAACAGCGCTGGGCGGAACTCGATGGGGCGCAACACACCCATTACTGCGGCGCGTACTGGGCCAATGGTTTTCATGAAGACGGCGTAGTCAGCGCTTTGCGCGTGGCCGCAGCGTTCGGAGAAAGCCTGTGAACAGCGCGCTCTACAGCGGCTGGATCGCCCATCGGCGATTTGCCCCACGCCGTCATGAATTCCGCTACCGGATCGGACTGATCTATCTCGACCTGACCGAACAGGACGCCGTGCTGAAGCTGTCGCCGCTGGCGGGCGTGAGCCGCTTCGCGCCGTTCTCGTTTCGCGAGAGCGACTACCTCAAGACCTTCACTGGTCGCGGTGTGCGGCTGATCGATGCGGTACGCCTGCTGGTCGGTAAAGCCCTCGGTCACGAGCCGCAGGGCTCGATCTGCCTGCTCACTCAGCCGCGCAGTTGGGGGCTGGCGTTCAACCCGGTGAGCTTCTTTTATTGCCACGAGACCGACGGGCAACTGGCGGCGATTCTCTGCGAAGTCAGCAACACGCCGTGGCGCGAGCGTTATCACTATGTGCTGCCGGCGCGAGCGCCGACCAACGTACGCGACTTCCACCAGCACTTCGCCGTGGCCAAGGCGTTTCACGTATCGCCATTCCTGCCGCCGGATCTGGAATACCGCATGAGCTTCAGCCCCGCCGCGCAAACCCTGGGTGTGCACATGGCCGACTGGCAGGGCGAACACAAACTGTTCGACGCCACACTCAACCTGAAACGCGAACCTCTCGTTCGACGCAACCTGCACCGGCATCTGTGGCGTTTTCCCTGGATGACCGCCAAGACCGCCCTCGCGATCTATTGGCAGGCCCTGCGATTGCTGCTCAAGCGCACACCACTGTTTTCCCATCGGACGGCTGACGACAGCTTTCGAACCGCCACTGCGACTCCCGAGGAGCACCGCCATGAAATCCTCTAGTGTTTCGGCCAGAGCCGCCATCCCGTTCAGTACCCACGGCATCACCGGTTCGCTGCTGCGCCGAGGTGTATTGCGCCAGCTCGCACAACTTAGGCATGGGCAACTGGTGGTGATCGAGGACGGCGAACGCCAAGTCTTCGGCACACCGGGCAGTGCGTTGCAGGGCGAAATTCATGTCCTCGATTCGGCGGTGTGGGGCATGGTCGCGGGTAACGGCTCGATCGGTGCCGGTGAAGCCTTTACTCATGGTTACTGGAGTTCACCAGATCTGACGGCCGTGGTACGCATCTTCGTCAGCAATCTTGAGGTGCTCGACGGCATGGAGGGCGGACTGGCGAAAATCGGCCGGCCGCTGGTGCGCGGTCTGCATTGGCTCAACCGCAACACACGCAAGGGCTCGCAGAAAAACATCGCCGCGCACTACGACCTCGGCAACGATCTTTTCGAGCAGTTTCTCGACCCGACCATGATGTATTCGGCAGCGCAATTCCTTAGCCCCGACGACAATCTGGAACAGGCACAACTGAACAAACTGGAACGGATCTGCCAAAAACTCGCACTCGAGCCCGGCGATCACCTACTGGAAATCGGCACCGGCTGGGGCAGCATGGCGCTGTATGCCGCGCAGCACTATGGCTGCAAAGTCACCACGACCACGCTGTCAAAAGAGCAATACGCGTTCACCGCCCGGCGCATTGAAAGCCTCGGCCTGCAGGACCGGGTGACGCTGCTGCTCAAGGACTACCGCGACCTCACCGGCCAGTACGACAAACTGGTGTCGATCGAGATGATCGAGGCGGTCGGCCATCGTTTTCTGCCGACCTACTTCAAACAATGCGCGCACCTGCTCAAGAGCAACGGCCTGATGCTGCTGCAAGCGATCACCATTCGGGACCAGCGTTACGAGCAGGCGAAACGCGGCGTAGATTTCATTCAGCGCTACATCTTCCCCGGCGGCGCCCTGCCCTGCGTGCAGAAGATGCTCGAAATCGTCAGCCGTGACACCGACATGAACCTGCTGCACATGGAAGATTTCGGCCTGCACTACGCCAGAACCCTTCGTTTATGGCATGAGAACTTTCGCCATGCCCACGGCCGTCTGAGCGAATTGGGCTACGACGATTATTTCCTGCGGCTGTGGGAATTCTATCTGTGCTACTGCGAGGGCGGCTTCCTCGAACGCACCATCGGCACCGCGCAATTGCTGTTGGCCAAACCGGCGGCCATGCCGGCACCGTTGCTCGGACGCTTCGATGCTTGAGCGGATCGCCAACGCGGTTCTGTTCCAGATCGGCTGGCTGGCCTGCGTGCTCGGCGGCAACAGCCTGTGGTTACTGGTGGCGCTGGCAGTGCTGGTGATTCATCTGAGCTGGATCAGCAGTTGGGCGGCAGAAGGCCGACTGATTCTCGGCGTGGTGATTCTGGGCACCGCCGTGGACAGTGGCCTGCGCGGTCTTGGCGTCTTTGAGTTCAAGGATCTGTCGCCGCTGATTCCGCTGTGGCTGATGTTGTTGTGGGCACTGCTCGCCACGACGTTGCGCCATTGCCTGCATTGGAGCGCCCGGCCATGGTGGCTGGCGAGCGCGCTCGGGGCCGTCGGTGGCGCGTTGTCGTACTGCGCCGGTGGACGACTGGCCGGGGTGCAGTTTCCCTACGGCGAGTTACCGACTTTGATCGGCATCGGCCTGTTGTGGGCGTTGCTGTTTCCGTTGTTGCACGTCTTGTCGCGGCGGCTGGTGCAGTAATCGTCCGTCAGGGCTTTCACACGCGCGCGGGTCACTGCCGTACACTGCGCCCATGAAAACCATTCCCCTCCAGCCAATCGACGACGAGCCCGCCGTCACCTGTTCGACTTGCGCGGCCTGCTGCTGTCAGCTCGAAGTCATGCTGATCACCGACACGGGTGTGCCCGAGCGCTATATCGATACCGATGAGTGGGGTGGGGAGGTCATGCTGCGTCTGGACGACGGCTGGTGCGCGGCACTGGATCGCGACACGATGATGTGCACCATCTACGAAAAACGTCCGCTGATCTGCCGCGAATTCGAAATGGGTGCACCGGAATGCATCGACGAACGCCAGGGAATCGCCACGGCGTATCGCTGAATACAAAAAAGGAGCGCTTGGCGCTCCTTTTTCATGGGTCTTACAACGGCAACGTGTAGTGCAGCGAGTAGCTTTCTACCCCGTCGTTGTTGCTGCTCAGGCCAGCGTTGGAATAGTGCGTGGCCCTGATTCCGATTTCATGCCCGCCATTGAATCGCAGGCCGAAACCGATGCGGTCTTCGAACTGGAAGGCTCCACCGATATTGTTGTCTTCGTACTGGGTGTTGGAGAACAACGCCACCCCGATCCCTGCTTCGACGTAGGGTTTGACCGACTGACCGGCGAATTCGTAAACAAAAACCGGCGAGAACGAAAGACTGTTGTTGCTGGAGGTCTTGTCACCTTCCCAGTAAGTGTAGGCGCCGCTCCAGTAACCGGTCAGGCGACCGACATCGCTTTGCAGCCAGCTCTTGTCCCAGTCGAAATTCATCCCCAGGCGATAGGTCATCGTTGAATCGCTGGTGGCGCCAACCCCGAATTCCACGCCAGCGGCCTGTGCAGTAAAACTTTGCCCCATCAGTGCGGCCGCAATCGCGGCCAAGCAGAATAGTCGCTTCACGTTGAAACTTCCTTTTCCGGAACGATCGTTTGGTTTTTAGGTAACTCAGCGGTATAGAAATCGGCGCTTAAACAGAAGTTCACCCGATATTCGGGTTATTTCACAATCTTTTTACAAGTGGAAGCGTTGCACATCGCCAGGCGTTTGTCCCAGCAACGGCAGAATGTTTTTCAAGGATTGCGGATCGGCGCTGGTCCAGAATCTGGCGGAGCGATTCGGGCCGACAGCAAGCAGATCGCGCTCGGCCAGCAGGCGCTGAAGTTGCCGGGCCACGGCGGCGCCGGTGTCGATCAGGCTGATGTCGTTGGGGAGCATCGTCTTGAGCAGCGGTTTGAGGAACGGATAGTGGGTGCAGCCAAGAATGATCGTGTCGCAACCCGCGCCCAGCAGCGGTTCGACATAGCGGTGAAGCAGCTCGCGCAACTCGGCGCTGTGCAGGTCGCCGCTTTCGATCAGCTCCACCAGTCCCGGGCATGGCTGGGTGATGACCCGGATATCGGTGGCAAAACGGTCGAGCAAAGCCGCGAACTTCGCGCTCTGCAGGGTGCCGGTGGTGGCGAGGACGCCGACCACGCCGCTGCGTGTCGCCGCAGCTGCCGGCTTGACCGCCGGCTCCATGCCGACAATCGGCCAGTCGGGAAAATCACGCCGCAAATCGGCAACGCCGGCCACGGTCGCGGTATTGCAAGCAATCACCAACGCCTTGGCGCCCTGCTCGCGGAAAAAACCGGCCATCACGCTGCAACGCTGGCGAATGAATTCCGGGGTTTTCTCACCGTAAGGAATGTGCCCGCAATCGCCGAGGTACAGCAGCGATTCATTGGGCAGCAGATGCTGGATTTCCGCCAGTACCGACAGGCCACCGACGCCGGAATCGAATACGGCGATCGGCGCCTCACGCATGGTGCGAACCACAGACGCTGCATCCCGGATCACGCTTGACCCGCAGCTCACGGAATCGCGAGCCCAGCGCATCGATCAACAGCAGACGCCCCACAAGTGGCTCGCCGAAACCCGCCAGCAGCTTCAAGGCTTCCAGCGCTTGCAGGCTGCCGACCAGACCCACCAGCGGCCCGACCACGCCGGCTTCGCTGCAAGTCAGTTCGGCTTCGCTGCCGTGACCGTACAGGCAGTGATAGCAAGGGCTCTCGGCGCGACGCGGATCGAACACCGACAGTTGTCCTTCGAGGCGGATCGCCGCGCCGCTGACCAGCGGTTTGCGCGCCGCCACACACGCGGCGTTGACCGCTTCGCGGGTGGAGAAATTGTCCGAGCAGTCGAGCACCAGATCCACTGCTGCCACGGCAGCGGAGAGAGAATCCTCGTCCAGCGCCTGGCGATGGGGCACCAGTTGAATTTCGGGATTGATCGCGCTCAGGCGCTTGAGCGCCGAGTCGACCTTGGTCATGCCGACGCTGTCGGTGTCGTGGATGATCTGGCGTTGCAGGTTGGTCAGGTCGACCGTGTCAAAATCCGCCAGATGCAACTCGCCGACACCCGCCGCCGCCAGATACAAGGCAACCGGAGCGCCGAGACCGCCGAGGCCGACGATCAGTACGCGGCTGTCCTTAAGCTTCAACTGGCCATCGATGTCGATGTGTTGCAGGAGAATCTGCCGACTGTAGCGCAACAATTCCTGATCATTCAGCACGGCAGGCGCCCCAGGCTGATCCGTTGATGGCCGCCCAGATCGGTGCGGCTGTGGACTTCTTCAAAACCTTGCGTCAGCAACAGATCGCGCACGGCTTCGGCTTGATCATAGCCGTGTTCGAGCATCAGCCAGCCACCGGCCTCCAGATGGGCCGGCGCCTGGGCGATGATCAGACGCAGATCGTCGAGCCCGTCGATGCCGGCCACCAGGGCGCTTTCCGGTTCGAAACGCACATCGCCTTCCACCAGATGCGGATCGGCGGCGCGGATGTACGGCGGGTTGCTGATGATCAGCTCGAAACGCTTGCCCTCGAGTGCGCTGAACCAGTGACTGCTGAGCACCGTGGCGTTGTCCAGGTGCAGACGCTGACGGTTGCGCTCGGCCAGGGCCACGGCTTCCAGCACGCGATCCACCGCAGTGACGTTCCATGCCGGACGCTCACTGGCCAGGGCCAGGGCAATCGCCCCGCTGCCGGTGCCGAGGTCGAGAACCTTGGCCGGGGTCGCCGGCAGCAATTCCAGTGCGGCTTCCACCAGCAGTTCGGTGTCCGGGCGCGGAATCAGCGTGTGCGGCGCGACTTCCAGATCCAGCTTCCAGAATCCTTGCTGGCCCAGAATGTAGGCCACCGGCTCGCCGCTGCGGCGGCGTTGCAGGTATTCGGTGAAGACCAGCACGGCTTCGCTCGGCACGATGCGTTCGGGCCAGGTGTGGAGAAAACTGCGGGACTTGCCCAGTGCCGCAGCGAGGAGCAGTTCGGCATCCAGGCGTGCGGTGGGCGAGTCCGGCAGTTCGGCGGCGCGCAACAGGCTGGCGATGATGGTCATTTATTCACCTATCGCTGCCAGTTGGTCGGCCTGGTATTCGGCCAGCAACGGTTCGATCACCGCTTCGACGCCACCGGCGAGGATTTCGTCGAGGGAATACAGGGTCAGATTGACGCGGTGGTCGGTGACCCGGCCCTGGGCAAAGTTATAGGTGCGGATACGCTCGGAGCGGTCACCGGAACCCACCAGCAATTTACGTTCGCTGGCGATGGCGTTCGCCGCCGCCGTGGTCTGCTGGTCGTTGAGCTTGGCTGACAGCCAGGCCATCGCCCGTGCACGGTTCTTGTGCTGGGAACGTTCTTCCTGGCACTCGACCACGATGCCGGTCGGCAAGTGGGTAATACGGATCGCCGAATCGGTCTTGTTGACGTGCTGACCACCGGCCCCGGAGGAACGGTAGGTGTCGACGCGCAAGTCCGCCGGGTTGATCTCGATCGCTTCCTGCTCGTCGGGCTCCGGCAACACAGCCACGGTGCAAGCGGACGTGTGGATGCGGCCCTGGGATTCGGTGGCCGGCACGCGCTGTACGCGGTGGGCACCGGACTCGAACTTCAGCTTGCCGTAGACATTGTCGCCTTCGACCCGGGCGATGACTTCTTTATAGCCGCCGTGCTCGCCTTCGTTCTCCGAGAGGATTTCCACGCGCCAGCCGCGCTTTTCGGCATAGCGCGAGTACATGCGGAACAGGTCGCCGGAGAAGATCGCCGCCTCGTCGCCACCGGTGCCGGCGCGGATTTCGAGGAACACGTTGCGCCCGTCGTTGGGGTCCTTGGGCAGCAGCATGCGCTGCAACGTGGCTTCCAGCTCGACGAGTTGCTCTTTGGTTTCGCGGACTTCTTCCACGGCCATTTCGCGCATGTCCGGGTCGCCGTCCTTGAGCAGTGCCTGTGCGCCTTCCAGATCGGCCTGAGCCTTGAGCAGCTGTTTATAGGCTTCGACGACCGGCTCGACTTCGGCGTATTCCTTGGAATAGGCGCGGAATTTGGTCTGGTCGGAAATGACTTCAGCGTCGCCGAGCAGCGCCGTCAGTTCCTCGAAACGGTCCTGGAGGATATCCAGCTTATTGAGCAGTGACGCTTTCATTGCGGTTTTTTATCCGAAAAGCTATCCGGTGAGCCCTCGAGGGCAAAGAGTTCCTGGGCCATGGCCAGCGCATCGAGGCGGCCTTCGGCAGAAAGCTTTTTCAACTGCACGCTCGGGGCGTGCAGGAGTTTATTGGTCAGGCCACGGGCCAATTGGCCCAGCACGTCTTCGGCGTTACCGCCGTTGGCCAGCAAGCGCAGGGCCTTTTGCAGCTCTTCGTCGCGAAGGCGTTCGCTCTGTTGACGATAGGCCTTGAGGACATCGACCGCCGCCAGCTCCCGCAGGCGCAACATGAAGTCGTCGGCGCCGACCGAAACCATCTCTTCAGCCGCTTGCGCTGCGCCCTGACGGCTCTTGAGGTTTTCGGCGACCACTTCGTGCAAATCGTCGACGCTATAGAGGTAAACGTCGTCGAGTTCGCCGACTTCCGGTTCGATATCCCGGGGAACGGCGATGTCGACCATGAAGATCGGCTTGTGCTTGCGCAGCTTCAGCGCGCTTTCAACGGCGCCCTTGCCGAGGATCGGCAACTGACTGGCGGTAGAACTGATGACGATGTCGCTGCGCACCAGTTCGGCCGGGATGTCCGAAAGCAACACTGCGTGGGCACCGAACTGCTCGGCCAGCAGGCTGGCGCGCTCCAGGGTCCGGTTGGCGACCACGATGCGCTTGACCCCGAGCTCATGCAGATGGCGGGCGACCAGGGTGATGGTCTCGCCGGCGCCGATCAGCAAGGCCTGGCTGCGTTGCAGGTCGCTGAAAATCTGTTTGGCCAGGCTGACGGCGGCAAACGCCACGGACACCGGGTTCTCACCAATGGCGGTATCGGTACGCACTTGCTTGGCGGCGTTGAACGTTGCTTGAAAAAGTCGCCCGAGCAGCGGACCGATGGTGCCGGCCTCGCGGGCCACGGCGTAGGCCGATTTCATCTGGCCGAGAATCTGCGGTTCGCCCAGCACCAGCGAGTCGAGCCCGGAGGCGACGCGCATCATGTGACGAACTGCCGCATCATCTTCATGCACGTAAGCACTCGCGCGCAGCTCATCGAGGCTTAAATGGTGATAGTCGGCCAGCCAGCGCAGCACGATATCGGCCGAAAGCTGATCCTGTTCTATATACAGCTCACTGCGATTGCAGGTGGAGAGGATCGCAGCTTCGCGGCTGTCGGTGAGTCGGCAGAGCTGCTGCAAGGCCTCCACCAGCTGCTCAGGGGTAAAGGCCACGCGCTCGCGGACGTCTACTGAAGCAGTCTTGTGGTTGATACCGAGTGCAAGGAAGGCCATTCAAGGTCGCTGATGGTGACGTGAAGCCGGCAATTGTCCTACTTCGTCAGATTCAGAACAACTACCGCTGACTATTGTCCCAATTGTCGGCCCCTATAATGGCCACAATCGAGACTCGGTTATGTTTGGCCGAAGGCTTGTGTCATGATGATCCGACCGCAGGTTAGTCGTCCTCTTCCTATATGAATAGATCTTCCGCGTTGCTCCTTGCTTTTGTCTTCCTCAGCGGCTGCCAGGCCTTGGCCCCCGTTTCGCACGATGGCACGCCGTCGGTCGAAGACACCACGCCAGCCCCTGAAAAGCCCAAGGTTTACAGCTCGTTCAGCGAAGAAACGGTTTTCAGCCTGCTGAGCGCCGAACTCGCCGGCCAGCGCAATCGTTTCGACATTGCCCTGGACAACTACGTGACCCAGGCCATCAACACTCAGGACCCGGGTGTTTCCGAGCGGGCATTCCGTATCGCCGAGTACCTGGGCGCGGATCAACCGGCGCTGGATACTGCATTGATCTGGGCGAAAAACGCCCCGGATGACCTCGAGGCGCAACGCGCCGCCGCCGTGCAACTGGCACGCGCCGGGCGCTATGACGACTCGATGGTCTACATGGAGAAAGTCCTGCAAGGCAAGGGCGACACCCATTTCGACTTCCTCGCGCTGTCGGCCGCCGATACCGATCAGGAAACCCGCAACGGTTTGATGAAAAGTTTCGACCGTCTGCTGCAGCGTCACCCGCACAACAATCAGCTGATTTTCGGCAAGGCCCTGCTGATGCAGCAGGACGGCGACACCAAAGGTGCGCTGACCCTGCTCGAAGACAATCCGCCGGACGACGGCGAAATCGCCCCGATCCTGCTGCGCGCCCGCCTGCTGCAAGGGCTGAACCGTGGCGACGAAGCCCTGCCGCTGCTGCAGAAAAACATCAAGAAGTACCCGGACGACAAGCGCCTGCGCCTGACTTACGCGCGGATGCTGGTTGAGCAAGACCGGATGGACGACGCCAAGGTCGAGTTCTCCACTCTGGTCCAGCAATACCCGGAAGACGACGAACTGCGTTACTCGCTGGCGCTGGTGTGCCTGGAAGCCAAGGCCTGGGACGAGGCCAAGGGTTACCTGGAAGACCTGGTCGCCCGGGAAAGCCATGTCGATTCCGCGCACCTGAACCTTGGCCGCATCGCCGAAGAACGCAACGACCCGCAAGGCGCACTGATCGAGTACGCCCAGGTCGGGCCGGGCAACGACTATCTGCCGGCGCAACTGCGTCAGGCCGACATCCTGATGAACAACGGCAAGACCGCCGAAGCCCAGAGCAAACTGGCGGCCGAACGTGATGCGCAGCCGGATTACGCAATCCAGCTGTACCTGATCGAAGCCGAGACCCTGTCTGCCAATAATCAGGGCGACAAGGCCTGGAAAACCCTGCAACAGGCATTGCAACAGTATCCAGACGACCTGAATCTGCTCTACACCCGCGCGATGCAGGCGGAAAAACGCAATGACCTGGCGCAGATGGAAAAAGACCTGCGCCTGATCATCAAGCGCGACCCGGACAACGCCATGGCGCTCAACGCCCTCGGCTACACCCTGTCCGACCGCACCACGCGCTACGCCGAAGCCAAGGCGCTGATCGAGCAGGCGCACCAGATCAACCCGGAAGACCCGGCGGTACTCGACAGCCTCGGCTGGGTGAATTTCCGCATGGGCAACCTGGATGATGCCGAGAAATATCTGCGTCAGGCGCTCGAGCGTTTCCCCGATCACGAAGTCGCCGCTCACCTTGGCGAAGTCCTTTGGACCAAGGGCAAGCAGCGCGAAGCCAAACAAGTCTGGGGCAAGTTCCTCAAGGATCAGCCCGACAGCACCATTCTGCGCAGCACCATCAAGCGCCTGACCGGATCCGAGACTCTTTAACTCATGTTTTTGCGCCACGTTATCGTTTTCAGTTTCATCGCCCTGCTTGCCGGTTGCGCGGGTTTCGGCGCTCGCGAATCGGTCGAGGGCCACGGCAGCCCTGCACAATGGGCCGCGAACAAACAACAACTGACCGGCCTCGACGGCTGGCAGATCGACGGCAAGATCGGCATCCGCGCCCCGAAAGACTCGGGCAGCGGCACGCTGTTCTGGCTGCAGCGCCAGGATTATTACGACATCCGCCTGTCCGGCCCGCTGGGTCGTGGCGCAGCGCGACTGACCGGTCGCCCGGGCAAGGTTTCGCTGGAAGTCGCCAATCAGGGCCGCTATGACGCGCAGTCGCCGGAAGTCCTGCTGGAAGAACAACTCGGCTGGAAACTGCCGGTATCGAATCTGTCCTGGTGGGTTCGTGGCCTGCCGGCTCCGGCCAGCAAGAGCCGCCTGACCCTCGATGCCGACAGTCGCCTGGCCAATCTGGAACAGGACGGCTGGCAGGTCGAGTACCTCGGTTATGCCGAACAGAATGGCTACTGGCTGCCCGAGCGGATCAAACTGCACGGCACCGATCTGGACGTGACGCTGGTCATCAAGGCCTGGCAACCGCGCAAGCTGGGGCAATAAGCATGACCGTTCCACGCCTGACGCTGCCTTCTCCGGCCAAACTCAACCTGATGCTGCACATCCTCGGTCGCCGTGAAGACGGCTATCACGAGTTGCAGACGATTTTTCAGTTCCTCGACTACGGCGACGAAATCACTTTCGCCGTCCGTGACGATGGCGTGATTTGCCTGCACACCGAATTCGACGGTGTGCCCCACGACAGCAACCTGATCGTGCGTGCGGCGAAAAAACTTCAGGAACAATCCGGCTGCGCCCTCGGCATCGATATCTGGATCGACAAGATCCTGCCGATGGGCGGCGGCATCGGTGGCGGCAGCTCGAATGCGGCGACCACCCTGCTCGGCCTCAATCATCTTTGGCAGTTGGGCTGGGATGAAGATCGGCTGGCAACACTGGGCCTGACACTTGGAGCCGACGTGCCGGTGTTCGTACGTGGCCACGCGGCTTTCGCCGAAGGAGTCGGCGAGAAACTGACCCCGGTCGAGCCCGCCGAACCGTGGTATGTCGTGCTCGTACCGCAAGTCTCTGTTAGTACGGCAGAAATTTTTTCAGATCCATTGTTGACACGTAACACGCCGCCCATTAAAGTGCGCCCCGTTCCCGAGGGAAACAGTCGAAATGACTGCTTGCCGGTGGTATCAAGGCGTTATCCAGAAGTACGTAACGCATTGAATTTGCTAGGTAATTTTACCGAAGCAAAACTCACCGGAACTGGAAGTTGTGTGTTTGGGGGCTTCCCAAGCAAAGCTGAAGCTGATAAAGTCTCGGCCCTTCTGACAGAGACCCTTACAGGGTTTGTAGCAAAAGGAAGCAACGTTTCGATGTTGCATCGCAAGCTGCAAAGTCTGCTCTAAAGGAACCAAGTGCACGGCACTTGCAAGCAACAGATACAGGGGCGTCGCCAAGCGGTAAGGCAGCAGGTTTTGATCCTGCCATGCGTTGGTTCGAATCCAGCCGCCCCTGCCATTTTCTATACTCATCCAGGTTACCCTCAGCCTCTAGGTACTGCGCGTGTCCAAGATGATGGTCTTTACGGGGAACGCTAACCCCGATCTGGCTCGGCGTGTCGTACGTCAGCTGCATATCCCTCTCGGTGACATCTCTGTCGGCAAATTCTCCGACGGCGAAATTACAGCCGAGATCAATGAAAACGTTCGCGGTAAAGATGTTTTCATTATTCAGCCGACTTGCGCTCCGACCAACGATAACCTGATGGAACTGGTAGTGATGGCTGATGCCTTCCGCCGCTCCTCGGCTACTCGTATCACTGCTGTTATTCCTTATTTTGGTTATGCCCGTCAGGATCGCCGTCCGCGTTCCGCACGTGTGGCTATCAGCGCGAAAGTCGTCGCTGACATGCTTACCGTAGTCGGCATCGACCGTGTTCTCACGGTTGATCTGCATGCTGACCAGATTCAGGGTTTCTTCGATATTCCGGTAGATAACATCTACGGCTCCCCGGTTCTGGTGGATGACATCGAAGATCAGCGCTTCGAGAACCTGATGATCGTGTCCCCGGACATTGGTGGCGTCGTGCGTGCACGTGCCGTTGCCAAATCCCTGGGCGTGGATCTCGGGATCATCGACAAACGCCGTGAGAAAGCCAATCACTCTGAAGTGATGCATATCATCGGTGATGTCGAAGGGCGTACCTGCATCCTGGTCGATGACATGGTCGATACCGCCGGCACCCTGTGCCACGCGGCCAAGGCCCTGAAAGAGCATGGCGCAGCCAAGGTCTTTGCCTACTGCACACACCCTGTGCTGTCGGGTCGGGCCATCGAGAATATCGAAAATTCCGTGCTGGACGAGCTGGTGGTCACTAACACCATCCCGCTGTCCGCAGCAGCACAAGCCTGTGCACGTATCCGTCAACTGGATATCGCACCGGTTGTTGCCGAAGCGGTTCGCCGCATCAGCAATGAAGAATCGATCAGCGCGATGTTCCGCTAAGGGCCCTGCCCTTCTCGAAATGTCTTGTTGACGAAAAGCGCCCCGCCCCAACACTCATGTTGGGGCGGGGCTTTTTTGCCCATGCCGCTTTGACGTCGGTCGCAGACGTCGCCCGGACATGGCTATTTTGGAGATACAAAATGACTGATTTCATCCTGAACGCCGAAGCGCGTACCGACCTGGGGAAAGGTGCGAGCCGCCGCCTGCGTCGTCTCGCCAGCCAGGTTCCTGCCGTTGTCTACGGTGGTGACAAGGCTCCTGAGTCCATCATGATGATGGCTAAAGAAGTGGCCAAGCTGTTCGAAGACGAGGCTGCTTTCAGCCACGTCATCCAACTGAACATCGGCGGCGTCAAGCAAGACGTGGTTGTTAAAGCCATGCAGCGTCACCCGGCCAAGCAGTTCATCATGCACGCCGACTTCGTACGCGTTGTTGCCGGCAAGAAACTGACTGCCGTTGTTCCAGTGCACTTCATCAACGAAGAAGCTCCGGTCAAGAAAGGCGGCGAGATCTCGCACGTTGTTGCAGAAATCGAAGTTTCCTGCGAAGCCAAAGATCTGCCTGAGTTCATCGAAGTCGACCTGGCCAAGGCCGAAATCGGCACCATCATTCACCTGTCGGACCTGAAAGCTCCTAAAGGTGTTGAGTTCGTTGCTCTGGCACACGGCGATGACAAGGCTGTTGCCAACGTCCACGCTCCACGTGTTGCTCCAGAAGCTGCCGAAGGCGCTGCAGAGTAATCACTCTGTAAAGCCGGAGTGAACAGGTAACATCGCGGACTGGAACGTAGCGAGAAAGCGGGCGGGAACGCGGAGTTTACATCCATGGTAAATGAGCATTTTTCGTCCACTTTCGCCGCCTTCCCCGATCGCGGCGATGTTATCCACCACTCCAAGGAAGGGCCCCTATCGTGACTGCCATCAAACTGATCGTTGGCCTGGGAAATCCGGGTGCCGAATACGAACAGACCCGGCATAACGCAGGGGCCCTTTTTGTTGAGCGCATCGCCCACGCACAGAATGTGAATCTCGTGGCCGATCGCAAGTATTTCGGCCTGACCGGGCGTTTTTCGCATCAGGGTCAGGACGTTCGTCTGCTGATTCCCACCACCTACATGAACCGTAGCGGCCAGGCCGTGGCGGCACTCGCCGGTTTCTTCCGCATCAAGCCCGAAGAGATCCTGGTGGCGCACGACGAACTCGATCTGCCTCCGGGCGTCGCCAAACTCAAGGTGGGCGGCGGCCATGGCGGTCACAACGGGTTGCGCGACATCATTGCGCAATTGGGCAATCAGAATACGTTCCACCGCCTGCGGCTTGGCATCGGCCACCCCGGCGTCGCCAGTATGGTTTCAAATTTCGTCCTGGGTCGTGCGCCACGCGCCGAACAGGAAAAACTCGATGCCAGCATCGACTTTGCCCTCGGCGTGCTGCCGGATATCCTCGCCGGTGAATGGAACCGCGCGATGAAAAACCTGCACAGCCAGAAGGCCTGACTCTAATCCGAGGGGAAACACCATGGGATTCAATTGCGGCATCGTCGGCCTGCCTAACGTCGGCAAGTCCACCCTGTTCAACGCCCTGACCAAATCCGGGATCGCGGCCGAGAACTTTCCCTTCTGCACCATTGAGCCGAACAGCGGTATCGTGCCGATGCCGGACCCACGCCTGAATGCTCTGGCGGAAATCGTCAATCCGAAGCGCATCCTGCCGACCACCATGGAATTCGTCGACATCGCAGGCCTGGTGGCCGGCGCGTCGAAAGGTGAAGGTCTGGGCAACAAGTTCCTGGCCAACATCCGCGAAACCGACGCGATCGCTCACGTCGTTCGCTGCTTCGAAGACGAAAACGTGATCCACGTTTCCAACAGCGTCGACCCGAAGCGCGACATCGAAATCATCGACCTGGAACTGATCTTCGCCGACCTCGACAGCTGCGAGAAGCAACTGCAGAAAGTCGCGCGCAACGCCAAGGGCGGCGACAAGGACGCAGTGGCCCAGAAGGCTCTGCTGGAGCAATTGATCCCGCACTTCACCGAAGGCAAGCCTGCACGCAGCCTGATGAAGAACATGAGCGCCGACGAAAAGGCGATCATCAAGGGCTTCCACCTGCTGACCACCAAGCCGGTCATGTACATCGCCAACGTCGCTGAAGACGGTTTCGAGAACAATCCGCACCTGGACGTGGTCAAGGCCATCGCTGAAGAAGAAGGCGCCATGGTCGTTCCGGTCTGCAACAAGATCGAAGCGGAAATCGCCGAGCTGGACGACGGTGAAGAGAAAGACATGTTCCTCGAGGCCCTGGGCCTGGAAGAGCCTGGCCTGAACCGCGTGATCCGCGCCGGCTACGAAATGCTGCACCTGCAGACCTACTTCACCGCCGGTGTCGAAGAAGTCCGCGCCTGGACCGTCCGCGTCGGTGCCACCGCACCACAAGCCGCCGGCGTGATCCACACCGACTTCGAAAAAGGCTTCATCCGCGCCGAAGTGATCGCCTACAACGACTTCATCCAGTACAAGGGCGAAGCCGGTACCAAGGAAGCCGGTAAATGGCGTCTGGAAGGCAAGGACTACATCGTCAAGGACGGCGACGTGATGCACTTCCGCTTCAACGTGTAAAAGCTCCACCCAAGAAAAAGCCGCGTTCGATACGCGGCTTTTTTGTGCCTGAAATTCAGCCCGTCAGGCCTTTTTGGTTCTTGGCAGGAAGATCGCCAATACCCCGAACAACGGCAGGAACGAGCACAGGAAGTACACGTACTCGATGCCGTGAATGTCCGCGAGATGCCCGAGCAACGCCGCACCAATCCCGCCAAAGCCGAACATCAACCCAAAGAACACGCCGGCAATCATTCCGACGTTGCCCGGCACCAGTTCCTGCGCGTACACCACAATCGCCGAGAACGCCGACGCCAGGATAAAGCCGATCACCACACTCAGCACGGTGGTCCAGAACAGATCGACATGCGGCATGAGCAAGGTGAACGGCGCCACGCCAAGGATCGAGAACCAGATCACCGCCTTACGGCCGATCTTGTCGCCAATCGGCCCGCCGAAGAACGTGCCCGCCGCCACCGCGCCGAGGAACAGGAACAGGTGCAACTGGGAACTGGCCACCGACAGGTCGAATTTCTCGATCAGGTAGAAGGTGAAGTAACTGGTCAGGCTGGCCATGTAGAAATACTTGGAGAACACCAGCAACCCGAGCACCACCAGCGCGCTGACCACCCTGCCCTTCGACAGTCCATGAGTGGCGGCTTGCCCGGCTTTGAGCTTGAACAGGTTCAGGTGATGGGCATACCAGCGACTGATGCGGTACAGCACAAACAGCGCAAACACCGCGAACAGCCCGAACCACGCCACGTTGCCCTGTCCAAAGGGAATAATGATCGCCGCTGCCAGCAACGGACCGAACGCCGAACCGGCGTTACCGCCGACCTGGAAGGTCGATTGCGCCAACCCGAAACGCCCACCGGAGGCCAGCCGTGCAATACGAGAAGCTTCCGGGTGAAAGGTCGAAGAACCGATCCCGATCAGCGCTGCCGCCAGCAGAATCAGCGGGAAACTGCCGACCATCGACATCATCACAATGCCGACCAGCGTGCACACGGACCCGGCCGGCAACAGCCACGGTTTCGGGTGCCGGTCAGTGTGATAACCGACCCACGGCTGCAACAGCGAAGCGGTCAATTGAAAGGTCAGGGTAATCAGGCCGACCTGGGTGAAGCTCAAGCCGTAGTTGGCCTTGAGCATCGGATAGATCGAGGGCAGCACTGACTGGATCAGGTCGTTGATCAAATGTGCCAGCGCCACCGCGCCGATGATGCGCATTACCAGTGGACTGCTTTGGGGAGGAGCGGACGCCGACGCAGCGGCGGTCTGAACGTTGCTGATAGCCATGGGAGTTTCCGTACAGCAGATGGGTGCACGCAGGCAGGTGCGTCAATGTGCCATTTTTCGGTGCGCCAGCGCCATCCCCTTAGCCAGCTAACGAACTATTCAGTCGTCGCGCCGCAAGTGATAGCGCAACGCCATGGTCTGAATCTTGCCTTGCTTATCCGCTTGAACGCGGCGCCCTTACAAAGGGCATCGAGAATGGGAAGTTTCGCTACAGAGCCGGCCTACAGAGCGGGCAAGGGTGAACTTTCGAGGCCTTTTAGCAGGGCACCAATCCCGGTCGCAACGACCGCGATGCACGCCGATGGTGCGTGGTGTCCAGAGGAGTCATGAGGCATGCAGGCTTTTTTATCACCGGGGATCGGATTACTGGGGCGGTTTGGCTTCGCGCGTAAATTCCAGTTGTTGTTTCTACTGTTTATCCTGCCTTTGGCCGGCAGCCTGTTGATGATCGGCCAGGACTATCGCGACAAACTCAACCTGATCGCCGGCGAGCGCGCCGGTGTGCGGCAATTGCTCGCCCTCGATGCACTCGACAACCTGCTCGCCGCCCAACGCGACCGCGCCGCCCGCTGGCGCGCCACGGAAACCAACCGCCAGCCGACTCCCGCGACCCTTGCCGCGATGGCTGCGTTCGATGGCGTACAACCCGCTGTTGCCCAAGCGACAGTGGACTTGGGCAATGCCCTGCAAGCCGAAGGCGCGGAAGGCGAAACCCTGGCTCGCTATCAGGCCCTGCAAACCGCGCTCGATGGTCTGGACTCGAAAAGCCTTTCCGGTGTCGGTTGGTGGCCGGACGGTTACGACCGGTTCACCAATGCCCTCAGCGCCCTGCAAGCCTTGCGCGAGCAGATCGCGATGGACAATCGCCTGATCCTTGCACCGTGGCTGGAAACCTATCTGCTGACGCAGATTTCCACCCAACATGCACCTGACCTGATCGAACGCGTCGGCCGGCTGGCAGCCGTCGGTCAGGCGTCTGTGGTGTCCGGTCAGTTCACCCTGCAAAGCCGTCTGCAACTGCGCGACCTGCGCAGCCGCATCGGCGATGCCCGCGAGCAGCTGGTGAAAACCGCAAACCTGCTCGAGGCGCGTCTGCCGCCAGCCCTGCAAGGTTGGGTCGGGCAGTACCACGACAGCCTCAAGCAACTGGATGCCGGTTTGAAAGTGCTGGATGACGGCGTGTTCGGCGGCAGCATCAATCTCAAACCGGAAGACTTCGAGCGCAGCCTGGACACCCTGCTCGGCAACCTCGCCACGCTGCGACAGCAATCGCTGGTGTCGCTCGATCAGCGCCTGGACGACTACCACAGCTCCTCGATTCGTCAGTTCATCATTGTGGCGACGGTCTTCGGTTGCTTGTTGTTGGCAGCACTCTATTTGTTCGTCTGCCTGCAAGCCTCAATCCGTCGCAGCGCCAGCGGTATTACGGTGCTCGCCGAAGCCTTGCGCGACGGCAACCTGAGCCTGCAAGTGCCTGTCGTGGGCCGAGATGAACTGGCCTCGATCAGCACCGCGCTCAACGTGGCCGTGGTGCAACTGCGCACCAGCTTGCTAGGTGTCGATCACGAGACTTCGCAACTGAGCAACGCGGTGCGCAGCCTCAACGATCACTCCAGCGGCGCTCTCAGCGAAGTCGAAGCGCAGCAAATGCAGATCAGCCAGATCGCTGCAGCGGCCACGCAATTGGCGGCCACCTCCCAGGGCGTCGCACAGAGTTGCGAACAGGCCTCCGGCAGCGCCCAGCAAACACGGCGCATCGCCGCCGACAGCAGCCGCGACAGCCAACGCACCACGGCGAGCATTCAACAGCTCAATCAGCGCCTGAACGAAACCGCAGCGGCGCTGGGCCGGGTCAGCGAGCAAGGGCAGCAGATACA
This sequence comes from Pseudomonas sp. stari2, assembly GCF_040760005.1. Lineage (NCBI taxonomy): Bacteria > Pseudomonadati > Pseudomonadota > Gammaproteobacteria > Pseudomonadales > Pseudomonadaceae > Pseudomonas > Pseudomonas sp. Stari2. The sequence continues at coordinate 5,481,597 of NZ_CP099760.1, forward strand.
ACTGGTGGTCGACACTATTCGCGGCGTCGCCGAGCAGACCAACCTGCTGGCGCTTAACGCGGCCATCGAGGCCGCTCGTGCCGGTGAACAGGGTCGCGGTTTTGCCGTAGTGGCCGACGAGGTGCGCAGCCTGTCGCAACGTACGCAATCGTCCACGGCGCAGATCGCCGCGACGGTCGACAGTCTACGCAACACGGTCAACGAAGCCGTGAGCCTGATGGAGGCTGCGTGCGGCCAGGCGCAATCAGACGCAGAAGCGGTCACCGGACTTGGTGAACGCCTGGGGGAAATCGCCAGCGCCGTGCAAAGCGTCACCGACACCCTCGCCCAGATCGCCACGGCGGTCGAAGAACAGGCGAGCACCGCCGATGAGGTCAGCGGCAATATCCAGCAGGTGGATCAGGCGGCGGTTCGCCTGCTCGACGGCGCACGAGCAGTCAACCTGGCGGCAGACACCTTGAGCCTGGGCAGCAAGGCCTTGAGCGACAACACAGCACGCTTCCGGCTCAGTTGATCAACGCTTCGGGAAAGTCCTGTTCCAGCTCAGACTTGAGCCATTGAATGAACCACGCCGCATCCGCCGACAGCTCGGCGGACGGCGTCAGCACCCGATAGCTTTCCAGCTTCACCTGAGCCTCCACTGCGCGCACCAGTTTGCCGGACCTGAGTTCTTCGCGAACCAGCACCTCATTGGCCAACGCGATGCCCTGCCCGCTCTCGGCCACCGATAACGCGTGATCGTTGTTGACGTAGAGCATGTCGGAATTGAGGTGAATATCCAGGTCATGGGCGGCGAACCAAAGGTTCCACCACTCGCCGTCGTCGACGTGGATCAACTCGTGCCGGACCAGATCGGCCGGACCACTGAGCGGCTCGATGCTTGCCAGATATTGCGGGGTGCAGATCGGAAACACCCGGGGACAGATCAACGCTTCACGGGAGTCCGCGTACTGCCCGTCGAGACCGTAGACGATGCCGAGATCGGCGCTTTTGCCATCCACTTCGGTGAAGGTCGAGTTCGGTTCAATGGCAAACTTCAACCCCGGACGCAAGTGACGCATGGCCTCGATGCGTGGCATCAGCCAGCGCTTGGCAAAACCCGGCACCACCATGATCCGCAGCCAGCGTTCGGCCTCTTTGGGACGTGCCTCCTTGCCGGCCTCGATGATCAACTGCAGGGCGGCCGCGATCTTGCGGTGGTACTTCTCACCGGCCGGCGTCAGGTTGACCCCGCGCGACGTGCGTTCGAACAGCTGAATGCCCAGCCAGTCCTCCAGCAGCTTCACATGCCGGCCAATCGCCGGCTGAGTCACGTGCAAGGCTTTCGACGCCTCGACATAGCTGCCCAGGCGGGCAGCGGCATCGAACGCACGCACTGCATTGAGTGGTGGCAAACGGTGGTCGGGCATGTTCCTGGTACCTGTCGGTATTAAATTAACTAACACCTGCCATGTTTAAATTGAAGTTTCGCCCCGCGCAACCCCTCGCCGATAATCGAGCCACAGCAGAACAACAAAACAGCTGGTTTCACCCGTACACAATCTCGATCCTGCCCAGAAAAATAATATCCATGGCCCGACAGATTCGCTGACCAACAGCGCAATCGCAGGCGATGGGGGAATCGGAGGTAACGCATGAATGCCCTGCATTCGCTGCAAACACTGGCGGTGTCGATCCGCTCGGTGCGCAAGGTCTACGGCGATCCGTCCACCGGTCCGGTGGCGTTGAAAAACATCGATCTGGATATCCGCGACAACGAATTCTTCACCCTTCTCGGGCCCTCCGGCTGTGGCAAGACCACGCTGCTACGGATGATTGCCGGGTTCGAATTTCCGACGCAGGGCGAGATCCTGCTCTACGGCGAAAACATCGCCGAGCGCCCGCCATTTCAGCGACCGGTCAACACGGTGTTCCAGCACTACGCACTGTTCCCGCACATGACCATCGCCGAAAACCTGGCCTTCGGCCTTGAGTCGCACCCGATGGGCAAGGTCCTGAACAAGGCACAGATTGCCGAGCGCGTGCGCGAGATGCTTGCCTTGGTGCAGATGGAGCGCTTCGCCAATCGCAAACCGGCGCAACTCTCCGGTGGCCAGCAGCAGCGCGTCGCCCTCGCCCGCGCTCTGGCGCCGCATCCCAAGGTCCTGTTGCTTGACGAGCCGCTGTCGGCACTTGATCTCAAGCTGCGCCAGGCCATGCGCGAAGAGCTGAAAACCATCCAGGCCAGGACCGGCATCACCTTCATCTTCGTCACTCACGACCAGGAAGAAGCGCTGACCATGTCTGACCGCATCGCCGTGCTGTCCGAAGGCGAAGTGCAACAGGTCGGTCGCCCGGAGGACATCTACGAACGGCCGCGTAATCGCTTCGTGGCCGACTTCATCGGCGAAACCAACTTCATCCAGGCCAGCGTCACTCGCGTCGAGGACGGCATGGCGTGGTTCGCCGGGCCGGCCGGACATCCTCTGCCGGCCCAACCGTGCAACGACGTGCAACCGGGTGTCAGCGTGACCCTGTCGGTGCGCCCCGAGCGCCTGCATCTAGTGCCGGCCAATTCTGACGCGGCGTTGCCGTGCCGGGTCGAAGCGCAGATTTATCTGGGCACCGACCTGCAATACCAGGTCAGCCTCGGCGACGGTTCGCGCCTCACCGTGCGCACGCCCAACTGCGTCGATCAGAGCCTGCGCTTTGCCGTGGGCAGTCAGGCCGGTCTGTTGTTCGACCGGGGAAGCGCCAGCGTCCTGCACGATTGAACCCGAGGAGTTGTCATGCACGCCTTACCGATAACCAACACGCTTGAACGCCGACGGGCGTTCCAGAGTTTCCTCGGTGTCAGCCCGGCGCTGATTGCCATCGCCCTGTTTCTGGTGGTGCCGATCCTGATCGTCATCGGTTATTCGCTGATGGAAGCCAACCCCTACGGCGGGGTCAACAAGGTGTTCAGCAGCGACGCCTACACCTCCCTGCTGTTCGAACGGCAAATGGACGACAGCCTGGCCTTCGCCGACTCCTACCTGATCATCGCCCTGCGCTCGGTCGGGATTGCCGGCCTGACCACCGTCATCACGCTGCTGATCGGTTTTCCGGTGGCAGTGTGGCTGGCCATGCAACCGGCGCATCGGCGTGGTCTGTTGATCTTTCTGATCACCGTGCCGTTCTGGGCCAACCTGCTGATCCGCACTTACGCGTGGATTCTGTTGCTGCGTAACACCGGGGTGATCAATAACAGTCTGATGGGCCTGGGCGTCATCCATGAGCCGCTGCAGTTGCTGTACACCGACGGCGCCGTGCTGCTGGGGCTGGTTTATACCTATGCACCCTTCGTGGTTCTGCCGATCTACGCCACGCTGGAAAAAATGGATATCCGTCTGCTCGAGGCCGCTCAGGACCTGTATGCCGGACGCCTGCGCACCTTGCGCAAAGTGGTACTGCCGATCGCCAGACCGGGAATTCTCGCCGGCGCCATTCTCACCTTCGTGCCGTGCCTGGGCGCGATGATCGCCCCGGAACTGCTCGGCGGCGGCACGCGGATGATGCTCGGCAACCTGATCTTCCGGCAGTTCAGCGACGCCCGTAACTGGCCGTTCGGCGCAGCGTTGTCGCTGGTGCTGATGGCGGCGGTGATGCTGGTGCTGACGGTCTATGCCCTGCGCGCCGAACGCCAGCGCATCGCCAAAGGAGGTGCGTGATGATCGGTCTGTTCAAACGCAAGGGACTGGGTGTACAGGATTTCCCCGGATTCGGCGGCTTCAGTTTCCTGTTCTACCTGTACCTCTACGCGCCGATCGTGGTGCTGGTGGTGTTCTCGTTCAACGCCAACCAGTCGGCCACGGTATGGACCGGTTTCAGCCTCGACTGGTATCGCGCCGCGTTCGCCAATCAGGCGCTGCGCCAGGCGGCCGGCAACAGTCTGCTGATCGCGGTGTGCGCCAGCATGGTCGCCACGGCGATTGCCACCCTCGCGGCCCTCGGCACCTCGCGGGGCGCGAAGTTCAAGGGCCTGCAACTGTCGATGGGCGCGATCATGCTACCGCTGGTGCTGCCGGAAATCGTCGTCGGCGTCGCCACGCTCGCGCTGTTCTCAACCATCGGCCTGTCGCTCGGCTACGGCAATCTGATCATCGCCCATACGGTGTTCTGCATTCCGTTTGCCTACCTGCCGATCCGGGCCCGGCTGAACGACATGGACCTGTCGCTGGAACAAGCCTCGGCCGACCTGTATGCCGGCCCGTGGCGGACCTTTCGCAAAGTCACCCTGCCGTTGCTGATGCCGGGGATTTTCTCCGGGCTGATGCTGGCCTTCATCGTCTCGCTGGATAACTTCGTGATCTCGATGATGGTCTCCCAGGCCGGCACCACAACGCTGCCGATCTTCATCTTCGGCCTGTTGCGCATGGGCGTGACACCCGACGTCAACGCCGTGTCGACCCTGATCCTGGGCGTCTCGGTGCTGTTTGTCAGCCTCTCTTACCTGCTGGGCAAAAAGAACGCCTGAACCTTCCAAGAACCGTGGGGAAATAGCATGAGCAAGTGGATAAAAAGCGTCGGTACTTCGTTGTTTCTGACTGTACCGCTGGTCATGGCCGGGAGTGTTCAGGCCGCCGAAAAACTCAACGTGGTGAGCTGGAGCGGTTACTTTTCACCGGAGATTCTCGCCAAGTTCCAGAAGCAGACCGGCATCGAAGTCACCGTCGACTCCTACGACTCCAACGAGACGCTGCTGGCCAAACTGAAACAGGGCGGCGCCGGTTACGACGTGGCGATTCCCTCGCACCAGTTCATTCCGATCCTGATCAAGGAAAACCTGCTGGAGCGCTTCGATCCGGTCAAGGAGCCGTACTACGCCAGTGTGGTCGACAACCTGAAAAAACCGAGTTGGGACCCGGAGGGCGCCTATTCGGTGCCGTTCATCTGGGGCACCACCAGCGTGGTGCTCGACAGTGGCCGCTACAAAGGCCCGGCCGACAGTTACAAGGTGCTTTATGAGCCGCCGGCCGAGTTGCAGGGGCGGATCAACATGTTCGATTCGGTCAGCGACATGGTCGACATGGCCAGCCTGTACCTGAACATTCCGCTGTGCAGCGAGGATCCGAAACAGATGCAACAGATCCTCACGCTGCTCAAGGCGCAGAAGCCATTCGTCAAAACCTACAGCTCCAAGGCCGGCTCGATCCGCGAGAACCTCGCCTCGGGCGAAATCGATATGTCGATGTTCTGGGGCGGTTCGTCAATGCGCGCCCGCGAGATGAAACCGAGCCTGAAATACCTGTACCCGAAAGAAGGGGTGCTGGCCTGGGTCGACAACATGGTCATCCCCGCCGGCAGCAAGAACCCGGCGAATGCCAAGGCGTTCATCGCGTTTCTCAGCCAGCCGGAAAACTCGGCGATGACCCAGAACTTCCTCAAGCATCAGAGCCCGATCAAAGGCGTCGAACCGTTCCTCGATGCAAACCTCAAGGATGCACCGGAACTGCATATTCCCGAGGGCACCCACGTGGTGTTCAGCAAGACCTGCGGTGAAGGCGCGATCCGTCTGGCCGATCGTCTGTGGACCAACCTGATGCGTTGATTTCTACCGCCCCGGCACGAGGCCGGGGCGTTTTTCCAGCCGTCTGAAGGGCGCCGTCGTCATGAACTCCAATAACATCAGCGAACTGGTCCTGTTGCCGGCCATCGAGCTCGCCGAACGCATCCGCCTGCGCCAGGTTTCCTGCCGCGAAGTGATGCAGACCTATCTTGCCCACATCGACCGGTTCAACCCGGCAGTCAACGCACTGATCAGCTTGCAGGCGCCGGAAGATCTGCTGGCCCAGGCCGACACACGGGACGCCGAACTGAGCCATGGCCAATACCGTGGCTGGATGCATGGCCTGCCCCACGCCATCAAGGATCTGTCGCTGACCTGCGGCATCCGCACCACGCTGGGCTCACCGCTGTTCAAGAATTTCATTCCCGAGCGTGACGGCATCATGGTCGAGCGGATCAAGGCTGCCGGCGCGATCATCATCGGCAAGACCAACACCCCGGAATTCGGCCTCGGTTCGCAGAGCTACAACCCGTTGTTCGGGGCCACCGGCTGCGCCTTTGACCCGAGCAAAACCGCAGGCGGCAGCAGTGGCGGCGCGGCGGCGGCACTGGCGATGCATCTGGTGCCGGTGGCCGATGGCAGCGACATGATGGGCTCGCTGCGTAACCCGGCAGCGTTCAACAACATCTTCGGTTTCCGTCCGTCTCAGGGCCGCGTGCCGTTCGATGACAGCGCCGATCTGTTCTTCGATCAACTCGGCTATGAAGGGCCCATGGCGCGCAGTGTGCGTGATGCCGCGATGCTGCTGTCGGTGCAGGCCGGTGGCGATGCGCGGGCACCGCTGTCGATCCGTGAATCCGGTGAGGTCTTTACCGCACCGCTGGAACGCGACTTCACCGGCACCCGGATCGGCTGGCTCGGCGACTTCAACGGGTATCTGCCCATGGAAAACGGCATCCTCGCGTTGTGTGAAAAGACTTTTGCCGACTTTGAAAGCCTGGGTTGCCATATCGAGTCGGCGCGTCCGGAATTTGCCCCTGAAAAGCTGTGGAGCAGCTGGCGCACCTTGCGCCACTGGATGGTCGCTGGCTCCCTGGGCGCGGCTTACGCCGATCCGCAGAAACGGGCGCTGCTGAAACCGGAAGCCTGCTGGGAAGTGGAAAACGGTCTGAAGCTCTCGGCCAGCGAAGTGTTCGCCGCCTCGGTGGTGCGCAGCGACTGGTATCGGGCAATCTCACGCTTGTTCGAAGAGTACGACTACCTGCTGCTGCCCAGCGCGCAGGTCTTCCCGTTCGACAAGACGCAACCGTGGCCGACCGCGATCGAGGGCGTGAACATGGACACTTATCATCGCTGGATGGAGGTCGTGATTCCCGGCACGTTATCCGGTTGCCCGGTGGCGAACGTCCAGGCCGGCTTCAATGCCCGGGGGTTGCCGATGGGGCTGCAGATCATCGGCCGGCATCAGGCAGACTTCGCCGTTCTGCAACTGGCGCACGCGTATGAGCAGGCCAGTCGCTGGTTCCAGCGCTGCCCTTCGCCACTGTTGAACGCCTGATTTTGATAAACGGTTGAAAGCGTAGAAAAAATTTTGAAATTTACGCTTGACGCTTTTCCATTTCAGGGGAATAATGCGCGCCACTTGGCTACATAGCTCAGTTGGTTAGAGCATAGCATTCATAATGCTGGGGTCCGGGGTTCAAGTCCCTGTGTAGCCACCAAGTACTAAAAACGGCTTACCGAAAGGTAGGCCGTTTTTTTATGCCTCGAGAAAAGTGCCCTCCCCGCTGGATCGGTCTGATTCTGTAGGAGCCCGGTGCAAAAGGCGTACGAAGAGGATTTTTCGTTCGTCCAGGCACCTGCATCTGCGCAAGTCGATTTGATCGCCATCCCGATTGACCGACACGCTCCCCTGTCTCGACTTCCAGGACAGACAAGGAGTGGTCATGGACCTGAACAAATTCCTTTTCGACGATGAGTGGCGTCGAAAACGCCCGAGCGGGAACGCTATATGGAGCGGATGGATTCCGCCCCCGCCGCCAGAACCCATTTATATCCGGACAGTCGAATGGCCCACCCCGAAGTCCCGCGACGATCTGGTATTTGCCAAATCCTGCACACCCGATAACTGGTGCCAAACGGAGGCCGGCACGACACCCGAACCCGCCTCAGGTTTTGGCAAGATCATGGTCGCGGGCGCCATGCGCTTTCCCGCTGCCAGTACCGCCGCAGCCAAGGCAATCGGCGCCGATCTGGCTCTGGGGCGCATGGCTGGTGGTGGCATCCTGCAGCAACGCCTGAACTGGGCAATACGAGGCGCCGGCGGCCCGGCCAGTGTGTTCATCCTCGGGATGCTGCCGACCCGAATGGGCGACGGCACGCTCTACACCGACGATCAGTTACGCACCTTGTCTCGCGCAACCACTCGCGTGCGCTTCCAGTTCCGACGCGATGCCGAAGGCGTCATGCAGGTCTACGGCATCCACACCGGTGTCTCGGGCGACGACTCGGTGCGTACCGTAAAAGTCCGGTGGAACAGCGACAAGACCGCCATGGAGGCCAAACTCAACGGCATCACCATTCTGTGGACGCCACAACGCGGGCCGCTGGGAGCGATGCCGCCACTGGTCTATCCGGAGCACGGCGAACCACTGAGCACGATCCTCGTCCACCCGATCGCCGCGAACACCGACAGCCAGATAGAAATCCTGCCCGGCGAAGACATCACCGCCGAGGATTGTATTCTGGTGTTTCCGGCGGAGACCGGGCTGAAGTCGTTGTATGTGGTGTTTTCGAAACCGGCCAGGTTGATGCCGGGGATGGTGACGGGGGTTGGGGAGGATATTGCCGGGATATGGCTGGCGGGAGCGGGGACAGGGATTGGAGCGCCGATTCCGACGCGGATTGCAGACAGACTCAGAGGGAGGGAGTTTTCAAACTTCGACGCGTTCAGAAAAGCATTCTGGCAAGCCGTGCGGGATGATCCAGAACTTTTCGATCAGTTCAATGTGGATGCCCAAGATCGTTTAATGTCGGGCAACGCGCCAGCGGTTCGAGACAGAGAGTCTGTAGGCACACGAGGAGTATTTGAAATTCACCACGTCGAGCGAATCGCTGATGGCGGCGCTGTCTACGACATAGACAACCTCCGGATCAACACCCCTAAAAATCACATCTTTCAACACAAAAGACAGTGAACGCACATGGAAAAAATATCTGAATACACTGAAACCCAATTTATCCGTTTCATCGAAAAAATACGTGTCACGAACAAAAGCGGATCGGATACGGAGCTTGGCGAGCTGCTGGCACAATTCAGAAAGCTTACCGGCCACCCGGATGGCACCGACCTGATTTTTTATCCCGAACCCGGAGAAGACAACTCTGCCGAGGGCATTGCGAAGACCGTAAAAGATTGGCGCGCTGCCAACGGGCTGCCAGGCTTCAAGCAATAACCCTCCGGCATCCATAGTCAAAACCGCCGCACATCACCAGGCAGTCAAACGGCTTACCGAAAGGCAAGCCGTTTGTTTATCCCTCGCCTGCTAATGCCCTGAGCCCTTTCGCCCAGATCTGCCGCGTGCGCAACCCCACCATCGCCCGCCAGTCCGGATCCACCGGATAGAACTGCTCCAGCAGACTCAACTTGATCGCCCGCCCCGTCGCATCCAGTGGATCGCCGTGCAGATGCAGCCAGTGATCATCACGCAGATAACGATGTACGTCCGGCCCCGGATACGTCCCGCACTCGATCACGAACGGCATCAACTGCACATTCGGCAGCGCGTTGAGCAATGCCTGCGAGGTGTAACCGGTAGCCGTTGCCGCGACACCGGTTTCACTCAGGGTTTCAGCGCCTGTGTGCAGCGTGTAGAGCCACGGGCCATAGATTGATTGCGCCTGGGCCAGCGCCGGATACGGTGCCTGAGTGATCGTCAGCAGCATCGGATGGCCATACTCGCCGGCCCCGGTGTGCAGGTCGAAACACATCACGGTTTCGGCACCGGCCAGATGATTCTCGACGACCTGGTGCAGCGTGCGATTCGACCAGCTCGGGGCAAAGCCTCCGAAAAACAGTCCGTCAGGATGGCTGTGCTGACCACCCTCGACAATCGACATCACCGCCGGCCAGCCGTGTTCGGCGATCTGCGCATCGAGCAAGGCATCGGCGCGCTGTCGCTCGGGGCCGTTCAAATCGGCGCAGGCGTAAATTTCGTGCAGCGCGGCGTAGGCCTGGTTGTCCGGGAGGGGCTCGTTGAAATCCAGATGATTGCGGTTCAGGTCAATATTGTCTTCGTTGACCCGCCGCAGCCACGCCGTGCCCCACGGGTTGATCAGGTGAATCATCACCACCGCCACATCCTTCGGTAGCGAACCCGCCGTGAAATGCTTCAGCCAGTCGATCTGACATTCCGAACCGTAATAGCCCTCCACCCCGTGGGTGCCGCTGAGCGCCACCAGACGCCGTTTGGCTTGCGGATCCCCCAGCACCGCCACATCAGTGCTCAACGGCTCGCCAAACGGCCCGCAACGCGGATGGGCGTAGGAAGTGAGCGTCGCACCGGCCGCGGTGGCGGCGGCAAGAAACTGCTCGCGCTGCTGACGGTAGCTGGAGTGGGTCGGAAACTCGCTGTGCATAGTGGCCTCTGTGGATTGTTCTGGCTTCACGCTTGCGCCTGACCCTACAGAAAATTCGCCAAGGCATGAAGGACAAACATACCGACGGTTTGCGTCCTGCACGGTCGGCCGATACAGTCCGTCAGACTTTCATCCCACGGACGGAGAGCCCCGCGTGTTTCCAGCCCAGCCCCTGAAACGCTTTCGCCTGCCGGCCCTGACGTTGATCGTCAGCGCCATCACCCTCGCCGCCTGTAACGCTCCGCCCTCCTCGACCTTGCCGCTGGCACCGGAAGCCGCCTCCGGTTACCGCACAGGCCTGCAAGCCAGTCATGCCGATAAACACATGGCCGCTGCTGCGAATCCGCTGGCCGCCGAAGCCGGTCGCGAGATGTTGCGTAAAGGTGGATCGGCCATCGATGCGGCCATTGCGATGCAAGCCGTGCTGACCCTGGTCGAGCCGCAATCCTCCGGGATCGGCGGCGGCGCGATGATCGTGCTGTGGGACGGCAAGCAGGTGCGCACCTATGATGGCCGCGAAACCGCACCGGCCGGCGCTACCGAAAAGCTGTTCCTGCAGGCTGATGGAAAACCGATGCCGTTCCCGCAGGCGCAGATCGGCGGACGCTCCGTCGGCATACCGGGGGTGATGCGTGCGCTGGAACTGGCGCACAAACAACATGGCCGTTTGCCGTGGGCGACGTTGTTCGAACCGGCGATCAACCTTGCGGAACAGGGCTTTGCGATCTCGCCTAGACTTCATTCGCTGCTGGAGTCCGACCCTGTGGTGCGCCGCTCACCAGACATGGCCAGGTATTTCCTCAACAGCGACGGCAGCGTCAAAGCCATCGGCACGCGCCTGAAAAACCCGGCGTTGGCCGCAGTGCTCAAACGCATCGCCAACGAAGGTGCAGACGCGCTGTACAAAGGCCCGATCGCCGAAGAGATCGTGGCCAAGGTTCAGGGTCACGCCAACCCCGGCAGCCTTTCGCTGAACGACCTTCAGCACTATCAGGCCAGGGAACGCGCGCCACTGTGCACCGACTACAAGCGCTGGCAGGTTTGCGGGATGCCGCCGCCGTCATCGGGCGGGATTGCAGTGGCGCAAATCCTCGGCACCTTGCAGGCCCTGGAGACCCGCGATCCACGCCTGTCCCTGACACCACTCAAACCCGTGAAGACCGATAAACCGGCGGGCCTCGAACCGGCACCGCAAGCCGTGCACCTGATCGCCGAAGCCGAGCGCCTGGCCTACGCCGACCGTGCGCAATACGTGGCCGATACCGACTTCGTGCCGGTGCCGGTCAAAGGCCTGGTCGACCCGGGATATCTGGCCAGCCGCGCCAGCCTGATCGGCGATCGCAGCATGGGCAGCGCCAAATCGGGCACACCACCGGGGGTGCAGGTTGCCTACGCACCGGACCGCTCGCCGCTACGCATCTCCACTTCGCAAGTGGTGGCCGTGGATGACTTCGGTGGCGCGGTATCGATGACCACCACCATCGAAGCGGCATTCGGCTCGCACCTGATGGTTCAGGGTTTTTTGCTCAACAACCAGATGACCGATTTTTCGTTCATCCCCGAAGAAAACGGGCAGAAAGTCGCCAACCGCGTCGAACCCGGCAAACGTCCGCGCTCGTCGATGGCTCCGACCCTGATCTTCGACCGCAACAGCGGCGAGTTCGTCGCCACCGTCGGCTCTCCGGGCGGCTCGCAGATTATCGAATACGTGGCCAAAACCACCGTCGGCCTGCTCGACTGGAACCTCGACCCGCAAAGCGCCATCAGCCTGCCCAACTTCGGCAGCCGCAACGGCCCGACAGAACTGGAACAGGGCCAGTTCAGCCCTGCACTGATTCAGGCACTCAAGGACAAGGGCCATACCTTCAGCGAAATTGACATGACCAGCGGCACCCAGGCCATCGTGCGGATCAAGAATGCACAGGGGAAGGCAACGTTTGCAGGTGGGGCAGATCCTCGGCGTGAAGGGGTAGCGTTGGGGGATTGAAACAGTGCTGCCAACTGAAAAAGGCTTACCGAGAGGTAAGCCTTTTTTGTGTGTCCATGAACCCATTTCAGCGGGCAACTGAAACCCTCAGGCTTCCCCCTTCTCACCCGCCACCCGAATCAGCAGATCTCCGGGCTGACAGCTGAGGTACTCACAAATGGCATCCAGCGTCGCCAGTCGCAGCCCTTTGACCTTGCCCTGTTTGAGCAGTGACAGATTGGCCTCGGTAATGCCGATGGCCGCTGCAAGGTCTTTGGATTTGACCTTGCGCAGCGCGAGCATCACATCCAGTTGAATAACGATTGGCATGTCGACCTCATATAAACGTGCGGTTTTCCCGATCCACTTCGCTGGCTTGAGACAGGATCCGCGCAATCACCGCGATACACGCGGCCAGGAACAATGCGACGAACGAAGCAGCTGTGATGCTCAAGGTGAACAAGCGCTCACCCACCGGTGCATTCTGGGTGATCCACAGGCTGAGCATCGGCTCACAGAGGAAATCCAGCAGCACCCAAATCGCCACGGCTCGCCCGACCTTGCCCAGATGACCGGCCGTTTCACGGGCGAAATACTCACCCCGCCCATAGCTCTGAAACAGCCGGCGCAAATGGTTCAGGCCCGACGCAAGCGCCAGCAGGGGAATGCTCGACAGTACGAGCCCGCCCAGCTTCTGCCACAACGGAAACAGCGTTGCGGTGTCGGCCATTTGCGACAGTTGGCGCTCGGTCAGCGCAAACCCCAGTCCCCAGCCTTCCTTTTCCGCCAACGGTGGGTAAACCCATATGACAGCATTGAGCAGCAGCATCACGACGATCAGGATCAACGTCATCGTCGCCATGCGCCGACTGAATTGCACGAGCCTGTTGGTGGTCATGGGAAAGCCTCACAAGAATGAATGTGAGCGCCACACTAGCGATTAAAATTATCGAATAACAATAATTAATTGCTGCAAAACATTAAAAATTTCAGATATCCAGACTCTTGCCGACCACCGGATCACCGATCTTCAGGAAGTTGCCCCCGGCCACGTGATGCAGCGTACGCAGCTCATCTTGTCCTTCAAAATGCCAACGCCCATCGCTGAAGACTCGCGAATCAGCTCGCGCGGCAATGACCTCTGCCAGGAACAGATCGTACTGTTCGTGATTGCGCGGCTCCGGCAGCAAGCGGCATTCGAGCCATGCCACGCAACCGTCCAGCATCGGTGCCTCGACCTGCTCGCCAGCGAAGGTCTGCAAGCCATACGCATGGAACTTGTCCTGCCCTTGATCACGATTGATTTCCAGGCCCGAAGTCGAACCGACGGTCTGCACGATGTCAGCCTGATTCACGCAAGGGACATTGAGGACAAAGGAGCCCGAGGCCTCGAGCAGTTGTCGGGTCCAGGTGGATTTATCGAGGACCACCGCGACTTTCGGCGGCTCGAAATCCAGCGGCATGGCCCAGGCCGCAGCCATGATATTGCGCTGCCCGTCGTGAGCGGCACTGACCAGCACGGTCGGCCCGTGGTTGAGCAAACGGTAGGCTTTGTTCAGGGGAACCGGGCGACGGAAGGACTCGCTCATGGGATCTGCTCCGGGAAAAAGAGCCGATTGTAGCGGGATAAAAACAGCGAAGGGATTGCCATGGACAATCCCTTCGCCTGACAAGCATCAGTTGGATAGCTGGTTGGCGAACTGGCCGACCGCGTCCACCACTTTCTGCGCGCCATCCTGGATCTCGACGATCACCGTGCCAGCCTCCGCCGCCAGCGCCAGCCCTTGCTCGGCCTGAAGCTTGCCGTCGGTCATCAGCGCCACGGCGTTACGCGCCATGTCCTGGTTCTGACGCACCACGCCGACGATTTCCTCGGTGGCCTGGCTGGTGCGCGAGGCCAGTTGCCGCACTTCGTCGGCCACCACCGCAAAACCACGGCCCTGCTCGCCTGCACGGGCGGCTTCAATCGCGGCGTTGAGCGCCAGCAGGTTGGTCTGCTCGGCAATGCCGCTGATGGTCTTGACGATGGTGCCGATCACCTGGGATTGCTCGTTCAGCGCCTCGATGCCTTCGCCGGCGGTCTGCATGTGCCGCGACAGGTCGCGCATCACGTTGACCGCTTCGGTGACCACACGGGTGCCGCGCTGAGCGGTGCCATCGGTCTGCAAGGACGTGCTGTAGGCAATGTTGGCGGCCTCGGCGACGGCTTGCTCCTGATTGACCTGATCGGTGATCACGGTGGCGAACTTCACCACTTTGTAGAGTTTTTCATTGGCGTCGAGTACAGGGTTGTAGGACGCCTCCAGCCAGACGACCCGGCCATGGTGATCGACGCGCTTGAATCGTCCGGCAACGTACTCGCCATTGTTCAAGCGGCGCCAGAAGTTCTGGTACTCGGCGCTGTTGTACTCATCCGGCTCGCAGAACATACGGTGATGTTTGCCCTTGATCTGCGCCAGGCTGTAACCCATGCCCTGAAGGAAGCGGTCGTTGGCGCTCAGCACATTACCGTTGAGGTCGAACTCGATCACCGCCGTCGAACGCACCAGTGCGCCGATCAGGTTTTCGTGTTCGCGTGAGGCTTCGATGGTGCGGGTCAGGTCGCTGGAGAAAATCGAGAAATGCTTGATGCGCCCGTCCGAAGAGCGGATCGGCTGGACGATCGAACGCAACCACGCCTCTTCGCCATTGCCGCGCGACAGGCGCACGGCGCCGGCGAAATGCTCGCCCCGGCTCAGTGCGGCCCGGAAGCGGTGATGAAACTCGTCGGACTTCACATGAGCCGGCACGATGTCTTCGATGGCGCGGCCGATCAGGTCGTGGCTCTTGTAGAGCATTTCATTGAGGAAGTTCTGGTTGACCGATTGAATCCGCCCGTCGGGCTCAAGGGTCAGCACCAGCATCTCGCTTTCCAGGCTCTCCTTCACTTGCAGAAGGCTGGAGAGTTCTTCACGAAGAGCCGCCAGCTCTTGCTTCAGGCGTTTGTTGAACATGGGAAAGCACCGATGGACTGGATGGATAGCGGGTATGCAGCCTAACCATCGGCCTTGGAAATCTTTTCTGAAGAGCGATCGAGACCGGCCAGTCAAAAATAATCTCAATTAGCCATTGGCCTTATCCGCCCTCGCAGAACGGATACAAAACCCGGCGCTCTGGCCCGGCCATATCAGGTACTCTCAAGTCAAATTGCAACAATATGTTGCCGCTATCCGCTCGATAAGGAGTTCCGTTTTGGATTTATCGACCGCTGCCTGGATGGTCACGACACCCGCCTGATTCTCTGCTGCCTGCTGGCGATTGCGACGATTATCGTGTTGATCAGCGCCAGCAAGCTACCGCCCTTTCTATCGATCCTGATCGGTACATTCATCGCCGGCGTCGGCGCGGGTTTACCGCCAGAGGACGTGGCCAAGGCGTTCAGCAAAGGCGCCGGGGCTATTCTCGGTGAAGCGGGGATCATCATCGCGCTGGGCTCGATGCTTGGTGCGCTGATGGCCGAGTCCGGCGCCGCCGACCGCATTGCGTCAACCTTGCTTGGACTGGGCAAAGGCAAGTCCCTGCCGTGGGTCATGGCGCTGGTGGCGATGGTGATCGGCCTGCCGCTGTTCTTCGAAGTGGGACTGGTGATGATGGTTCCGATCATCTTCGTCATGGCCCGCCGTTCCGGTCAGCCGCTGTTGAAAATCGCGATTCCGGCGCTGGCGGGAATGACCACGCTGCATGCCCTGATGCCGCCGCATCCCGGACCGTTGATCGCGGTCAGCGCATTGCAAGCCGACCTTGGGCTGACCATGTTGCTGGGCTTCAGCATCGCCATCCTGGCGGTGATCCTGGCCGGACCGATCTACGGCAACTGGCTGTCGAAACGCATGCACGTCGATGAGCCGGCAGAACTTGGCGCACTGTTCAGCGCCCCGCCGAAAGCGCCGCGCCAGCCGAGTTTCGGCATGTCGCTGCTGATCATTCTGCTGCCGGTGTTGCTGATGCTCGGCAGCACGCTGGCGAAAGTCGCGATGAACCCGGAAAGCAGCGTCGCCCTGACCCTGAAGTTTCTCGGAGAACCCTTGGTGGCATTGGGCATTGCCGTCATGGCAGCGGTGATCTGCCTCGGCTGGGCCAACGGCATGCCGCGTGAACATGTCGGCGGCACCCTGCGCAAAAGCCTCGCGCCGATTGCCGTGCTGTTGCTGACCATCGGGGCCGGTGGCGGCTTGAAGCAGACCTTGCTGGATGCCGGTGTCAGCCAGACCATCAGCAAAGTCGCCGAAGGCGCGCACATGCCGTATCTGCTGCTGGCCTGGCTGATTGCCGTGGCACTGCGTCAGGCCACTGGCTCGGCGACGGTGGCCACCACGACGACGGCGGGGATTCTGGCGCCGATGATGGCGGGCCTCGCCGCGACGCAAAGTTCGCTGGTGGCGCTGGCGATTGGCGCCGGCTCCGTGTTCTTCTGCCACGTGAACGACGCCGGCTTCTGGATGGTTCGCGAGTACTTCGGCCTGCAACTGAAACAGACGATCTGGGTCTGGTCGGTCCTGCAAACCATTGTCTCGGTGGTGGGTCTGGCGGGGACCTTGCTGTGGTGGCACTGGTTGACGTGACGGCGGCGCGAGTTTGCGCCGCCGTCACGTCAACCAGCCTTCAGGAACAGGGCGCCACCGAACGGCGCCCGCCTGCGGGCATGCGCACACCAAAGTACGCCGCGCTGACGATGCCGACCGCGCCCATCACCGTGCAGAACATCACACAGATCCATGGGCTCCACGGCATCAGACCGATCAGCAGCAGCGGTGTGATGCTTGCCCATGCGGCGTAGGCAATGTTGTAGGTGAAGGAAATGCCGGATACCCGGATACGCGCCGGGAACAGACCGACCATCACCGATGGCACGGCGCCGACCACACCGCAGCCGAGACCGGCGATGGCGTACGCCAGCCCCACCCAATCGCCGCCCATGATCAAACAGCTGTAAAGCACACCGATGCCCAATGGCAGCAGCAGGCTATAAAGCATCACCGTGCGCCAGGCGCCGAGGCGATCGACCAGCAGCCCGGCAATCACGCAGCCGATGTTCAGGAACACGATGCCCAACGCGCTCAGGGCAAAGGTGTGGCCGGCGGACATGCCAAAGGTTTTCTGCATCATGGTCGGGGTGATGACCACGAACACCACCACCGCCGAAGTCAGTACGCAGGTCAGCAGCATGGCCGGCAGCATCGCCAGGCGATGCTCGCGCAAGACCGTGCGCAACGGCAGTTCGACCCGCGCCTCACGCTGCGCCTCCATGGCCACGAACACCGGGGTTTCGCTCAACCAGCGACGCAGGTACACGCCGATCACGCCGAACACGCCGCCGAGCAGGAACGGATAACGCCAGGCGTAATCGAGGATTTCCGCCGGGGTAAACACCTGTGCGAGAAACGTCGCAGTCAATGCACCGATCAGGTAACCGAAGGTCAGCCCGGCCTGCAGAAAACCCAGTGCATAACCGCGATGCGCGACCGGTGCGTGCTCGGCGACGAACACCCAGGCGCTCGGCACTTCACCGCCGACCGCCGCGCCTTGCAGGATGCGCAGCGCCAGCAGCAACAGCGGTGCGAAATAGCCGATCTGCGCGTAGGTCGGCATGATTCCGATCAGCAGGCACGGCAGCGCCATCATCAGGATGCTCAGGCTGAAGACTTTCTTGCGCCCCAGCCGGTCGGCGAAATGCGCCATCAGGATCCCGCCCAGTGGCCGCGCCAGATAGCCTGTGACAAAGATTCCGAAGCTTTGCAGCAGGCGCAGCCACTCGGGCATTTCCGGCGGGAAGAACAACTGGCTGAGGGTCAGGGCGAAGAACACGAAAATGATGAAATCGTAGATCTCCAGCGCCCCGCCCAGGGCCGCAAGGCCGAGGGTCTTGTAGTCGGAACGGCTGAACGGCGCCGGTCGGGCAGTGGAATGGGCAGTCATGGCAAAGAACTCTGGCAGGCAAAAAACCAAGGCGCCCATGGTCTACGCAAACGGGCCGCCGGACAACCCGTTAGACCATAGTCTGATCCAGCAAAACACGGTCACAAAAATCCGCCGGTTGATTTACTGTTGGCACCTGTCCAGACGGGCCGGCCAAGCCCCGAAGACCACAATAAACATAAAAATCCGAGGTACTCCCGTGGCCGTTGATATCGAAGATAGCCGTTCTGCGCGCTTTGCCTTGCGCTGCTCCAGTTTTGCCGAACGCTGGTTTCCCGACTCCTGGGTGTTCGCCGCACTCGCCGTGATCATCGTGGCGCTGGCCACCCTGGCCATGGGCGCCAAACCCACCGACGCCGCCATGGCCTTCGGCGACGGCTTCTGGAGCCTGATCCCCTTCACCATGCAGATGGCCTTCGTGGTAATCGGCGGTTATGTCGTCGCCAGTTCGCCGCCCGCGGTAAAACTGATCGATCGTCTGGCGCGAATCCCGAAGAACGGCCGCTCCGCCGTGGCCTGGGTCGCGCTGATCTCGATGGTCGCGTCGTTGCTCAACTGGGGCCTGTCGCTGGTATTCGGCGGTCTGCTGGTGCGCGCCCTCGCCCGCCGCACCGATCTGAAAATGGATTACCGCGCCGCCGGAGCCGCGGCTTATCTGGGCCTTGGCGCCGTGTGGGCGCTGGGCTTGTCGTCGTCTGCCGCACAGCTGCAGGCCAACCCCGCCAGCCTGCCGCCGTCGATTCTGTCGATCACCGGGGTGATTCCGTTCACTCAGACGATTTTCCTCTGGCAGTCGGGCGTGATGCTGCTGGCGCTGGTGGTGATCTCGATCATCATCGCCTACGCTACCGCGCCCGGACCGAACTCGGCGCGTGACGCCAAGGCCTGCGGCATCGACCCGGCCTTCAACCTGCCGCCGCTGCAACCGCGCACCCGCCCCGGCGAATGGCTGGAGCACAGCCCGTTGCTGATCATCGTGCTGGTACTGCTGGCAGCCGGATGGCTGTTCCACGAATTCTCGACCAAACCGGCCATCACCGCGATTTCCGGGCTCAACACCTACAACTTCCTGTTCATCATGCTCGGTGCCTTGCTGCACTGGCGCCCGCGCAGCTTCCTCGATGCGGTGGCGCGGGCGGTGCCGACCACCACTGGTGTGCTGATCCAGTTCCCGCTGTACGGCTCGATCGCCGCGCTAATGACGACGGTCAAGGGCACCGATGCCCAGACTCTGGCTCACCATATCTCGACCTTCTTCGTCAGCATCGCCTCCCACGACACCTATGCGCTGCTGATGGGCGTGTACTCGGCGATTCTCGGCTTCTTCATTCCGTCCGGCGGCGGCAAGTGGATCATCGAGGCACCCTACGTGATGCAGGTGGCCACCGACCTGAAATACCACCTGGGCTGGGCCGTGCAGATCTACAACGCCGCCGAAGCCCTGCCGAACCTGATCAACCCGTTCTACATGCTGCCACTGCTGGGCGTGCTGGGATTGAAAGCGCGAGACCTGATCGGCTTCTCGTTTGTGCAACTGCTGGTGCACACACCGTTGGTGCTGCTGTTGCTGTGGGCGTTGGGGACGACATTGGCGTATACGCCGCCGGTAATGCCATGACTCGGAATCATCTTCAGGCGTAATTCTCATGAGGGAGCTAGCGTATTGGCTCCCTCATTTGTTTCTGCGCCTTGGAAATGTCACCCAACCGTCACATTCCCTTGCTAGCGTCCGCCAGAAATATACTGAAACAATTAAGCATAAACGGACTTCTACATGAACGACGACACCGACGGCCAAGATCCCTCCTCGCCAGACTCCGACAACCCCACCGATACCAGCCGCCGCCGTTTTCTCGGCGGTGTCGCCGTCCTGGGTGTGGGCGCCACGCTGGCCGGGTGCGGGAATGCCGGTGATCAACCGGGCAAACCCGAGGAGCGTCCGCTCACGCCCGCCGAGCTGGACAAGGCCCTGCGCGATCAGGTGAAGACCGTTGTGGTGATCTACGCCGAAAACCGCAGCTTCAATAACCTGTTCGGTGATTTCCCCGGTGTCGAGAAGCCGCTGTCCGCACTCAAGCCCGAGGAATACCAACAACGCGACCGCGACGGCAGCCTGCTGCAGACCCTGCCGCCGGCCTGGGGCGGTGTATTGCAGATCGGCCCGCAAACGCTTGATGGCGTGACCTATCCCAACGCCGTGCAGTTTCAGGAAAACCTGCCCAACGCACCTTTCGCTCTGAAAGGCCCGAATGCCGAGGACCTGCCACTTGGCCTGGTAACCCGCGACCTTTGGCACGTGTTCTATCAGAACCAGATGCAGATCAACGGCGGCAAGAATGACGGCTTCGTTGCCTGGGCCGATTCCGGCGGCCTGACCATGGGGCACTATGCCCAGAGTCGCTATTCCCTGCGCCTGTGGGACGTGGCCCAGGAATTCGTACTGTGCGACAACTTCTTCCAGGGTGCCTTCGGTGGTTCGTTCCTCAACCACCAATACCTGATCAGCGCCACCGCGCCGTTCTACCCGAATGTCGCCAGCTCAGTCGCCAAGAGCCAGATCGCCGCGCTGCAAAGCGATGACCCGGCCGACCCGCGCCTCAAACCGCTGGAGCAATCCCCGGCCAGCGCCATGACCGGCCCGCCGCAGTTCGGCCCGAGCGCGCTGACCCCGGACGGTTACGGGGTCAACACCCTCGCCCCGCCGTACTGGCCGACCTGGATCCGCGACCCGGAGCGTCCGGCGTATTCCAAGGCCGATCTGCCGAATGTCATGGTGCCGCAGACTCAC
Source organism: Pseudomonas sp. stari2 (assembly GCF_040760005.1). Lineage (NCBI taxonomy): Bacteria > Pseudomonadati > Pseudomonadota > Gammaproteobacteria > Pseudomonadales > Pseudomonadaceae > Pseudomonas > Pseudomonas sp. Stari2. Next base: position 5,502,471 of record NZ_CP099760.1, read on the forward strand.
GAGCACATTGGCGACAAGCTGTCGAAGAAGAACATCGACTGGGCGTGGTACGCCGGAGCCTGGCAGGCGACGCTGGATCAATTCAAGGATTCCGGCGGCATCCCGAAAATCCCCAACTTCCAGTATCACCACCAGCCGTTCAACTACTTCCAGCAACAAGGCCCGGAGCATCCCGAAGAGCGCAGCAAACGCCTGCGCGACGCTGGTCTGGGCGATGAGTCGAGCACCAACAAATTCTTCGCCGATGCCGAGGCGGGCAAGCTGCCGGCCGTGAGTTTCTACAAGCCCCAGGGCAACCTGAACATGCACGCCGGTTACGCCGATGTGGCTTCGGGCGATCGCCATATCGTCCGCGCGCTGAAAGTGCTGCGGGAAAGTCCGCAGTGGAAAAACATGGTGGTGATCGTGACCGTCGATGAAAACGGCGGCTGGTGGGACCACGTCGCGCCGCCCAAGGGCGATCGCTGGGGGCCGGGTTCGAGAGTGCCGACGCTGGTGGTTTCACCGTTTGCCCGCAAAGGCACGGTGGATCACACGGTCTATGACACCGCGTCGATCCTGCGCCTGATCACCCGGATCTTCCAACTGGAGACACTGGCGGGTATCAAGCAGCGTGACGATGCAATGATCGGCCGGGGTCAGAAACCGATGGGCGACTTGACCAACGCCCTGCATTTCAAGGCCTGAGGACAGGTCCTGCGGTACAGCTCAAAAAACTGCGGCTGACGGCTTCTCGCCATCACCCGGCTGATCCAATATGTGGCGCACCCGAGCAACGGGGAACCCACGCTGAAAAGGATCTGAGCATGTTCAAACTCGCAGGACTCACCCTCGCTGCGCTCACATTGAGCGCAGCCGCCCACGCCGATGTCGACCTCAAACTGGGCAGCACCGAACGCGTCACCCGCCTCTTCGCTTATCCCAACAATTGCAGCGTGATCTGCTTTCGCAACTGGACGCTTGAGCAGACCGTCGCCCACTACCTGAGCCAAAGCGTGCAGCGCGATGGCTACGCCGGCGCCAAGGTGCTGGTGAAGAACGACAACGGTCAGATCTACGCCGAGATCAGCGGTGTGCCGAAAGGCTACGACAAGCCGCTGACTGCGCTGCTGGATGCCGGCGACCTGGCCTACACCGGCGCCAGCAAGCTCAACGCCGATGGCAAATGGGCGTACAGCTGGTATTTGTTCCTGCCGCTGGGCATGGCCCTGGAAAACCGTAAAAGCGTCGAACTGTTGCACTTCCCGCCGGATTACTCGCTGACCCAGGCTCAGGACTACCTGCGCTCCAACACCACCGACCGCTGGGCCGCGCTGCTGACCGACAACGGCATCCCGGCCGACCAGACGCCGGGTTACCAGACCATCGTCGACATCGCACCGATTGCCGCCCCCGCCAGCGCCGGCAGCGACCTTGAAGGCGTCTACGACTACTTCAAGGATTACCAGACCAGCATGGTCAAACAGGTCAGCGTCAGCGCCAGCGGTGCTGCCCTGCCGATGGTGGCCTTCGGTGCACCGGTGCGTAACTGGATCAAGAAACAATACGGGCAGACCGTGGATGTTCTGGGCCTGGCAACCATCACTCCGAGCGCCGGGGTGAACGTGCCAGTACTGGGTTCCAACCACCCGAGCTACATCTGGTACGCCGCCGATCCCAAGAGCTACACCGGTGACGACGCCCAGGCCAAGGCTGACGCGGCGGGGCTGAAAGTGATGGGCCAGGACTTGAGCGCCGCCTGCTGGCAGGCCGGCATGGGCAGCAAGCCGGGTACCGACCCGAAAACCTTGCTGAACAGTTGCACCCAGACCTGGCAAGTGACGCAGAAGGTCAAGACTTGCGAGTTGTTCTACACCTCGATCCGCAACTTGACCGCCGAACAGGCCGCCGCCAAGTGCGCCACCACGCCGATCAAGGCCCAGTTGCAACAGCTGAAAGATCCGCTCCCGGCCATGGCCGCACCGACTCCCCACCTCTGAACCCGCGCGTGAAATTCCCGTGTCAGCCTTGGCTGACTCGGGAATGCGCCTATTTCGCCTGTCAGATCTGACAGTAGACCGCAAGTGTGACTTACGAAACTATTGGATCCAAAGTACGACTACTGGACTGACAGGATGTCAGTCTCGGGAATCGCGACACCTGACTGACAAGGAACGTGATGAACACTCACACACTGCAAGCTCACGCCCCGCGCGATACCGAAGGCATTTACCCTTTCACCGGTCTTCCCGTTCGCCTCGGGTTTCCTTCCCGGGCCGACTTTGAAATGGTTCACGACAACCATGCCATGCCCGTCGCCGTCGTCGCCCGCCGAGAATTCCTGCGTATCACCCGAATGTGCCGGGTTTCGGGGCAATTGCTGCCCTATCGCTGCCGGCAGACCCGACAACTGCTGGCCGGCATCCATCTTTACGATTCACGCTTTTGCGGTGCACTTGAGCACTCTTGCGATCCGAACACCTTTCTCGACATGAGCGAGTTATGGCTGTGGGCATTGCGCGACATTGCTGCGGGGGAAAGGCTGACCGTGGATTACACCGCAACCGAAGACAAACTGCTACGGCAGTTCGCCTGCGATTGCGGATGCTCACGCTGCCGTGGATGGATCACCGGCTACGACGAAACACCCAATCTTGAAGGCCAGCGTTATTTACAAGCCTGGCGGAGGCAAGGTTTAGGCTGAACAGAGAATCAAGGTGCGCCGACCGGCCGCAGACGGTATTGCGGCGGCAGTTGCTCGAAACCGCTGATCGTCGTGTTCAGACTCTTCCAGCGGCCATCCTTGATGCCGTAGATGCAACCGTGAATCGACAGACTCTGCCCGCGATGCCAGGCATTCTGGATGATGCTGGTATGAGCAACGTTGGCCACTTGCTGGATCACGTTGAGCTCGCACAGGCGATCGACCTGTTCTTCTTCAGTCGGCAGTTTGGCGAGTTCTTCGCGCTTTTCGTAATACAGATCGCGAATCGACCGCAGCCAGCCATCGATCAGACCGAACTGGCGATCCTGCATCGACGCCCGCACACCGCCGCAACCGTAGTGGCCGGTGACCAGGATGTGTTTGACCTTGAGCACGTCCACGGCGTACTGGATCACCGACAGGCAGTTGAGGTCGGTGTGCAGCACTACGTTGGCGACGTTGCGATGAACGAACAGATCGCCCGGCAGCATGCCGACGATTTCGTTGGCCGGAACCCGCGCGTCGGAGCAACCGATCCACAGGTATTCAGGCGTCTGCTGGCGGGCCAGTTTGGCGAAGAAATCCGGGTCTTCCTTGGTGATCGCGTCAGCCCAACGCTCGTTGTTATCAATCAGGTCTTGTAAGTCATGCATGCTGTAAGGCCTCAAGAAAGATGCGCTGCTATGACAGACAACCGTCCGTCGGGGTCACGAAAAGATCGCAAGTGATTTCGTTGGAATTTCTCGCGTGCCCAGTGAGTCCACCTCAGTAAGGCCCACAGTATGAGGAAGTGCCATGACTGATTCACGACGTCCCTTCGACGCGGTGCAGCCGGAACCCATCGATGATAACGAAGACCGCATGGGATCGGTGCATGAGCTGGATTTCGACGACGAACAGCCCAGTGCGAAGATCGGCGATGAACTGCCGGAACGTGAGCGTGAGCAACGGATGCCTCGCGAGCGGGTACGGGAGGCGGGCCTGACCGGTGCTTCAGTGGCTGATCATGAGCCGACCGACGATGACCTGAGCCCGGAAACCCTGATTCATGAGGACGGCGCCCGGGATGCCGATGAGTTGGGGTCAGGCAATCAGGCGGATTGGGATTTGAGCATTGTCGATGAGGACGACATTGGCGGCAGCGACGGGCTGGATGAAGCGGAAATGGCGCGTCGAGATCCGATGGACGGCAAACGCTGAAATGTTCGTTAGAAGCTGCCTCGGGTTGAGGCAGCTTCTGCTGGCGGTCAGTCAACCAAAGTGCAGGCCATGACCACAGCGTCTTCACGCCCGCCCACCGCCGGATAGTAGTCGCGACGACGGCCGATTTCATTGAAACCGTAGCGCTCGTAGAGGCGGAACGCCGCTGTGTTGCTGTCGCGCACTTCCAGAAAACACTCCCGAGCATCGGCCGCATAGGCACGCGACATCAGGTATTCGAGCAATGTCAGCCCCAGGCCGCGCCCCTGATTCTCCGGCTTGACCGTGATGTTGAGCAGGTGCGCCTCATCCAGAATGATCTGCACCACCCCGTGGCCGACCTGCTGCTCGCCTTCGAACATCAACCAGATCTGGTATTTGCCCAGCCCGTCGAGAAAAATACCGCGCGTCCAGGGATGGCTGTAGGCCGCGAATTCGATTTTCAGCACAGCGTCCAGATCGGCTTCGACCATCGGACGAAAGGTTACAGCATCACTCATTCGATTCTTTCCAGCGCGCCATCAGCCGACGCATGGCTTGCCACACGGCGGCTTTGCGCTGTGGCTCTTCCATCAACAATTCCAGTCCCGGCACGGCCCAGGCCAGGCCAAGACCCTCGATCTGCAATTCACTGTTGAACGCCTCGGCGTCCTTCTCACCGGCAAAGCGCAACGCTGGCAGACCGATCAGCCAAAGGCAGGCGCACGGAGACGTCTCCATTTGCACCGAAAGGAAACCCTGGACGAAATCCCGGGCAGCATCCGGGCCCTGATCCATGGTGCCGCGTACCAGCAGTGGCCAACGCACCGGATCGCCGACGATCTGCGGCGCATCCGGCAAACCGGCGGCCCGCAGCATGTCCTTGAGCAACAGATAGGCAGGATCCCGGCTCTGGAACGATTCGCCGGTGGGTAACTCCACCAGCAACAGGCAACGACCGGCACGCAGCAATTGCAGGGCGAAACGCGGTGGCGGCACCGGCGCCGGCCGTGCGACTACTGGCGCTTCTTCGGCTTCCTCCACCGGTTTGGCAGCAGGGCGGCCGCTGGCGGGCGTCGGTCGCGGGACTTCGATCTTCGGCCGCTCGGCTACACGCGCAGCCGGCTGAGCCGGCGCCTCAGCCGGGGATGCCGGTGCGATGGATGGCGTAACCTCGGGCTCTGGCGCCAGCGGCTCCAGTAGCTCGGGCCGCGACGGAGCGGCGAAGGGCAATTCGGTGCGCGGCAGCCAGTTGACCACCTGCATGGCGTTCAAATAGGCGCGGCGGCGGGACTCGATTAGCAAGGGTCGGCCACTTGTGGATAACTGAAGTGCGCTGATTCTACCGCCCTTCGCTCAAGATCGCTTGCGGTTGATCGATAGTCTTGAACGCTGCTCTTCACTCAGAAAAAGCGACAGCCCGTCCCGAGAGTGAATCGCATCGTCCGCGATGCAGTACAATCGCGGCTTTTAATCGCCAACCAGCCGGCCATTCCGATGATCGAACCCAAGCGCGTCTTGCGCGCCCTCGCTGAACACTGGGCACTTCTGGAGCCACTGTGCGAGCACTTCGACCAGGGCACCCTGAGCCTCAACGAACTGCGCACGCAACTGGCCGCCCAACAACTGGACAGCACGCCGCAGGACATCACCAGCCTGCTCGACGTGTGGATCCGCCTCGACATTCTGGTTCCCGTGGCGAAAAGCCCGAACCGTTTCGAGCTGAACGCGCAGATTCATGACTTCCTCGCCTACCTGCGTAGGGAACACCGACTGGGCCTGTGCCTGGAGATCGAAGCGTATCTGCGCCACCTCGAGCGTCTGGCCGGATATATCCAGGACGCGTTCGACGTTCGTGACGGCAATGATCTGGCCCGTCAGCTGCGCCTGCTCGACATGCGCGTGCGCGACGTTCTGAAGAAACTCGACAACGACGAACAGGCGCTGGTGGCCGTGGCCGAACGGGCCAAGACCAGCGACCGGCAGATCCCGCTGCGTCAGCGTTACGCCGAAGTACTGGCGACCTGGGACGAATACGTCGAGCCAATGATCGATCTGGTGAACGCCGACGGCGCCTTCGAACAAGGCGTGCGCAAGGTCGAAACTGTGCTGCTGAAGATGCTTAGCGAACAGCAGCGCCTCGGCCATCTGGTCGATGACGACATGCTGCTGCGTACTCACGCGCGCATCCTGGAGATGCAGACCAGCGCCCAGTTGACCCTGCGCCACGCCCGGGAACTGCTGCTGCCGCTGCGTGAAGAAGCGCGCCGACACAACGCCGTGACCCGTGGTGCTGCTCTGGCGCTGGCGGCGATCCGCCGCAAAGGCATCGACGCCGTGCCGCAAGCCGCGATGCCGCTGTTCACCCGGCCGCAAAGCACCTTCCTCGGCAGCGCCAGTCAGGTTGAAGCCTACGTCTACGCCTTGGCCCGTTTCGAGCCGAAACCGGCGCGCTTCCCCAAGGCGCACAAGTCGCAAAAGACCGGCGATGCGCCGCGTGCACCGCGCACCGTGCGCGAAATGGTCGACCGTTGCGAAGAGTCCCTGCCAATGCCGGATCTGATGACCTGGCTGCTGGAGCAGGAACCGGACGGCGCCACCGACGAATTGCTTTACTGGTTCTCGCGCCTGTCGCGGGAAAAACGCTTCAAGCGCGAGCGTCTGGAACGCCGCGAATACCACACTCAGGAGCACCAGGTCAGTCTGCGCTCCTTCGCCCTGCTCTCGGCCGGCGACGCCACCGAGGATTCTGCGAGCACCCTCTCTGCAGGTACGTCTAATGCATCTTGATCTTTCCGAACTGTCGCAACTGGCGCCGATCTTCCGCGAGTTGTTCAAGGGTTACCACGTCAGCCGCCGTGATCCTGAGCTGTATGCACAACTGTCGAATTTCCAGGACCAGTACCGCACGCTGTTCAAGGCACTGGGTTTTGAACTGGTCTGCGACACCCGTGGTTTCTACTACTTCGTGCCGGACATGGCTGCCGCAGCGGTGAACAAGACCGCTCAGCGTCTGGCGCTGTTCACTTTCATCCTCGTCGAGCATCTGGCCGATCAGGGCCGCGATCCGATCGCCGTGCTCGACGGCGGCAGCCTCGGCCGCGAAGAACTGCCATCGCTGCTGGAAAAGTACCGCGACCTGTTCATCCAGGCCGAAGTGCAGACCGTTGAAGAGCTGGAAGAAAAGATCATGCGCCGCATGACCCAGCTCGGCTTCGCCAGCGAGGAAAACGGCGTGTACCGTTTCCTGCCGCCGATGCACCGCTTCCTCGACGTATGCCTGTCGGTGCAGCAGGACCGCGATCTGGCGGCCAGCGTCCACAGCGTTCTGCCGCTGCCGGCACCGGTGCTGATCGACGAAGCCGCCGAGGCCAAATTTCTCGCCACCGACGACCCGCTCGATCTTTCCGAATTTGAGGAAGAGAGCGAAGAAGACGCACTGGCCCGCGCCATTGCCGAAGAACAGGAGTCCGACGCATGAGCCAGGAACGCTACGGCATCCGCCGCTTTGCCCTTTTGAACACCGCCGGTTACAGCCTCGGCCTGTTCCCGCTGGAAGAACCACTGTCGGTCTACGGCGCGAACAACCTCGGTAAATCCGCCTCGATCAACGCCTTGCAGTTCCCGATCCTGGCGCGCATGTCGGACATGAGTTTCGGCAAGTACAGCCTGGAACAATCCCGGCGGTTCTACTTTGCATCCGACACCAGCTATATCCTCGTCGAAGTGAACCTGCCTCACGGCCCGCACGTGATTGGTGTGGTCGGCCGCGGCCCGGGCGGCGGTTTCGGGCACCAGTTCTTTGCCTACGCCGGCAAGCTGGATCTGGCGCATTACCAGAAAAACGACACCTGCCTGCGTCAGAAAGAACTGTTCAGCAACCTTGAGAAGGAAGGCCTGAAAGCCTACGAGCTCAAGCCTGATGAACTGCGTCGTTTGCTGGTGGGCGGTCACACGTCGATCCCGCTGGATCTGACCCTGATTCCACTGCGCTCCACCAGCGAGCAGAGTCTGAAGACCTTCCGCGCACTGTTCATCAACCTGTTGCACATGCGCGAAATCACCGCAGCCAAGCTCAAGCAGCTGTTCCTCGATGCCTTCGAACACAGCCTGCGTTCCGGCAGCGTCGACTACATCGCGGCGTGCGAAGAAGCCTTCCGCGATGTGCGTCGCATGGAACAGGACTACAACTCGCTGGTGGCCGCCGGCCCGTTGGTCGAAGCCTTGGCCAACGGCGTGAAACAGCGCGACGTGCTGCGCGGCAAGTTGCATCGCCTGTCGCCGCTGCTCGACTCACTGCTCGGCACGTGGTCGGACTACGCCACGGCCCGCAAGGAAGAGCTGACGATTCAGGCCGAACACTACCGCCGCGAGCAGGACGACCTGCAAAACGATCAGCGGGGTGGCACTCAGGAACTGATGCGTCTGGAACGGGAAATCTCCGGCATCCAGCGCTGGCTTGGCGAACTGTCTGTACTGAAGAACCGCTTTGCACTGGTCGATGACGTCAAGGTGCTGGAGCAGCAACTGCTGGCGGCCAAGGACGCTCACGATGAACTGGCCGGTGCACTGGCGCAGTCCCGTCAGTTCAGCGCCGAGGATCTGGAAGAACGTCTTCGCGATCTGGAAAAACGCCTGAAGTCGGTGAAGCAGCAACTCGATCACGCCGACAACAACAGCTACGCCCGCCTGCGCGAAGAGTTCTCGCAACAAGACGTCGAACGCCTGATGCGCCTGTTCAACAGCGCGCTGTTCAGCCTGCCGCTGGGCGAACATGGCATCACCCTCGACGAGGATGGCGAATGGGTGAAGTCGGTCGAGCTGATCCTCGACGGTTTCAAGGGTGAGCGTTTCGAAGTGCCGGGCCTGTCGATCGACATCTCGCACATCGAGCCACCGGCGCTGCAAGCGCTGGCCGACCGTGCCGCGCTGCGCGATCAGAAAGAACGCCTGGAAAAAGAGCTCAAGCAACTCAAGACCCAACAAGCCGTAGCCGCCGACCGCGCTGCGAGCAAGACCCAGACCGAAGCGCTGTACCAGCAGGTACTGGATGCGCAGAAGGCGCTGGAAGACTTCCGTCGCACCCAGACCTTGAGCGCCGAAGAAGGCGACAAGCTCGAGCAACTGACGCAGATGGAGGCCGCGCAGGACGAACTCAAGCGTTCCAGCGATGCGTTCACCGAGCGCGTCCAGCAACTGTCGGCCAAGCTGCAACTGGTCGGGCGGCAGATCGCCGACATGGAAGCCAAGCAGCGCACCCTCGACGACGCCCTGCGTCGCCGCCAGCTGTTGCCGGCAGACCTGCCGTTCGGTACGCCGTTCATGGATCCGGTCGACGACTCGATGGACAACCTGCTGCCGCTGCTCAACGACTATCAGGACAGCTGGCAAGGCCTGCTGCGTGCCGACGGTCAGATTGAAGCGCTGTACGCGCAGGTACGCCTGAAGGGCGTGGCCAAGTTCGACAGCGAAGACGACATGGAGCGCCGCCTGTCGTTGCTGATCAACGCTTACGCGCACCGTACCGACGAAGCCCTGACCCTCGGCAAGGCCCGTCGTGCAGCCGTGACCGATATCGCCCGAACCCTGCGCAACATTCGCAGCGACTACGACAGCCTCGAGCACCAACTGGCGTTGTTCAACCGCGAGATCAACAAGCGTCAGGTGTCCAACCTGCAGAGCTTCCGCATCGTGCTCGCACCGAACAAGGAAGCCCTCAAGCACATCGACCAGATCATCCACAGCGCCGGTCAGTACGAAGAAGGCGAAACCCTGTCGGTGTTCGACCTGAGCCAAAGTGCGGAACAGGACAACAAGAACGAAGAGGCCAAGGAATACCTGGCACGGCTGGTGGCGGCAAACCACAACCAGCTCGGCCTCAAGGACTTGTTCGAACTGGCGTTCGAGATCACCAAGGTCAACGGCCAGCCGGTGATCCACACCGACATCGACGGCGCGGCGTCCAACGGCACCACGATGACCATCAAGGCACTGACCAACATGTATTTGTTGCTGCACCTGATGGACCGCGACCTGGCCGGTCGCGTGCGTCTGCCGTACTACCTCGACGAGGCGGCGGACATCGACGAGAAGAACCAGGCCGCCCTGCTGGAGACCAGCCTGCAACTGGGCTTCGTGCCGATTCTGGCGAGCGTGAAGCCGCAGGTCTGCGCCAGTGTCGCCATCGACCTGGAAGGTGGCAGCGGCCCGGCCGGTATCTACATCGACGAGGCGGACTGGAAGTACATCCGCCGCCACGATGTGGTGAAGGCCACGATCAATGTCGAAGCGGACGAGCCGGAGCTGGATGCGGTTTGATGCGTAACTGACGGGTACAAAAAAGGGCCGCGATCCATTTTGGATCGCGGCCCTTTTCATTGGGCGGGATTATTTGCCGAGGGGGATTTTCGGCGCCCAGTTCAGCCACTCGTCTTCGAACTTGTCGAACAGCGGGAAGGTTTGTTCGGCGCGGGCCGGATTGCCCATCTTCTCGCCGTCCGGGGTGGCGAAGGCGATACCGCCCTGAATCACTGTTTCAAGCGACTCCGTACGCATGGTCACGCCTTTGAACAAGCCGATATCGAAACCGACGCCGCTGGTGTGCCAGAAGCGACTGCCGCTACGCACCAGTGGCGCGTACTTCGGTTCGATCAGGATATGCACCAGCACGCGATCCGCTGTCTGGCCCAGTTCGTAACCGGTGACTTTGCCCACGGTGATCTCGCGGTAGGTGACCGGCACACCCGGTTTCAGCGAGCCACGACGAGCAGCGCTCAATACCAGACTCAAACCAGCCTCTTGCTTGGTCACCTCTGGTGGATTGGCCAGGGCCACGAAGTTCTTCTGCGGGCCGAGGTTCTTGGCCGCCGGTTGCACTTCGATGTACTGGCCGGTGACCAGGGTCTCCAGGTTCGAGGTCTTGATCAGCCCCAACTCCGGTTTGACCACCCAGAACTGACTGCCGACCCGGGCAATTTTCTCCGGCACTTCAGTGATGCGTGCGGTGAGGATCACTGATTGCAGATCATCGGTCAGGTCGACACTTTCGATCTTGCCGACGTCCAGGCCCTTGAAGCGAACCGGGGTGCCGCTGCGCAGACCGTCCGCGCGATCGACCTTGATGGTGACGACAGCGCCTTTCTGATTCGCTTCATCATGGTTGGCAAACAGACGGAAGCGTGGAATGCGTTTTTGCAGCGGTGCCTTGGCTTGCGGCGTTTCGAAGGCGATGCCGCCGGCCATCAGAGTCTGCAACGATTCACTCTTGACCTGAATGCCGCCGGTCAGACCGCCAGTCAACGTGACGCCGCTGACGTTCCAGAACCGGGTCGAGGCGTTGACCAGGTTTTCGTATTCCTTCTCGATGTGGACGCCGATCACCAGTTGCTTGCGGGTCTTGGAGAACTGATAGCTCTGCACCGAACCGACCTTGACCTGCTTGTAGAGAATCGGGCTGCCGACATCGATCGAACCGAGGGTGTCGGTGAACAGCACCAGGTGCAGGCCGGGTGCGCGCAGATCCAGCGGCGGCGCTTTTGGCCGGGCCTCGAATTCACGTTGTGGCGCACCACCCTTGTCGCCCGGACGGACCGCGATGTAGTTACCTTTTACCAACGCTTCCAGACCGGTAATGCCTGCCAGGGAGATCGAAGGTTTGACTACCCAGAATTGCGTGCCGGTGACCAGATAGTCTTCGGCCAGCGGATCGAGGGTCAGCTCGGCGGTTGCGCTGGACAGGTCCGGATCGATCTTCAGCGCTTTCAGGTTACCGACCTGAATGCCCTTGTACATCACCGGGGTACGCCCGGCCTGCAGGCCTTCGAAATCGCTGAGTTTGACCTTCACACGGATGCCGGCGGCGGCCGCGTCGAAGTCTTCATAGAGGCGAAACGGCAGGCTCGGGTCGGTGGGCGGGCTGTCCTTGCGGTTCTCCGGGGTGGCGAAGGCGATGCCGCCGGCGACGATACTGGCCAGAGATTCGCTGCGCACTTTCACGCCGGACAGGTTGGCGTCGATGCTGATGCCGCTGGCGTTCCAGAAACGGGTGTGTTTGCGCACCAGTTTGGCGTAGGTCGGTTCGATGAATACCTTGAGTTCGACCGTGCTCTGGTCTTCCGACAGCACATAACTTTTGATCTGGCCGACCTTGATCTGTTTGTAGAAAACCGGGCTGCCACGATTCAACGAACCGAGGCGATCGGCCTTGATGGTCAAGTGCAGACCGGGCTTGGAATCCGATAGCGGTGGCTCTTCGGCCAGGGCCTTGAACTTGCGAGTCGGCTCGCCTTCGCCCGGGCTGATGGCGACGTAGTTACCCGAAACCAGAGTTTCCAGACCAGTGATCCCGGCTAGGGTCACGCTTGGCTTGACCAGCCAGAAACGAGTGCTGGTCTTCAGGTACTGATCGACATCCTTGTTCATCTCGATAGTGGCGATCACACCTTTGGTGCCACCTTCGTCATCGAGCTTGAGGGCTTTGACCTTACCGACGGACATGCCTTTGTAGACGACTTCGGTCTTGTTGGCCTGGATGCCTTCACCACTTTCGAAACGCACCTGAATCTCGATGCCGGTTTCGGTGTAGGCACGCCATCCCAGCCAGCCGCCGATGATCAGGGCAATAAGGGGAAGTACCCAAATGGCAGACCAGTTAGAAGCCGGTCGGGTTTTCGCTACAGGCAAATCAGTCATGGTCGGCGTCCGACTCCGTGTTATCCCAAATCAGTCGGGGATCGAAAGTGACAGCGGCGAGCATCGTCAGGATCACCACACTGGCGAAGGCGATGGCGCCAAGATTGGCTTCGACGCTGGCAAGCCGGCCGAAGTTGACGACCGCCACCAGAATGGCGATCACGAAAATATCGAGCATGGACCAGCGGCCTATGAACTCGATGAAGCGGTACATCCAGATCCGCTGGCGCGCGGACAACGGCTGACGGCGCTGTACCGAAAACAGCAACAGCGCGATGCCCACCAATTTGAATGTCGGCACCAAAATACTGGCGATGAACACCAAGGCAGCGATCGGAATCATGCCGTGCTGTACCAGCTGGATGACGCCGGACATGATCGTGCTCGGATCACCCTGCCCCAGAGAGCTGACTGTCATGATCGGCAGTACGTTGGCGGGGATGTAGATAATCGCCGCCGTGATCAGCAACGCCCAGGTACGCGCGAGACTGTTCGGGCGCCGCGCATGAACCAGCGCACCGCACCGAGTGCAAGTCTGCACATCGCTGTCGGCATCCTGTCTGTTCAGTTCGTGGCATTCCGTACAGATCAGAATGCCCGCATCAATCGCCCGCATGGGCATCTTCTCCTGATAACGCCTGCCAGATCTGGTGCGGTGACATCACCACTTCAAGCCAGACCTGAACCAGTAACAAGCCGATGAAACACGCCAGACCGAGGCCCACGGTGATAGCCGCCATGTCCGCCAGTTTGACGATTGCGACCAGGACACCCATGAGGTAGACCTCAAGCATGCCCCAGTCTTTGAGGTGGTGATAAATGCGGTAGAGCAACAGGCCGTAGCTACGACCGATGTTGAAACGGATCGTCAGCAGCACGATCAACTGACACAGCAGTTTCAGCAGCGGAATCGCCATGCTGCAAAGGAATACGACGACTGAAACGCCGCGCATATCGGTATTGAACAGACCGATAACGCCGCTCCAGACAGTGTCCTGCGACGATTGCCCGAGAACATTGAGCTGCATGATGGGTAAAAAGTTCGCCGGCACGTAGAGCAGCAGTGCGGCAATGACCAAGGCAAGACTGCGCTGCACCACGTTATGGCGGTGGGCATACAGTTCGTAACCGCAGCGTGGGCAGAGGGCTTTTTCGCCGTGGGCAAGCTCGGGCTTGCGCATCAGCAGATCGCACTCATGGCAGGCCACCAAGTCATCCAGCGGTAAATCTGACAGCCCGGGGGTGTCAACCGAATCTGACATAAGGGCTCTGACTCCGAAAAAGTTGGGATCTATTCTAGTGTTCTGATTCGAAAATAACTGTGCAAATTTGTTCGCTGACGCGAGCAAAAACTTTCCTGCGGGCAAAACAAAACCCCAACTGCTTTCGCAATTGGGGTTTCGGAATTTAATCTTGACGATGACCTACTCTCACATGGGGAAACCCCACACTACCATCGGCGATGCATCGTTTCACTTCTGAGTTCGGGATGGGATCAGGTGGTTCCAACGCTCTATGGTCGTCAAGAAATTCGGGTACTGACTCGTGGCCGGCTGGCCTCGCTTCAGCAAATTGGGTATGGGATAGTTTTCGGTGTTTTGTGAGCATCGAACTTTCGGTTCATTGCGTCTTCACACACCGCAATCTGATGCTCTTTCGAGTAGTCAAATTGCTTGGGTGTTATATGGTCAAGCCTCACGGGCAATTAGTATTGGTTAGCTCAACGCCTCACAGCGCTTACACACCCAACCTATCAACGTCGTAGTCTTCGACGGCCCTTCAGGGAACTCAAGGTTCCAGTGAGATCTCATCTTGAGGCAAGTTTCCCGCTTAGATGCTTTCAGCGGTTATCTTTTCCGAACATAGCTACCCGGCAATGCCACTGGCGTGACAACCGGAACACCAGAGGTTCGTCCACTCCGGTCCTCTCGTACTAGGAGCAGCCCCTCTCAAATCTCAAACGTCCACGGCAGATAGGGACCGAACTGTCTCACGACGTTCTAAACCCAGCTCGCGTACCACTTTAAATGGCGAACAGCCATACCCTTGGGACCGGCTTCAGCCCCAGGATGTGATGAGCCGACATCGAGGTGCCAAACACCGCCGTCGATATGAACTCTTGGGCGGTATCAGCCTGTTATCCCCGGAGTACCTTTTATCCGTTGAGCGATGGCCCTTCCATACAGAACCACCGGATCACTAAGACCTACTTTCGTACCTGCTCGACGTGTCTGTCTCGCAGTCAAGCGCGCTTTTGCCTTTATACTCTACGACCGATTTCCGACCGGTCTGAGCGCACCTTCGTACTCCTCCGTTACTCTTTAGGAGGAGACCGCCCCAGTCAAACTACCCACCATACACTGTCCTCGATCCGGATAACGGACCTGAGTTAGAACCTCAAAGTTGCCAGGGTGGTATTTCAAGGATGGCTCCACGCGAACTGGCGTCCACGCTTCAAAGCCTCCCACCTATCCTACACAAGCAAATTCAAAGTCCAGTGCAAAGCTATAGTAAAGGTTCACGGGGTCTTTCCGTCTAGCCGCGGATACACTGCATCTTCACAGCGATTTCAATTTCACTGAGTCTCGGGTGGAGACAGCGCCGCCATCGTTACGCCATTCGTGCAGGTCGGAACTTACCCGACAAGGAATTTCGCTACCTTAGGACCGTTATAGTTACGGCCGCCGTTTACCGGGGCTTCGATCAAGAGCTTCGCGTTAGCTAACCCCATCAATTAACCTTCCGGCACCGGGCAGGCGTCACACCCTATACGTCCACTTTCGTGTTTGCAGAGTGCTGTGTTTTTAATAAACAGTCGCAGCGGCCTGGTATCTTCGACCGGCATGGGCTTACGGAGCAAGTCCTTCACCCTCACCGGCGCACCTTCTCCCGAAGTTACGGTGCCATTTTGCCTAGTTCCTTCACCCGAGTTCTCTCAAGCGCCTTGGTATTCTCTACCCAACCACCTGTGTCGGTTTGGGGTACGGTTCCTGGTTATCTGAAGCTTAGAAGCTTTTCTTGGAAGCATGGCATCAACCACTTCGTCGCCTAAAGGCAACTCGTCATCAGCTCTCGGCCTTAAGATCCCGGATTTACCTAAGATCTCAGCCTACCACCTTAAACTTGGACAACCAACGCCAAGCTGGCCTAGCCTTCTCCGTCCCTCCATCGCAATAACCAGAAGTACAGGAATATTAACCTGTTTTCCATCGACTACGCTTTTCAGCCTCGCCTTAGGGACCGACTAACCCTGCGTCGATTAACGTTGCGCAGGAAACCTTGGTCTTTCGGCGTGGGTGTTTTTCACACCCATTGTCGTTACTCATGTCAGCATTCGCACTTCTGATACCTCCAGCAAGCTTCTCAACTCACCTTCACAGGCTTACAGAACGCTCCTCTACCGCATCACTTGCGTGATACCCGTAGCTTCGGTGTATGGTTTGAGCCCCGTTACATCTTCCGCGCAGGCCGACTCGACTAGTGAGCTATTACGCTTTCTTTAAAGGGTGGCTGCTTCTAAGCCAACCTCCTAGCTGTCTAAGCCTTCCCACATCGTTTCCCACTTAACCATAACTTTGGGACCTTAGCTGACGGTCTGGGTTGTTTCCCTTTTCACGACGGACGTTAGCACCCGCCGTGTGTCTCCCATGCTCGGCACTTGTAGGTATTCGGAGTTTGCATCGGTTTGGTAAGTCGGGATGACCCCCTAGCCGAAACAGTGCTCTACCCCCTACAGTGATACATGAGGCGCTACCTAAATAGCTTTCGAGGAGAACCAGCTATCTCCGAGCTTGATTAGCCTTTCACTCCGATCCACAGGTCATCCGCTAACTTTTCAACGGTAGTCGGTTCGGTCCTCCAGTCAGTGTTACCTAACCTTCAACCTGCCCATGGATAGATCGCCCGGTTTCGGGTCTATTCCCAGCGACTAGACGCCCTATTAAGACTCGCTTTCGCTACGCCTCCCCTATTCGGTTAAGCTCGCCACTGAAAATAAGTCGCTGACCCATTATACAAAAGGTACGCAGTCACAGAACAAAGTCTGCTCCCACTGCTTGTACGCATACGGTTTCAGGATCTATTTCACTCCCCTCTCCGGGGTTCTTTTCGCCTTTCCCTCACGGTACTAGTTCACTATCGGTCAGTCAGTAGTATTTAGCCTTGGAGGATGGTCCCCCCATATTCAGACAAAGTTTCTCGTGCTCCGTCCTACTCGATTTCATGACTAAGAGACTTTCGCGTACAGGGCTATCACCCACTATGGCCGCACTTTCCAGAGCGTTCCGCTAATCTCAAAGCCACTTAAGGGCTAGTCCCCGTTCGCTCGCCACTACTAAGGGAATCTCGGTTGATTTCTTTTCCTCAGGGTACTTAGATGTTTCAGTTCCCCTGGTTCGCCTCTTGCACCTATGTATTCAGTGCAAGATAACCATCTTGTGATGGCTGGGTTCCCCCATTCAGACATCTCCGGATCAAAGTCTGTTTGCCGACTCCCCGAAGCTTTTCGCAGGCTACCACGTCTTTCATCGCCTCTGACTGCCAAGGCATCCACCGTATGCGCTTCTTCACTTGACCATATAACCCCAAGCAATCTGGTTATACTGTGAAGACGACATTCGCCGAAAATTCGAATTTCTCAACTAAGAGAACTCACAAATTTTACCTTAGCCTGATCACCACCAGTGAAAGTGGATCTCAGTCTATCTTTCTATCACATACCCAAATTTTTAAAGAACGATCTAGTCAAAGACTAGAAATCAACATTCATCATCATCTGATGGAATGCTCATTTCTAAGCTTTCAAACTTCAGAAGCAGTAGTGGTGGAGCCAAGCGGGATCGAACCGCTGACCTCCTGCGTGCAAGGCAGGCGCTCTCCCAGCTGAGCTATGGCCCCGTATTTCTACAGGTGTTTCCCACACAAAATTGGTGGGTCTGGGCAGATTCGAACTGCCGACCTCACCCTTATCAGGGGTGC
>NZ_CP099760.1:6160000-6310573 GCF_040760005.1 Pseudomonas sp. stari2
GTGGCGGGATTTCTGACCGGAAACCTGTCGATCGATGACTATCTGTCCGACGTTGTCGCCCGCTCGCCGGAGTATGCCGGGTTCAATCTGCTGCTGGGCAACGCCAACGAGCTGTGGCATTTCAACGCGCGGTCTTCGGAACCGGTGATCTTGCAGCCGGGCCTCTACGGGCTTTCAAATGCCGGACTCGATACGCCGTGGCCAAAACTGCTCAAGGCCAAGGCGGCATTGAGTGCGGTGCTGGATGATCCGCAACCCGAGCAATTGCTCGCGCTGCTGGGGGATGCGCAGACCGCGCCGTTTGCCGAACTGCCGGACACCGGCGTGGGCCTGGCAACCGAGTCGTTGCTGTCGAGTGTGTTTATTGCCAGCCAGAGCTACGGAACGCGGGCGAGTACGGCGCTGATCGTGCAGGCGGACGGGACGCGGCGGATGGTGGAACGTAGTTTCGGGCCGTACGGCGGGCATCTGGGGGAAGTGGAGATCAACCTTTGAAGATCGCAGCCCGAAGGCTGCGATCTTCTGTTCAGAGCGGTTTGACCATCCGCGATAAACCGAGACTCTTCAGCGCCAGTTGCAGCGAGCTGTGGATAACTTGCGGGTTATCGATCGTCATCAGTTCCGCCAGCAGATCCTTCGCCTTGCTCAGATTGATCTGACGCAGCATCCACTTCACCTTCGGCAAGTTGGTGGCGTTCATCGACAGGCTGTCGAAGCCCATCGCCATCAACAGCACCGCCGCCGCCGGGTCACCGGCCATCTCGCCGCAGATGCTCACCGGTTTGCCTTCGGCATGGGCGTCGCGCACGACGATCTGCAAGGCTTGCAGCACCGCCGGGTGCAGATAGTCGTAGAGATCGGCCACGCGCGGGTTGTTGCGGTCCACGGCCAGCAGATACTGGGTCAGGTCGTTGGAACCCACCGACAGGAAGTCCACCATCCGCGCCAGTTCCCTGGTCTGGTAGACCGCCGCCGGAATCTCGATCATCACGCCCACCGGCGGCATCGGCACATCGGTGCCTTCGTCGCGCACTTCGCCCCAGGCCCGGTGGATCAGGTGCAACGCTTCTTCGAGCTCATGGATGCCGGAGATCATCGGCAACAGGATCCGCAGGTTGTTCAGGCCTTCGCTGGCCTTGAGCATCGCACGGGTCTGCACCAGGAAGATTTCCGGGTGGTCGAGGGTGACGCGGATCCCGCGCCAGCCAAGGAACGGGTTGTCTTCCTTGATCGGGAAGTACGACAGCGCCTTGTCACCGCCGATGTCCAGCGTACGCATGGTCACCGGTTGCGGGTGGAACGCGGCGAGCTGTTCGCGGTAGATCGCCAGTTGTTCCTTTTCGCTCGGGAACCGCTGGTTGATCATGAACGGCACTTCGGTCCGATACAGACCGACACCCTCGGCACCGCGTTTCTGCGCCCGCGCCACGTCCGCCAGCAGGCCGGTGTTGACCCACAGCGGCATGCGGTGACCGTCGAGTGTCACACACGGCAAGTCACGCAGGGTATCGAGGCCCAGCGCCAATTGCTTCTCTTCTTCCACCACGTCGGCGAATTGCTTGATCAGCACTTCGCTCGGGTTGGTGTAGATTTCGCCCTTGATCCCGTCGACGATCATCGGGATGCCATCGACCTTGGCGTACGGCAAGTCGACTACACCCATCACCGTCGGAATACCCATGGCCCGGGC
Organism: Pseudomonas sp. stari2; assembly: GCF_040760005.1. NCBI lineage: Bacteria > Pseudomonadati > Pseudomonadota > Gammaproteobacteria > Pseudomonadales > Pseudomonadaceae > Pseudomonas > Pseudomonas sp. Stari2. The sequence continues at coordinate 6,161,691 of NZ_CP099760.1, forward strand.
CAGGATCGCGACGTGGGAGTTACCCGAACCCAGTACCGAGACCAACCCCACCAGCTTGCCTTCCGGCACTTCACCGAGCTGGGTGGCGGTCAGCTCTTCACTGACCAGGATGGTGTTGTCGGGGAAAACCATGTTGGTCGTGCGGTCTTCCTGCAGGTAGGCCAGCAGACGGCGACCGAGGTCACGCACATCCGACGCCCGCTCACGCAGGTATTCATCGTCCATCAATTCGAAACGGTTGACGTGGTCGGTCACCACCTGACGCAGCGCGCCCTGGGCCCACTGACCCGTCTTGATCACGGTTTTGACTTCGTTACCGAGAGACGCGTCGTCGAGCATCATCTGGTACACGTCGAACAACGCGCGTTCTTCGGGACGCAACTGGGTGGCCAGTTTGGTCGACAGGTTGCGCATGTCGGCGCGCACGCCTTCAAGCGCCTTCTTGAACAGTTTTATTTCGGCATCGATGTCGTCGACAGACTTGTCTGGCACGACATCGAGGTCGGCCGGCGGCAGCATGACCACCGCCGTACCGACCGCCGCACCCGGCGAACCCGGCACACCGACGAACTTGGCTTCCTGGATGCCCTTGCCCTGACGGCCCAGACCTCGGATCGACCCGGTGGCCTCGGCGTGAGCGATTACGCCGGCGAGCTGCGCGCTCATGGTCACGAGGAAGGCCTCTTCACCTTCATCGAACTGGCGGCGTTCTTTCTGCTGGATGACCAACACGCCGACGACGCGGCGGTGGTGAATGATCGGCGCCCCGAGGAACGAGGCGTAGCGCTCCTCGCCGGTTTCGGCGAAGTAGCGATAGCGCGGGTGATCCGCGGCATTTTCGAGGTTCAGGGGTTCTTCACGCGTGCCGACCAGGCCGACCAGACCTTCGTTGGGTGCCATGCTGACTTTGCCGATCGAGCGCTTGTTCAAGCCCTCGGTGGCCATCAGGACGAAGCGGTTGGTCTCGGGATCAAGCAAGTAGACCGAGCAGACCTGGCTGCCCATGGCCTCTTTGACGCGCAACACAATAATCCCCAACGCCGCCTTGAGATCCTTGGCGGAGTTAACTTCCTGGACGATCTTGCGCAGCGTATTGAGCATGGCTCGGGGTCGAACTCCGTCGTCAGTCGCGCGCTAAAAGGCGCGGGGCAAGCTCTTTGAGAGCGCGGCGATACACCTCGCGCTTGAATGTCACCACCTGGCCCAGCGGATACCAATAGCTGACCCAGCGCCAGCCATCGAACTCCGGTTTACCGGTCAAATCCATCCGCACCCGCTGCTCGTTGGAGATCAGGCGCAGGAGAAACCACTTCTGTTTCTGGCCGATGCACAGCGGTTGGCTGTGGGTTCGCACCAGACGTTGCGGCAAACGATAGCGCAACCAGCCCCGGGTACAGGCGAGAATTTCAACATCTTCGCGTTCCAGGCCCACTTCTTCGTTCAACTCGCGGTACAAGGCGTCTTCCGGCGTCTCCTCGGGATTGATTCCTCCCTGTGGAAACTGCCAGGCATCTTGATTGATACGGCGAGCCCATAGCACCTGTCCGGCGTCATTCGTCAGAATGATCCCGACATTAGGACGGAAACCATCGGGGTCGATCACGGCAACAACCTCGCAAACGCATGTCGCCGCATTGTTCCACAAAGCTTGTGAAGGCGGCAACGAAGGTTCCGAGCTTATGTGCACTCTTGTGAAAAGACCGTATTCTTGTGGCCTTTTTACTGACTTTTCAGCGGGTAACTGTAATGCGCCTGGCTTTATTCGATTTGGACAACACCCTTCTGGGCGGCGACAGCGATCACGCCTGGGGCGACTATCTGTGTGAGCGCGGCTTCCTCGACCCGATCGCCTACAAGGCGCGCAACGACGAGTTCTACCAGGATTACCTGGCGGGCAAACTGGATAACGCCGCGTACCTGAATTTCTGCCTGGAAATCCTCGGCCGCACCGACATGGCCGTGCTCGAGCAATGGCACAACGACTTCATGCGCGACTGCATCGAGCCATTGATGCTGCCAAAAGCGGTCGAGCTGCTGAAAAAGCACCGTGAGGCCGGCGACAAACTGGTGATCATCACCGCCACCAACCGTTTCGTCACCGCACCGATTGCCGTACGCCTGGGCGTTGAAACCCTGATCGCCACCGAGTGCGAGATGCAGAACGGCCGCTACACCGGTCGCAGCACCGACGTGCCGTGCTTCCGCGAAGGCAAGGTGACCCGCCTGAACCGCTGGCTGGAGGAGACCGGGCATTCGCTGGAAGACAGCTACTTCTACAGCGATTCGATGAACGACTTGCCGCTGTTGGAGCAGGTGGTAAATCCGGTGGCCGTCGATCCGGACCCGAATCTGCGGGCCGAAGCCGAGAAACGTGGCTGGTCGGTCATCTCACTGCGCGATTGATGTCGAGGTCGGGTGCCGGGCCTTAAACCGGCTTGGCGCCCATCAACCCGGCAATCGCGACAAAGCAGACAAAACTGAACAACGCCAGGGCAAAGCTGAACCGGCCGACGCCGCCCGGCGTCTTGCGCAAGCGGTTCAAGCGCACCAGCAGCCAGAACCACGCCAGCGCCGCCACGGTGTACAGCACGCTGGAGGCCAGAATCCACGTCTGCCCCAGCGGCCAGCCCACCAGATGCACCATCCACCAGCCGGTGAATGGCATGCTCAGCAGCGCCAGACCCATCAGCAGCCAGACAAACACCCGTGGCCGCTGCAAGGTGCGGCTGCCCGCCGTCGCGTCACCCTTGCGCCGGGCCAGTAAAACCCACACACCCAGCCCCAGCGCACTCGCCAGCAAAACCACGGTGGCGACCATGTGCGCCGCTTTCAGGGCAGTTAACGTTTCCATTGTCGAATTTCCTTAAGGCCTGCCCATCAGCGTAGCCGCTCAGCCGAGAAACAGCTGATAGGCCGGATTGTCGCTTTCGTCCCAGTACGGGTAGCCGATTTCCGCCAGTGCTGCGGGCACCAGATGACGTTCGTCGTGAGGCACCTGCAGACCTGCGACCACACGGCCGTCCGCTGCACCGTGGTTGCGGTAGTGGAACATCGAGATGTTCCAGCGCCCGCCGAGCTTGTTGAGGAAGTTGAACAGCGCGCCCGGACGCTCCGGGAACTCGAAACGCAGCACCACTTCATCGACCACCTGCGCCGCGCGCCCGCCGACCATGTGGCGGATGTGCAGCTTGGCCAGTTCGTTGTCGGTCAGGTCCAGTACCGGGAAGCCCTGTTCGGTCAGACTCGCCAGCAGTGCGCTGCGCGGATCGTTTTCCGGGTGGGTCTGCACGCCGACGAAGATGTGCGCTTCGCTGCCGGTGTTGTAGCGGTAGTTGAATTCGGTGATCTGGCGCTTGCCGATGGCTTCGCAGAACGCCTTGAAGCTGCCGGCCTGCTCCGGGATGGTCACGGCGATGATCGCTTCGCGGCCTTCACCCAGCTCGGCGCGCTCGGCGACGTGGCGCAAGCGGTCGAAGTTGACGTTGGCGCCGGAATCGATGGCGACGAAAGTCTTGCCGCTGACGCCACGCTGTTCGACGTACTTCTTGATCCCCGCCACACCCAGGGCGCCGGCCGGTTCGGTGATCGAACGGGTGTCGTCGTAGATGTCCTTGATCGCCGCGCAGATTTCGTCGGTGCTGACAGTGATCACTTCATCGACGTAATCCTTGCAGATATCGAAGGTGTGCTGGCCGATCTGCGCCACCGCCACGCCGTCGGCGAAAATGCCTACGGACGGCAGCACGACGCGCTCGCCCGCCGCCATCGCCGCCTGCAGGCAGTTGGAGTCGTCGGGCTCGACGCCGATGACCTTGATGTCCGGCCGCAGGTACTTCACGTAGGCCGCAATGCCGGCGATCAGACCGCCACCGCCCACCGGCACGAAGATCGCGTCCAGTGGCTGCGGGTGCTGGCGCAGGATTTCCATCGCCACGGTGCCCTGCCCGGCAATGGTGTGCGGATCGTCGTACGGGTGAATGTAGACGTAGCCTTTTTCATCGACCAGTTTCAGCGAATAGGCCAGGGCTTCCGGGAACGAATCACCATGCAGCACCACTTTGCCACCACGGGAGCGCACGCCTTCGACCTTGATCTCCGGGGTGGTCTTGGGCATCACGATGGTCGCTTTCACGCCCAGCACTTTCGCCGCCAGGGCCAGGCCCTGCGCATGGTTGCCCGCCGACGCGGTGACCACGCCACGGGCGCGTTCTTCGTCGCTCAACTGGGTCAGCTTGTTGTAGGCGCCGCGAATCTTGAACGAGAACACCGGCTGCAAGTCTTCGCGCTTGAGCCAGATGTCGTTGCCCAGCCGCTCGGAGAGCTGGCGAGCGTTCTGCAGCGGGGTTTCTACGGCAACGTCATAAACGCGCGAGGTGAGGATCTTCTTGACGTACTGTTCGAGCATCGGAAAGCATCACTGAGCGGGTTGGGCAGGGCCAACGAGTCTAACCCGGCTTTCGGGCGCACGACCACACGAATCCAGAGGTTTTAGCCCGGCTTGCGGCTATAATGCCGGCCTTTCCGTTCTTACCTTGCCCGCTTCCGGAGCCCGCATGATCCAGGATCAACTCAAACAGGCCGTGGCCCAGGCCGCCGTCGACTTCATCCTTCCGAAACTCGACGACAAGAGCATCATCGGTGTCGGCACCGGCTCCACTGCCAACTGCTTCATCGACGCCCTGGCCCAGCACAAGGGCGCGTTCGATGGCGCGGTCGCCAGTTCCGAAGCCACCGCCGCGCGCCTCAAGGGCCACGGGATTCCAGTGTATGAACTGAACACGGTCAGCGACCTGGAGTTCTACATCGACGGCGCCGACGAAAGCGACGCGCACCTGAACCTGATCAAGGGCGGCGGCGCAGCCCTGACCCGCGAGAAAATCGTCGCGGCCGTGGCCAAGACCTTCATCTGCATCGCCGACGGCAGCAAACTGGTGCCGGTGCTCGGCGCGTTCCCGCTGCCGGTGGAAGTCATTCCGATGGCTCGCAGCCACGTCGCCCGCCAACTGGTGAAACTGGGCGGTGACCCGGTCTACCGTGAAGGCGTGCTGACCGACAACGGCAACATCATCCTCGACGTGCACAACCTGCAGATCACCAACCCGGTGGAGCTGGAAGCGCAGATCAATGCGATCGTCGGCGTCGTCACCAACGGCCTGTTCGCGGCGCGTCCGGCGGATCTGCTGTTGCTGGGCACCAGCGAAGGCGTGAAAACCCTGAAGGCCGAGTAAGCCTGAAGAACCTGTGGGAGCCTGTCCGCTCCCACAGGGGTTCATTGAAGAATGTCAGTTCTGGTCTGGCTTTCTGAAGACATAAAACAGATTCGGCTCACTCACCAGATACAACGTCCCGTCATCATCCATCGCGATGCCTTCCGCCTGCGGCACGGTTTTCTTCAGTCCTTGCCGGCCACCGCTCAACGACATCGTGCTCATCGGGCGCCCGTCCACATCCAGTTCCAGAATCAGCCGCGACTCGTCCGACAGCGCCAGAAGATGGCCGCTGCGCTCGTCGTATTGCAGGCTCGACAGGTCACGCACGAACATCCCGGCATCGCGTTTGGGGTTGTTGATCACATGTACAGCGTAGGATTTTTCCGGGTTGAAGTGCGGAAAGCCATGCACTTCATAGACCAGCATCGGATCCCGCTCCTTGGCAACGAACAGGCGTTTGCCCACCGAGTCGTAGGCCAGGCCTTCAAATCCTTTGTTGCCACTCATGTGCACGCCGAGCGTCATCTGCTCGGCGTCCGCTGCATCGAGGTAAGTCGTGCCCTGCTCCAGATGAATCTTGATCAGACGCTGCTGACGCTCATCGCTGATGACGTAAGTATCGGCGCTGATGAACTCCACCGCCTCCGCATCGCCGAAGCCGATCAGCGCGACACGGCGCAGGATCCGGCCCTCCAGCGACAACTCGATCAGCTCGGCATTCTTGTTGGTGACGGTGAACAGGCTCTTGCGCACCGGATCGTAGGTCAGCGCGGAGACGTCATCGTTCAGCCCTTCGATGACCCGGGCCTCGATATCCACGTGGTACTCATCCAGATTGATCGCTTCAATGCTGTGGGGCCGCCAGTGACTTTGCAGGTTGAACCAGGCGCGCTCGAACAGACGCAGGTATTGGCCGATCGCAATCAATGCGATCAGGACAACCACCGAAAGGATGATCAGAAGTGGCTTGGGACGGGCAAATCGACGCATGCGGGCTGGGCTCGGGATCAAAACAGGCGGATGAAATATCACGCCTGTCTGAATCGAAGCTTAAAGGCCACTTGCCCCGGACGACAACCTTGCGGCGGCGGGTTGGTTATTTCTGCTTTTCGAAGCGGTAGAACAGGTTCGGCTCGCTGACCATGTACAGCGTGCCCTGCTCGTCCATGGTCACGCCTTCGGCGCGGGGGATGGTTTCCTTCAGGCCGTTGAAACCGCCGAGCAGGGTCATGAAGCTGACTTGCTCGCCTTTCTCGTCCAGCTCCAGCAGCAGGTGCGAGTCGGCAGACAGCACCAGGGTATGGCCAGTACGCGGATCGACCGCCAGGGCCGAAAGGTTGCGGATGTCCAGTTCGTCGTTCGGCAGTTTCTGCTTGTCGCCGGTGAGGGTCTGGCTGCCGTCGCTTTTCCAGGTGAACAGCGCCGGTGGACGCTCTTCGCCCAGCAGCAACTGTTGATTACGCGGGTCCCAGGCAATCGCTTCAAAAGCCTTGTTCTGGTCCTTCGACGGGCCGAGGTCGTATTTCGGGAAATCGTCGCGCTTCAGTTCGCGGGTCGCGGCGTCGACCTTGACGATGGACAGCATGTGCTCGCGCTCATCGACGATGGCCAGCAGGCCGTTGCCCAGTACGGTCACACCTTCAGGATTGCTCCATCCTACCAGCGGCATCTTGCGCAGCACGTCGCCCTGCAAGGTCAGTTCGACCAGGAACGGGTTCTTGCCCATCACCGAAAACAGGGTCTTGCTCTGCGCGTCGTATGACACGTCCGAGGCCTCGTCCTTTTCCATGCCCGGCAGCAGCTTGGCATCAATCACCACCCGATAGTCCGGCAACCAGACACTCGCCGTGCGCTCAGCCGGGCTTTCGAAGCGCTCGCGCAGCCATAGCAGGCCCCGGTCATCCCAATGCATGGCATGCGCCAGGCCGTAAGCGGCAGCGACTACCAGCAACAGCCAGTAATACCAGCGCAGGGCGAAACGTGAACGACGGGCAGGGTTGAGCTGAGTTTGAGATGACATCAGAGGACGCGTTCCGAAAATTCAGGCTATGGGTAATAGCACAAAGAGGCCGGCTCAGACGCCAGGATGACCGGAATTATCCGGACAAGATGTGAAAAAAACGGCAAATGGCCGGATTGCCCTGCGTCTTTGCAGGCTCGATCACAAATCAAAAACGGGAGGCTGCCAGCTTGAGTACTCAACTCAAACCCGCGACCTCCCGCTCGGGAACGCGATGCCGGATCAGCGCACGCTGCTGGTGAAGCGACTGGCGCCCGGCAGTTCCAGCACGATGTCATCGCCGACGTTCAGAGGACCGACGCCAACCGGCGTGCCGGTCAGGATCACGTCACCGGCCTGCAGCGAGAAGCAGCCGGCCATGTGCTGGATCATCGGCACGATCGGGTTGAGCATCGCGCTGCTGTTACCGTCCTGGCGCACTTCGCCATTGATGGTCAGGCGGATGCCGATGTCGGTCAGGTCGGAAAAGGTACTGCCGACCACGAACGGTGCAATCACCGCCGCGCCGTCGAACGACTTGGCGATTTCCCACGGCAGGCCCTTGGACTTGAGCTCGGCCTGCTTGTCGCGCAGGGTCAGGTCCAGCGCCGGGGCGAAACCGGAGATCGCGTCCAGCACTTCTTCGCGGCTGGGTTTGGTCGACAACGGCTTGCCGATCAATACAGCGATTTCCGCTTCGTAATGCACGGAACCACGGTCGGTCGGAATGCTGAAACCGCCTTCCAGCGGCACCACGCAACTGCCCGGCTTGATGAACAGCAGCGGCTCGGTAGGGACCGGGTTGTCCAGTTCCTTGGCGTGTTCGGCATAGTTGCGGCCGATGCACACCACTTTCCCCAGCGGAAAATGAATCCGCGTACCGTCGACATACTGGTGCTGATAGCTCATTACCGACTCCTGCCTTCATTGATTCATCAGGGATTGCCAATCAAACCGCGAAGATCTTGCCCGGGTTCATGATGCCGTTCGGGTCGAACACCGCCTTGACCGCTTTCATGTATTCGATTTCCACCGGCGAACGGCTGTAGGTCAAGTAGTCGCGCTTGGTCATGCCCACGCCGTGTTCGGCGGAGATCGAACCGTTGTACTTCTCGACGGTTTCGAACACCCACCTGTTGACGGTCGCGCACTTGGCGAAAAACTCGTCCTTGCTCAGGTTGTCCGGCTTGAGGATGTTCAGGTGCAAGTTGCCATCGCCGATGTGGCCGAACCAGACGATTTCGAAGTCTGGATAATGCTTGCCGACGATCGCATCGATCTCCCGCAGGAACGCCGGGACTTTCGAGACGGTGACCGAGATGTCGTTCTTGTACGGCGTCCAGTGGGAGATGGTTTCGGAGATGTACTCGCGCAACTTCCACAGGTTCTGCAATTGGGTTTCGCTCTGGCTCATCACGCCGTCCAGCACCCAACCCTGTTCCACACAATGCTCGAAGGTTTCGAGGGCGCTGTTGGACACTTCTTCGGTGGTCGCCTCGAATTCCAGCAAGGCGTAGAACGGGCAATCGGTTTCGAACGGTGCCGGGACATCGCCACGGCCCATGACCTTGGCCAGAGCCTTGTCGGAGAAGAATTCGAACGCAGTCAGGTCGAGCTTGCCCTGGAAGGCGTGCAGCACCGGCATGATCGAGTCGAAATCGGCGGTACCGAGGACCATCGCGGTCAGGTTTTTCGGCGCACGATCCAGACGCATGGTGGCCTCGACCACGAAGCCGAGAGTGCCTTCGGCGCCGATGAACAGCTGCCGCAGGTCGTAACCGGTGGCGTTCTTGATCAGGTCCTTGTTCAGTTCCAGCACATCGCCCTTGCCAGTGACCACTTTCATGCCCGCCACCCAATTGCGGGTCATGCCGTAGCGAATGACCTTGATCCCGCCGGCATTGGTGCCGATATTGCCGCCAATCTGGCTGGAACCGGCGGAAGCGAAGTCCACCGGGTAGTACAGGTGATGTTCTTCGGCCGCGTTCTGCAATTGCTCGGTGACCACGCCCGGCTGGCACACAGCGGTGCGATCAGTGAGGTTGATGTCGAGAATCTGGTTCATGTAGTCGAACGACACCACCACTTCGCCATTGGCGGCCACGGCAGCGGCGGAAAGACCGGTACGGCCGCCCGAAGGCACCAGCGCCACTTTATGCTCGTTGGCCCAGCGGACGATGGCCTGCACTTGTTCGATGGTCTTGGGGAACACGATGGCGCTCGGCGCCGGGGCGAAGTGCTTGGTCCAATCCTTGCCGTACGCGTTCAGGGAGTCGGCATCGGTCAGGACCTTGCCAGGCTCGACCAGGGTCTTCAGTTCATCAATCAGGGCAGGATTGGTCATCGACAGAACTCTCGAACAATTCATGGTCATCCTGAGAACGCTTCACGTCGCAGGAATGAGTGATTAGCGGGGCGGCTATGCTAGCATACCGACCCCGCAGGCCAGTGCCCAAGGCCGGTTCTGCGGTGACGGCTTTCTTGCCGTGCGGGTCAGCTCCAGGCTGCTCCCCTCCCTGCCATTTTTCTCCGGGATACAGGTTTACGCAGATGAGCAAGACTTCTCTCGATAAGAGCAAGATCAAGTTCCTTCTTCTCGAAGGCGTCCACCAATCGGCTGTCGACGTCCTCAAGGCGGCGGGCTATACCAGCATCGAATACCTGACTGGCTCCCTGCCGGAAGACCAGCTCAAGGAAAAGATCGCTGACGCTCACTTCATCGGCATTCGTTCGCGCACCCAACTGACCGAAGAGATCTTCGATCACGCGAAGAAGCTGGTGGCAGTCGGCTGTTTCTGCATCGGCACCAACCAGGTCGACCTGGAAGCGGCCCGCGAGCGCGGTATCGCAGTGTTCAACGCACCGTACTCCAACACCCGCTCCGTAGCCGAGCTGGTGCTGGCCGAAGCGATCCTGCTGCTGCGCGGCATCCCCGAGAAAAACGCTTCCTGCCACCGTGGCGGCTGGATCAAGTCGGCGGCCAACTCCTTCGAGATCCGCGGCAAGAAACTGGGCATCGTCGGCTACGGCTCGATCGGTACTCAGCTGTCGGTCCTGGCTGAAGGCCTGGGCATGCAGGTGTTCTTCTACGACACCGTGACCAAGCTGCCACTGGGCAACGCGACCCAGGTCGGCAACCTGCACGAGCTGTTGGGCATGTCCGACATCGTCACCCTGCACGTTCCGGAAACCGCTGCGACCCAATGGATGATCGGCGAGAAGGAAATCCGCGCCATCAAGAAGGGCGGCATCCTGATCAACGCGGCACGCGGTACCGTGGTCGAGTTGGATCACCTGGCCGCTGCGATCAAGGACAAGCACCTGATCGGCGCCGCCATCGACGTGTTCCCGGTCGAGCCACGCTCCAACGACGAAGAGTTCGAAAGCCCGCTCCGTGGCCTGGACAACGTGATCCTGACCCCGCACATCGGCGGCTCCACCGCTGAAGCGCAGGCCAATATCGGTCTGGAAGTGGCAGAAAAACTGGTCAAGTACAGCGACAACGGTACTTCCGTATCGTCCGTGAACTTCCCGGAAGTGGCCCTGCCGGCTCACCCTGGCAAGCACCGTCTGCTGCACATCCACGAGAACATCCCGGGTGTGATGAGCGAGATCAACAAGGTCTTCGCCGAAAACGGCATCAACATCTCCGGTCAGTTCCTGCAGACCAACGAGAAGGTCGGCTACGTGGTGATCGACGTCGACGCCGAATACTCGGAGCTGGCGCAAGAGAAGCTGCAACACGTCAACGGCACCATCCGTAGCCGCGTATTGTTCTGATCCGGCGCCGAGCCACAAAAAAGGGAGCCCCTCGGGGCTCCCTTTTTCATGCCGGTGAAAAAATCATTCCACGGTGATGGTGATTTTCTTCGAGACCACGGGCGGATCGAAAGCCATGTGGTTCTTGTCGCCCAGCTCCAGCTGCAAGGTGTGCTTGCCTGGTGCCAGTTTGATTTCTGCGAACGTCTGGGCCTTGCCGAAATGCATGTGGTTGGCGTCGGTCGGCACCACTGCGCCGGCCGGAACAATCTCCTTGGCGTCGATCAGCAGATGGTGGTGACCGGTATTCGGCGTGGCATCACCGGCCGGTGCCAGCGCGACATCCTTGGTGCCGAACTTGACGGTGAAGGTCTGCGAAACCTTCGCGCCGTCCTCGGGAGAAACGATGAACACTTCGGCCCCCTTCGGCGCAGGCGTAGCCGCACTGGCCAGCACCGAAACGCCCATCAGCAAACCAGCCAAAGCAGCACGTGATATGAATGTTTTCATTCTCTTCTCCAGTTTTTCCGTAAAATCCGCGCGGTCATGACAACTTCATGACCATTCGTTGTCGAAGGCACTCGACAACCATAGCAAAGCGAGCCTGACCAACAGGCCGCGACAATGATTTCAAAGGAGTGACCATGCGTTTTCTGCCTGGCCTGATCTGCCTGCTACCCCTTCTGAGCCCGCTGGCTCACGCCGAACTGATTGATGACGTCAACGACCGTGGCGAGTTGCGCATAGCCCTTGAGGCTAATACACCGCCCTTCAATTTCAAGGACGGCGACACACTCACGGGGTTCGAGGTCGAGCTTGGGCAACTGCTGGCCAACGAGCTGGATGTGCGCGCCGACTTCATCGTCACCGACGAAGCCGATCTGCTCCAGGGTGTCGAAAGCGGCAAGTACGACGTCGCGCTCAACCACATAGCACTGACAGCGGCGCTCAAGGATCGTTTCGATTTCAGCGAACCTTACAGTCAGGTCAATGCGCAGCTGCTGGCGAAAAAGGATGAACAGCCCCGCCCGTTGGTGCTGGTCCAGGCACTGACTGAAGAGAAACCGAAGATCGGCCCACCGGTGGATCTGGCGATTCCGTTTCAGAAGGGCAACCCGGCGTTTCACGCGAGTCTTGAGAATGCGTTGCAGCGGATCAGGGCGGATGGGCGGCTGGAAGCGCTGTCGAAGAAGTGGTTGAGCGTGCAGGCCTCTGAAGACCTGAAGTGACGGTGTCTAGTCGAGCGCCTTGAGCGCTTGTGCAGCCTGCGGCAGTTCAAGTTCGCTGAAGACTTGCACGCCATGGCGCTTGAGCAAGGCTGCCGTGACACCCTCGCCACTCACCTTCACGCCACTGAACGTCCCGTCATAGGTCAGCAGATTCCCGCAGGAAGGACTGTTGGCCTTGAGCACCGCCACCCGAATCCCGTGCTTTTGCACCAGAGCCAGCGCCTGCCGCGCACCGTCGAGAAACTGCGCACTGACGTCCTCGCCTTCAGTGGTGATCACCGCCGCAAGGCCATCGAGCACTTCACCGCCCTGCCCGCCGGGAATCTCCGCCGCCGCCCGAGGCGTCGGCAGACCACCGGCCACTTCCGGGCACAATGGCACGACGCGCCCCTCGGCAATCCACTGTTCCAGCAGATCGAACGGCCCGCTGGCCCCACCGTCGTAACGCACGCGATGGCCGAGCAGGCAGCGACTGACGAGGATCTTCTGCATCTCAGAACGGCTCGTTGCCACGGCGGCGAAACCAGCCGGTCAGCGACAAGCGCTCGCGCTGCGCCGGCAACACTTCGTGGGGCACTTCACCGGACAGAAACACCACCAGACAACCACCGGTGGGTTGCACGTCATGGACCCGATCACCTTCCAGATACATGCGCAGTTGTCCGCCATCCTCCGGCAGCCAGCCGTCGTTGAGGTAGATCACTGCCGAAACCATGCGCCGGTCATCGTCGCGAAAACGGTCGACATGCTTGCGGTAGAACGCACCCGGCGGGTACAGGGCGAAATGGCATTCGAAGTCCTCCAGACCGAGGAACAGTCCGCGATTGAGCGCCTCGCGCAGGCTGTCCATCAGGTTCAGATAACGGTCGCTGGCCTCAGCCTGACCGGGATCGATCCATTGGATATGGTCGCCGCGAATGCCCTCGCGGACCTCCGAAAACGGCCCGCGTCCGACGCCCGCCGGCGCCAGTTCACCTTCGGCCTCACGTTTACGGCACTCGGCGGCCAGCGCGCGGGTCAGATCCGCAGGCAGGAATATGTTCTGCTGCGACCAGCCACGCTCGGCCAGGTCGTCGACGATACGTAACAGCAGCGGGTGTTCAGAGGATATTTGCATGGCGCGCATAGTATGCCTGCGGCAAGAATTCCGACAGAGCCACGCGGCGGCTTGATACGAATTCTCGACAAGTACTGGCACCGCACGGAGAATAGTCCGCTGCCGACAGGAGTCCCTATGCGCCGTTTGCTTTTTTCACTGTTGATGTTCTGCGTTTTGCCCGCCTGGGCAGACGGCCACGACCAGTTGTACAAGGTCGCCGGCTGGCCGGACCAACGTGCGCATTTCAATGACGCCCTGAGCGCCGCGCAACAGCGTTACCAGAGCAGCCTGCCGCCGGCGGTGTTTCAGGCGCTGGTAAACAACAGCAACCAGCGCTTTGCCCCCCAGGCCGTGGATCAACGGGCCGAAGCGCAACTGCGCAAGAACCTCGCCGATCCGAAACCGGCCCTTTCGTTCTTTCAGTCACCACTGGGCAAGAAGATCGTAGCCGCCGAACTGCTGGCGACCCGTCGCGACCAATTGGCGAAAAATGCCAAGGGCCTGCCGAAGATGCCGGCCAGCGACAGTCGCCTGCTGATCATCGGTCACCTCGCCCAGGCCCTGCCCGCCCGCGAAGCCGGTGCCGAAGTCAGCCTGGCGATTGCCGGCGTGGCGGCGGACAGCCTGAGTTCGATGATCCCCGGCCTGCTCGGTGGCGGTCAGGCCCAGGGCATGTTGAACGGTCAGCGTCAGCGCCTGATGGATCAGATCGGCGCCGACCTGAACAACACGCTGCTGTACGTCTATCGCGACTTGTCGGATGAAGAACTGGAAGAGTTCGCGACCTTCGCCGAATCCACCGAAGGCAAGGCCTACTATCAGGCCGCGCTGGCAGCAATCCGCGCCGGGCTGGCCGTCGGCCAGAGCACCTCGAACCTCAGTCAGTGACCTAGGGATTGCGGCCCTTGATCCGCTTGCTCAGAAACTCGAAATATTCCTCGCGCATCGGTGCCGTCTCATTGGCCAGGTGATGCCGCGCCTCGGCCAGCAGCAGAATCTGCGGCCGGTCGAATTTCCATTTCATCACTTGCAGGTTGTGTTGCCAGTCCACGGTCATGTCCGCCTGTCCCTGGACGATCAGCGGACGGCGCGAACTCTTCTTCGCGTATTCCACCCGCTTGATCCAGCGTGACAACGCCCCGACCCACGCCGTTGGCAGACGTTTGGGCTGCAACGGATCGGCCTGCAGGAACGGCAGGAAATCCGGATCGTTGGAGTTCTCGCTGAAGCGCCGGGCGATGCCCCGGACGAAGGGCCGCAACAGGTAATAACTGAATTGCGACCAGCCCCAGGCCCGTGGGCGCACCAGCGGCGCCAGCAAAATCAACTGGCCCTGGGCCGGACTGTTCTCACCGTGATTGAGCACGTGATCGACAATGATCGCCCCGCCGGTGCTTTGCCCGCACAGGTGCCACGGCTGCGGCAACGCAATCGAGCGCGCCTCGGCGAACAGACCCTGCAGCGCATCCTGATACTCGGAGAAATCGCGGATGCTCGCCCGTGGCCCGCTCGACAGACCATGCCCGGGCAAGTCACAGGCAATCACCGCAAACCCCAGATCCAGCGCCCACTCGATCACATGCCGGTAGAGGCCGGTGTGATCATAAAAACCGTGCACCAGAAACAGCGTGGCCTTGGCCGTTTCCGCCGGCCACCAGCAATGGCTGACCAGTTCATAACCATCGACGTCGAAGCGCCCCATGCCGCGCCAGACATCGCGCTCCGGGAAGTCGGTCTGGTAGAACCGCTGATACGCCTTCGCCTCCTCGGACAACGGCTGCCACTCGGCCAACGGCTTGAGGCTCGCGCGCAGATGATCGGGATCGAAAGCAACAGACATGGGCAATTCCAGAACGGTAAACGGACTTTATCGGCCTGCGATATTCATCTGTCGCGGCAAGCATGGCAAGCTAGCCCGCTCTCGAGGAACCAAATCCATGCGCCCGCCCTACCGCACCGCACTGTTTGCCAGCCTGCTCGCCATCGTGTGTGCCGGCGTGCTGTGGGCCGCGTACGACTGGTTTCAGGGCCGCTATCTGCGGGCGTTCAGCGAACATACCGCGGTGTTTTCCGGCGACCCGTTGCGCCTGCCCGACGACCTCGCCGGCCCCGGCAATATCCGCCTGGTGCACTTCTGGGACCCGGCCTGCCCGTGCAACGTCGGCAATCAACAGCACCTGACCGAGATGGTCGAACAATTCGGCCCCAAGGGTGTGGAGTTCTTCGCCGTGCAGAAGGCCGGCAGCCACGGCCAGTTGCCCGCCACCCTCAGCAACCTCAAGACCCTCGCGGCGCTGCCCGGCTCCGAACAGATCCCCGCCAGCCCCGCCGTGGCGATCTGGGACCGCAGCGGCCAGCTGGCGTACTTTGGCCCCTACAGCGAAGGCCTGACCTGTAATTCCAGCAACAGTTTTATCGAACCGATCCTGCAGGCGTTGAGTGATGATCGTCCGGTGAGTGCGACTCATACGTTGGCGGTGGGGTGTTATTGTCCATGGGTGAGTGGGGAGTGATCAGCCTCGGGTCCACGATAGACATTACATCAACCCCAAAAGACGCCAGAAACATACTGACAGCCAAAAACTAAACCGCCTTGAATCCAGGCTTGTTATTGGCAGCGCGCCACTCTTTGACCTCCTTTACAACTCCTTCAGGACTGTCATCTCTATCATCTCTTGGGTAATAGATCAGATCCGAGCCGTCCGGATGCTCTGTTAACCGCCTGAACTCAATTACCAGTTTTACACCTTCCTCCTCTGTTCGAGCACCAGCATCAAAAATAGAAATTACAAAATCCAAAAATTCCGCTTCCGTATAGTCTGAAATATTTAACATCCCCTCATCCTACGAAATCGCACTCCTGACAAAAATATGCCAGGAGCGCTGTGATAACTTAATAAATCAATCTTTAAACCCAGGCTTTCCGTTGGCAGCCCGCCACTCTTTAACTTCCTTCACAATACCTTCCGGGCTATCCTCTCTATCATTCCGTGGATAGTAAATCAAATCCGAACCATCTGGATGTTCAGTCAATCGCTCAAACTCAAAAATCAATTTAACATCTTCCTCTTCCGTCCTTGCCCCACTATCACAAATCTCAACCACAAAATCCAAAAACTCTTTTTCCGTATAGTCGGAAATTAACTTGTCACTCATATTGACTCTCCTTCTTATGAATTTCCTTATGACGACGAGGAGTAACTATCCGAATGTTTTCAAGACCATAAACATTACCGCCGCTTGAGATTCTTATCTTGTGATGCAACTCAAATTTCACTGCCTCTCCTGCTCGCTCCACTTTTGAAACGTAGGGTGATTTTCCTTTCTCCATCGTAGACCGGTTCTGTTTTTGAAACTGAACCGCCAACTCCGGATCCCCGGCCACCGCCTTCCAGAACGCCTCCCGAAACGCCCGAAAATTCCTGAACTCCCGCCCTCGCAACTGATCGGCAATCTGCACTGGCACCGGCGCGCCTTCGCCTTGCGATGCGCTGGCAAGCCAGTTCCCCGACACCACCTGACCCACTCCTGTCACGACGCCCGGATCCTCCCGCCGGTCCCGAAACATGATGTAGTTCGGCGGCAGCCCGGAGTCCAGCGGGAACACCAGGACATAGTCATCGAATCCGGCTTCGGAAACCGCCGGGAACGAATCGAGGCGTCCCTCGACCGGTATCACCGTCGCTCCGGTGTAGACAGGTGGATCCGTCGGTTCGGCCGGTGAGATTGTCGAGCTGTTGCCCGGGTTTACGATCGGCGTCCAGGTCAGGGTGCGTGGCGGAACATCGGCGGTGGTTGCGGTGTAGACGTGGCGCTCGGCGTCGTAAGCAGCCGCCACCACCCTGGTGGCCGACGGAATACTCCGCCCATCAGTCTTGACGACAAAAACCTCTGACTGCCCATTCGTGTCGGTCTTTGAACTGACACGGTAAGGCAGATCAACCGTCCCGCCAGCCGCCGCGATGGCGTACAGATCTGACGCAAATTCTGGCGCGAGGTCCGACAGTGGCGTACTGAACGCGTAACGGTCCGGCAACTCCCCGTTGCCCAGCTTCGACGAGTAGACCAACGCTGAAACACCGACGACAGCGCCCGCCCCGACGCTGGCCGCCAGACTGCCCAAAGCCGCGATGGCGCTGCGAACCGCCGCTTGCAGGCTGGCCGAAGCGGCCTCGGCAACTGCCAGTACTCCCGCCGAAGTCATGAACAGCGGTCCTGCCGCAGAAGTGGCACCCGGGGCGCGGAAGGTATGGGCGGAACGCAGCGCCTCTGCCGCTATACGCGCTTGCTCTTCGGCAAGGCGCCTGGCCTCTGCTTCTGCGGCGACTCGCGCCTCCTCCCGTATACGCGCCTGCTCCTCGGCAACACGCCGGGCCTCAGCCTCCGCGGCAATACGCGCCTGCTCCTGCAACTGCCGAGCTTCCTGTTCCTTGGCAATGCGTATCTGCTCCTGCAGACGCTCCGCCTCTTGGGCGCGGGCGATCAGACCGGCAAAAGCGTCCGCAGCCGCAGCCATGTGCCGGGCACTTTCCGAGTGCAGAAGTGACGCGTGATAGTCCTGCCAGCGCTTGCCCAGATCCGTAGTAGCCTGCAGGTCCACCAGGTTCTTCAGTGCTTCGAGCTCAGGCTTGCTCAACGGGAAGTTGATCGCAGGGTTGGCGATTGCATAGGGCCGGACTGCGGCCTGCTCGGCGGCGCTGATGCTGTCCGCTGCGAATTTATAGTTCGTGAGCGTTTGAGAGAGACTGCCACCGGTTGTGCCCGCAATGGCGGCTATTTTTTCAACGAGAAAACCCGGCAGAAACTGGAAGCGGATATTCGTTTCCAGATTGACCACGGAGAGCCTTTCAGCAGAAAGAATTTGCTGGGCGACCCGAGTGGTCTGAGTCGCAGTTTCGACCTGGACTCTTCTTGCCGCCAACTCCGGAAGTTGATTGGCAATAATCGCCATCACCCAGGAAAGACGCCGCAGCTCCATTGCCGCGCGGTAGGCCCTGTCGATGGCGGCATACGCAACGGAGACATCCGGAACGGGCGACGCCAGACTTTCCCGGATTTTTCTGAAGGACAGATCCTTCATCAGAAAGAATGGATTATGGCCATACAACGAGTAAGCAGTCTCGGAATGCGCGCGATATTCCAATAGCTTTGCGTGAATAACCTGAAGGGTTATTTCCTGATCGGCCTTTACTTTCTGAACCGGAGACAGGCCAACACCGGCAACTTGCCTGGCGTGTTCTACTTCATTGTTCGAGGCCATCAGGATATTGCTGAATACTCCAGCGTACTCAAGATCAATATGTGCCTGAGCATTCTGCTGCTCATGCATCAAGTCATCCCAAATGAACGGGGTTAACGGATCAAGTTTGCCGGAGCCTTGCCCGGTGCCTCTGTGCGGCCCTTCATTCAACCCCCAACTTCCCGAAAAATAGCCACCCTGCCCCAATCGAACCGGCGCAAATGTCCGAACGGGTATCGGTGCCAGTTCATATTTCCCCGGTGCGATTTGTTTGTGCGGCCCAAGATAATTTCCAACATCACTCATACGACTTCTCCATGTCAGTTATTCCATGTATCGAATTCGCAAACTTTGTTTTGGTCCTCTGTTTTTTTCTCGAGGTCTTTTATAGGCCTGCCCCGTTAAACGCCGCAATAACAAACATGTAGTGCACTTCCCGAAAACCTGAAGGAAACTTCCTATTCGAGAAATACTGTGTTATGAAATCCCGGTTGCGAGCTTCAACTAGATCCGCACCATCAATGCCTTCATATAAATAGAACGACAGGGAGCAGAATTTTCATGAAACGAGGCCTGACCGTACTTGCGTTGCTGATCGTCATTCCCGCCATCGGGGTTGGCGGCTACCTCTACAGCAAGCAACCGACGCGTCAGGGCCAAGTGGAACTGCGCAACCTGCAAGGTTCGGTGACCGTGCGTTACGACGAGCGCGGCGTGCCGCACATCCGCGCCGAAAACGAAACCGACCTCTACCGTGCCCTCGGTTATGTGCACGCCCAGGACCGGCTGTTCCAGATGGAAGCCATGCGCCGCCTGGCCCGGGGTGAACTGGCGGAAGTGCTCGGGCCGAAGCTGCTCGACACCGACAAGTTGTTCCGCAGCCTGCGCATCCGCGAGCGTGCCGCCAGTTACGTGGCCGGTCTCGATAAGCAGTCACCGGCGTGGAAGGCCCTGCAAGCCTATCTGGACGGCATCAACCAGTATCAGGACTCGCACGCCGCCCCGGTCGAGTTCGACGTGCTGGGCATCCCCAAGCGGCCGTTCACTGCCGAAGACACCATCAGCGTCGCCGGTTACATGGCTTACAGCTTCGCCGCTGCGTTTCGCACCGAACCGCTGCTGACCTACGTGCGCGATCAGCTCGGCGCCGATTACCTCAACGTCTTCGACCTTGAGTGGCAGCCCAAGGGCGTGCTCGCCAAGGGCCATGCCGGCAAAGCACCGACGCTCGCTGCCGAAGACTGGAAAGACCTGAACGCCCTCGCCCGCCTCAGTGAGCAGGCGCTGATCGACAACGGCCTGCCGCAGTACGAAGGCAGCAACGCCTGGGTGATTGCCGGCAGCCGCAGCAAGGGCGGCAAGGCATTGTTGGCTGGCGACCCGCACATCCGCTTCTCGGTGCCTTCGGTGTGGTACGAAGCGCAGCTGTCGGCGCCGGGTTTTGAACTTTACGGCCATCATCAGGCGCTGGTGCCGTTTGCGTTTCTGGGGCACAACCTGGATTTCGGCTGGAGCCTGACCATGTTCCAGAACGATGACCTGGACCTGATCGCCGAGAAGGTCAATCCGGACAACCCGAATCAGGTCTGGTATCACGGCCAGTGGACCGACATGGTCAGCACCGAACAGCAGATTGCGGTGAAGGGCCAGGCGCCGGTGACCATTACCCTGCGCCAGTCGCCTCACGGGCCGATCGTCAACGATGCCCTCGGCAGCGCCGCCGGAAAAACCCCGATTGCCATGTGGTGGGCGTTCCTCGAAACGCCGAACCCGATTCTCGAAGGCTTCTACCAGCTCAACCGTGCCGACACCCTGACCAAGGCCCGCGCCGCAGCGGCCAAGGTGCAGGCGCCGGGGCTGAACATCGTCTACGCCAACGCCAAGGGCGATATCGCCTGGTGGGCCTCGGCGCTGCTGCCCAAGCGGCCAGCCGGCGTGAAACCTGGCTTCATTCTCGACGGCAGCGGCAATCAGGCCGACAAGGACGGCTACTTCCCGTTCAGCGCCAACCCGCAGGAAGAGAACCCGGCGCGGGGCTATATCGTCTCGGCCAACTTCCAGCCCGTATCGCCGACCGGCATGGAGATTCCCGGTTACTACAACCTCGCCGACCGTGGCCAGCAACTCAACCGTCAGCTCGCCGACAAGAACGTGAAGTGGGACAACGAAGCCAACCAGAAGCTGCAACTGGGCACCACCACCGGCTATGGCCCGCGCGTACTGGCGCCATTGTTGCCGGTATTGCGTGAAGTGGTGACCGACCCGGCGCAGCTGAAACTGGTCGAGCAACTGGCGCAGTGGCAAGGCGACTACCCGCTGGATTCGGTCAGTGCCACGGTGTTCAATCAGTTCCTCTACGACCTGGCCGACGCGGCGATGCGCGATGAGCTGGGCAACGACATGTTCGAGACTCTGCTGTCGACCCGAGTGCTCGACGCCGCGCTGCCGCGACTGGCGGCGAACGCCGACTCACCGTGGTGGGACAATCGCAACACCCCGGGCAAGGAAACCCGCGCCGACACCGTGCGCACCGCGTGGCAGGCGAACATGACCCACCTGAAGCAGACCCTCGGCGACGATGCCTCCGGCTGGCAATGGGGTAAGGCGCACACGCTGACCCACGGACATCCGCTGGGGCAGCAGAAACCGCTGGACCGGATTTTCAACGTAGGCCCGTTCGCCGCACCCGGCTCCCATGAAGTACCGAACAACCTCTCGGCGAAGATCGGCCCGGCGCCGTGGCCGGTAACCTACGGTCCGTCGACCCGGCGGCTGGTGGACTTCGCCGACCCGGCCCACAGCCTGACCATCAACCCGGTCGGCCAGAGCGGCGTGCCGTTCGACAGCCACTATGACGATCAGGCGGAGGCTTATGTGGACGGGCTGTATGTGCAGGCGCATTTCAGTGAGGAAGAGGTGACGGCGAATACGCGCAGTACCTTGAAGCTGTTGCCGGCGCGGGCGGCGCAATAAGCGCCGTTCAAACCATCGCCGCAAAATTCAGCCGGAACTGCTGCGGCGTCACCCCCAACCGGCGGTTGAACACGCTGCGCATGTGTTGCGCATCGCGAAACCCGCATTGATACGCCACGGTCTTCAGCGGCGCCGTGGTGCTTTCGAGCATCACCCGCGCCGCATCCACCCGCGCCCGCTCGACGAACTCCGCCGGGGTGACTTTCGCTTCGCGAGCAAAAACCCGGGAGAAATTCCTCGCACTCATGTTCGCGGCATTCGCCAGGTCGGCGATGGTCAGATCGCCGGTGAGATTGGCCAGCACATACAGCTGCACCATCGCCACTGCCGACGTCGGTTCGGCGTGAGGCGTGAGGAACGGGCTGAATTGCGACTGCCCGCCCGAGCGCTGGGTAAACACCACCAGCCGCTTGGCCACGCTCAGCGCCACTTCGGCCCCGTAATCACGCGCCAGCAGGTACAGCGACAGATCGATCCCCGCCGTCACACCCGCCGAGGTGTAAAGCTGACCATCCTCGACGTACAGCCGGTCAGCCTCGACCCGACTGGACGGGCACAACTGCGCCAGCGCCTCGGCGTCGTTCCAGTGGGTGGTGACCGTGCGCCCGTCCAGCAATCCCGCACGAACCAGCATGAACGCACCGTTGCAGATCGAGCCGAACCGCCGCGCCCGCCCACAGGCCTCACGCAGCCAGGCATCGAACGTCTCGCCGAAATCCAGAAACGGCAACTGCGGCCCGCCGGCCACCAGCAGCAAGTCATAAGCTTCCCGCACGTCGCTGAAATGCCGATGCGCACTCAGGGTCAGCCCGTTGGAACACGCCATCGGCCCGTGTTCGACGCCGATCACTTCAAGCCGGTAATGATCCTCCGGCGCCAGAAAGCGATTGGCCTCGGCGAATACATCCATGGGCCCGCTGACGTCCAGCGCCTGCACGCCGGGGAACACCACGATGGCAACGGCTTTGTTCATGGCGATGTCGGCTCCGGGGGAATGGCGAATCAGCGCCAACCCTAGCCAATCCGCGCCGCAGAAGCGAGCTGGCACGATTTGCAGGTGGAATGGCAAGGATCGCAGCCATGGATCGATTGTCCGGTTTTGCCCCCGGGAACAGACTTTCCCCATCAGCGCCACGACGGCGTTTTCGACGAGGAAGCTCAACATGACCACGACCATCGCCGGTATCAAGATCCCCGACAGCGCCCTCGCCCGGGCCACCACCGAGTACATCCGCGACATCGAATCCGACCTGCTTTACCACCACTCGCGCCGGGTGTTTCTGTTCGGTGCCTTGAGCGGCGAACGCCGGCAACTGGCCTACGATCCGGAGCTGCTGTACGTCGGCGCGATGTTCCACGATCTGGGTCTGGTCGAAGGTCACCGCAGCGATGACGAACGTTTCGAAGTCGATGGTGCCAATGCGGCGGCGGCGTTCCTCAAGCCCTACGGGTTGAGCGACGACGACATCGAACAGGTCTGGCTGTCGATCGCCCTGCACACCACGCCGGGGGTGCCGAAGCATCTGCGGCCGACCGTGGCGTTGGTGACCGCAGGTGTCGAGATGGATGTGCTGGGCATGGACTACGCGGCGTTCACCACGGTGCAGCGCGAGGCGGTGGTGCATGCGCATCCACGGGGTGAGGGTTTCAAGGAATGCATCATCTGCGCGTTTGCCGATGGCTTGCGTCATCGCCCACAGACGACGTTCGGCAATGTGAAGACCGATGTGCTGAAAGATCAGATGCCGGGGTTCAAGCCGATGAACTTTGTCGAGGTCATCCGCCAATCACTCTGGGTCTCCTGACGAGCATAAAAAAACCTCGCGGCCGTTACCGGTCGCGAGGTTTTTTGTGTCTGCAGACTTAAGCCGCTTCCGGCGTCTGCGCCCGGCGCACGTCCGGTTGTTTCCACGAATCGGCAGCACTTTCTTCGATGGCTTGCTGGATCGCCTTGCGGCGCGATTCTTCGGCACGACGGCTGAAGAACCAGACCATGAAGGTCACCAGCGACACCGCCAGCAGAATCAGGCTGGCCACGGCGTTGATCTCAGGCTTCACGCCCAGACGCACCGCCGAGAACACTTCCATCGGCAGGGTCGTCGAACCCGGGCCGGACACAAAGCTCGCCAGCACCAGGTCGTCCAGCGACAGGGCGAACGACATCATGCCGCCCGCCGCCAGCGACGGCGCGATCATCGGGATGGTGATCAGGAAGAACACCTTCCACGGCCGCGCACCCAGGTCCATCGCCGCCTCTTCGATCGACAGGTCCAGCTCACGCAGACGCGCCGACACCACTACCGCCACATACGCCGCACAGAACGTCGTGTGGGCGATCCAGATGGTGACGATGCCACGCTCCTGGGGCCAGCCGATCATCTGCGCCATGGCCACGAACAGCAGCAACAGCGACAGACCGGTAATCACCTCGGGCATTACCAGCGGCGCGGTGACCAGGCCACCGAACAGCGTGCGGCCCTTGAAGCGGGTGATGCGAGTCAGGACGAACGCCGCCAGCGTACCCAGCGCCACTGCCGCAACAGCGGTGTAGCAGGCAATTTCCAGCGAGCGCACCACCGAGCCCATCAGTTGGGTGTTGTCGAGCAGGCCGACGTACCACTTGATCGACCAGCCACCCCATACCGTCACCAGTTTCGAGGCGTTGAACGAGTAGATCACCAGGATCAGCATCGGCAAATAGATGAACAACAGGCCGAGCACCAGCATCAGGCTGGAGAAACGGAAGCGCTTCATTCTTTACCCTCCATTTCCTTGGCCTGACTGCGGTTGAACAGGATGATCGGCACGATCAGGATCGCCAGCATCACCACCGCCAGGGCGGACGCCACCGGCCAGTCACGGTTGTTGAAGAACTCTTGCCAGAGCACTTTACCGATCATCAGGGTTTCCGGACCGCCGAGCAGTTCCGGGATCACAAACTCGCCCACCACCGGGATGAACACCAGCATGCAGCCGGCGATGATGCCGTTCTTGGACAGCGGCACGGTGATTTTCCAGAAGCTGTTGAACGTGCTCGAACCCAGGTCGGACGCGGCTTCCAGCAGGCTGGGGTCGTGTTTGACCAGGTTGGCGTACAGCGGCAGGATCATGAACGGCAGGTACGAATAGACGACGCCGATGTACACCGCGAGGTTGGTGTTGAGGATCTGCAGCGGCTCGTCGATGAAACCCATGCTCATCAGGAAACCGTTGAGCAGGCCGTTGTTGCTGAGGATGCCCATCCACGCATAGACGCGGATCAGGATCGCGGTCCAGGTCGGCATCATGATCAGCAGCACCAGCACCGTCTGCACTTCCTTGCGGGCGCTGGCGATGGCGTAGGCCATCGGGTAGCCGATCAGCAGGCACAGCAGCGTGCTGAAGAACGCCATCTTCAACGAACCGAGGTACGCCGAGATGTACAGTTCGTCATCGCCGAGCATCGCGTAGTTGCCAAGGTTCAGCAGCAACTGCAGTTTCTGCTCGGCGTAGGTGTAGATCTCCGTGTATGGCGGGATGGCCACATCCGCTTCGGCGAAGCTGATCTTCAGAACGATGAAGAACGGCAGCATGAAGAACAGGAACAGCCAGATGAACGGCACCCCGATGACCAGTTGGCGGCCACCGGGAATTATTCGATTGAGCCGGCGTTTGAATTTGCGCATGTTCATGAGCGAAGTACCACGCCGCTGTCATCTTCCCAGTACACGTACACCTGATCGCCCCAGGTCGGACGTGCGCCACGGCGTTCGGCGTTGGCCACGAACGACTGCACCAGCTTGCCGCTCGGCAATTCGACGTAGAACACCGAGTGGCCGCCGAGGTAGGCGATGTCGTGCACCTTGCCGCTGGACCAGTTGTACTCGCAAGTCGGCATTTCGGCGGTGACCAGCAGCTTCTCCGGACGGATCGCGTAGGTCACGGACTTGTCCTGCACCGAGGTGCTGATGCCGTGGCCAACGTAGATCTGCCGGTCGAGGTCCTTGCAGGTGATGGTCGCATGGCCTTCGGCGTCGTCGATCACTTCGCCCTCGAAGATGTTCACGTTGCCGATGAATTCACAGACCAGGCGGCTGGTCGGTGTTTCGTAGATGTCGATCGGGCTGCCGATCTGGGCGATCCAGCCCAGGTGCATGATCGCGATGCGCTCGGCCATGGTCATGGCCTCTTCCTGGTCGTGGGTCACCATCACGCAGGTCACACCCACGCGCTCGATGATTTCCACCAGTTCCAGCTGCATCTGCGAACGCAGTTTCTTGTCCAGTGCGCCCATCGGCTCGTCGAGCAGCAACAGCTTCGGCCGCTTGGCCAGCGAACGCGCCAGCGCCACACGTTGACGCTGGCCGCCGGACAACTGGTGCGGCTTGCGCTTGGCGTACTGGCTCATCTGTACCAGCTTGAGCATCTCGGCCACGCGGGCGTCGATCTCGGCCGCCGGGATCTTGTCCTGCTTGAGGCCGAACGCGATGTTCTGCGCCACGGTCATGTGCGGGAACAGAGCGTACGACTGAAACATCATGTTGATCGGTCGCTCGTACGGCGGCATGTCGGTGATGTCGACGCCGTCGAGGAAAATGCGCCCCTCCGTGGGCCGTTCGAACCCTGCCAGCATCCGCAGCAGAGTGGATTTGCCCGATCCCGAACCGCCGAGCAGGGCGAAGATTTCGCCCTTCTTGATTTCCAGGGACACATCGTCCACGGCAACCGTCTCGTCGAACTTCTTCGTGACCCGGTCGATTTTAACCAGCACCTGTTTCGGTGTCTGGTCGCCCTCGAGGGCTTTCTTATAGGCGCCGGAGGCAACTGCCATTTACGAAACTCCCAGAAAAAAAGAGTGCAGTTCGCCCACGCAAGACGAACCCAGGATGGTTTGCGCGTTATTTACCCGACTTGACCTTGGTCCAGCTGCGGGTCATTAAACGCTGAATATTGGGTGGCAACTCGATCGACACATAGGTCTTGTCGAGGACGGCCTGCGGTGGATAAACCGCTTCGTCGGTGCGGATGGACTGCTCCATCAGCTTGTCCGAACCCGGGTTGGGGTTGGCGTAACCGACGTAATCACTGACCTGGGCGATCACCTCAGGTTTCAGCAAATAGTTGATGAAGGCGTGAGCCTCTTTGACGTTGGCCGAATCCTTTGGAATCGCCAACATGTCGAACCAGAGCGCGCCGCCCTCTTTCGGGATGGCGTAGGCGATGTTGACGCCCTTCTTGGCTTCTTCGGCACGGTGCTTGGCCTGGAAGATGTCGCCGGAGAAACCGATGGCCACGCAGATGTCGCCGTTGGCCAGATCGCCGATGTATTTCGAGGAGTGGAAGTAGGTCACGTAAGGACGCACCGCCAGCAACTTGGCCGTGGCTTTCTCGTAATCCTTGGGATCGGTGCTGTTGGCATTCAGGCCCATGTAGTTGAGCACGGTCGGCATCATTTCATCGGCCGAATCGAGGAACGCCACGCCGCAGCTGTGCAGTTTCTTGATGTTCTCGGGTTCGAACAGCACGCTCCAGGAGTCGATCTTGTCGACGCCGAGCACGGCCTTCACTTTGTCAACGTTGTAGCCGATACCGTTGGTGCCCCACAGGTACGGCACGGCGTACTGGTTGCCCGGGTCATTCTGTTCCAGGCGCTTGAGCAGCACCGGGTCGAGATTGGCGTAGTTCGTCAGTTGCGCCTTGTCGAGCTTCTGGAACGCGCCGGCCTTGATCTGCTTGCCAAGGAAGTGGTTCGATGGCACGACCACGTCGTAGCCGGTACGCCCGGCGAGCAGTTTGCCTTCCAGGGTTTCGTTGGAATCGAACACGTCGTAGACCGGTTTGATCCCGGTTTCTTTCTGGAAATCGGCCAGGGTGGTCTCGCCGATGTAATCCGACCAGTTATAAATATGCACAGTACCGGCGGCTTGGGCACCGACAGCGAACGTCAGGCCGGCAGCGGCCAGCAGGGCATTGCGCAAAGAAGAAAAAATAGGCAAGTGGAGGTCCTCTAATTTAGTTGGGCCCAAGTTGCCCCGCGCTGCATGACAGTCACGGTTGCCCGGCAACAAAACCGGCGCGCAACTTACCTTCGAAAAACCGTTCCAGCAAAACTTTCTGTCATTTAATTGCACCGCTGGCCGCCCGGATGAAGGCGACGGCCAGCGGTTGCGGCTTCAAACCGGCTTATTTACCGGATTTGATCTTGGTCCAGCTGCGAGTCATTTCACGCTGGGTCGCCGCTGGCAGATCGGCGATGGCATACAGCTTGGCCTGCACGTCGGCTGGCGGGTAGATGCCTGGATCGCTGGTGATGTCTTTCTCTACCAGTGGTGTTGCAGCAGCGTTACCGTTCGGGAAACGTACGGCGTTGGTGATGCCGGCCATGACTTCAGGCTTCTGCAGGAAGGTCATGAACTTGTAGGCGCCTTCAACGTTTTCGGCATCCTTCGGAATGGCAACCATGTCGAAGAAGCTGCCAGCGCCTTCCTTCGGAATCGCGTAGCTGACTTTCACCTTGTCACCCGCCTCGGCGGCACGGGACTTGGCCTGCTGCACGTCACCCGAGTAACCGACCGCTACGCAGATATTGCCGTTGGCCAGGTCCGAGATGTACTTGGACGAGTGGAAGTAGGTGATCGATGGACGAATCTTGAGGAACAGGTCCTCGGCTTTCTTGATGTCTTCTTTCTTCTGGGAGTCGGTTGGCAGGCCCAGGTAGTGCAGCGCGACCGGCAGCATTTCGGTCGGCGAATCGAGGAAGCTCACGCCGCAGCCCTTGAGCTTGGCGATGTTTTCCGGCTTCAGCAGAGTGTCCCAGGAGTCGATCTTGTCGACGCCCAGAGCAGCCTTGACCTTCTCCGGGTTGTAGCCGATGCCGATCGAACCCCACATGTACGGGAAGGCGTGCTTGTTGTCCGGGTCGCTGACCGACACGGCCTTGAGCAGGTCCTGGTTCAGGTTCTTCCAGTTAGGCAGCTTGGAGCGATCCAGTTCCTGGTAAACACCGGCCTTGATCTGCTTGGCCAGGAAGTTGTTGGACGGCACGACCACATCGTAGCCGGACTTGCCCGCCAGCAGCTTGGCTTCCAGGGTTTCGTTGGAATCGAATACGTCGTAGACCACCTTGATCCCCGACTCTTTCTCGAAGTTCGCGATGGTGTCAGGAGCGATGTAGTCGGACCAGTTGTAGACGTGCAGAACTTTGTCGTCCGCGTGAACCGCGCCCGCCATCATGCCCGCGACAGACAGGGCCAGAAGAGTCTTGCCAGCAAGCTTTTTACCTAATGCCTTCATGCGTCATGCTCCAAATTTTTCTTTTTTGAACCACTTTGTTCAGCGGCCGAACCCGGACAACTGGAACCGCGGCTAGTCTGGCAAGATACGAGGCGGTCTTTCAAGAAAAGACCAGCCTTTCCAACTGCTCCGAGCGACAGCGCAACAGCTCCATCGCTCAGAGCCTAGCACTTAGCCCTGCAATGCACTGAGGGTGAGGTCCAGGCACTTGCGTGCCTTGGTCACCAGCTCATCGATCTCCGCCTTGCTGATCACCAGCGGCGGCGCAATGATCATGGTGTCGCCCACGGCACGCATGATCAGTCCGTTGTCGAAGCAGAACTGGCGGCAGATCATGCCGACGCCCTTGCCTTCGTAACGCTTGCGCGTGGCCTTGTCCTGGACCAGTTCGATGGCCCCCAGCAGACCGACCCCGCGCACTTCACCCACCAACGGATGATCGTTCAGTTCGCGCAGACGCTTCTGCAAATACGGTGCCGTTTCTTCGTGGACATGCTCGATGATTTTCTCTTCGCGCAGGATCCGGATGTTTTCCAGACCCACCGCTGCAGCCACCGGGTGACCGGAGTAGGTGAAGCCGTGGTTGAAATCGCCGCCCTCGTTGAGCACCGCCACCACTTCGTCGCGCACGATCAGGCCACCCATCGGGATGTAGCCGGACGTCAGGCCTTTGGCGATGGTCATCATGTGCGGCTTGAGGTCGTAGAAATCGCTGCCGAACCATTGGCCGGTACGGCCGAAACCGCAGATCACTTCGTCCGCCACAAACAGGATGTCGTACTTGGCGAGGATTTCCTTGATGCGCGGCCAGTAGGTGTCTGGCGGAATGATCACGCCGCCAGCGCCCTGGATCGGCTCGGCAATGAAGGCACCGACGTTGTCGACGCCGACTTCGAGAATCTTCTCTTCCAGCTGATTGGCCGCCCAGATCCCGAATTCTTCCGGGGTCATGTCGCCGCCTTCGGCGAACCAGTACGGCTGGGCGATGTGGACGATGCCCGGGATCGGCAAGTCGCCCTGTTCGTGCATATAAGTCATGCCGCCCAGGCTCGCGCCGGCCACGGTGGAGCCGTGGTAACCGTTCTTGCGGCTGATGATGACTTTCTTGTTCGGCTGGCCCTTGATCGCCCAGTAGTGGCGAACCATGCGCAGCATGGTGTCGTTGCCTTCGGAGCCGGAACCGGTGAAGAACACGTGGTTCATGCCTTCCGGCGCCACGTCGGCAATGGCCTTGGCCAGTTCCAGTGCCGGCGGGTGAGCGGTCTGGAAGAACAGGTTGTAGTAAGGCAGTTCGCGCATCTGTTTGGCGGCAGCATCCGCCAGTTCATCGCGGCCATAACCGATTGCCACGCACCACAGACCCGCCATGCCATCGAGGATCTTGTTGCCCTCGCTGTCCCACAGGTACACGCCCTTGGCGTTGGTGATGATCCGTGGACCCTTTTCTTTCAGCTGCTTGAAGTCGCTGAACGGGGCCAGGTGGTGCTCGCTGCTGAGGGCTTGCCACTCACGGGTTTGCGGGTTGTTGCTGGTCATGCCAATTCTCCTTGTTATCGGTGAAGGCGCGGCGGCTGGCCACCGCGCCCGGCGTATCAGACGGCGAAGAGCAGGTACTCACGCTCCCAGGAACTGATCACGCGCTTGAAGTTTTCATGCTCGGCCCGCTTGACCGCGACGTAGCCGGTGATGAAGGTCTTGCCCAGGTATTTCTCGATGGTTGAGCTGTTTTCCATACGCTCCAGCGCATCTTCGATGGTCAACGGCAGGCGCAGGTTGCGGCGCTCGTAACCACGGCCCACGACCGGCGCGCTCGGGTTGATGCCCTCGACCATGCCGATGTAGCCGCAGAGCAGGCTCGCGGCAATCGCCAGGTACGGGTTGGCGTCGGCGCCCGGCAGGCGGTTTTCCACCCGGCGGTTCTGCGGGCCGGCATCCGGAACGCGCAGGCCCACGGTGCGGTTTTCTTCGCCCCACTCCACGTTCACCGGCGCTGAGGTGTCCGGCAGGAAGCGGCGGAACGAGTTGACGTTCGGTGCGAACAGCGGCAGCAGTTCCGGGATCAGTTTCTGCAGGCCACCGATGTGGTGCAGGAACAGCTGGCTCATGGTGCCGTCGTCATTGGAGAACACGTTCTTGCCGGTCTCGATGTCGATGATGCTCTGGTGCAGGTGCATGGCACTGCCCGGCTCGCCGGTCATCGGCTTGGCCATGAAGGTCGCCGCGACATTGTGCTTGAGGGCGGCCTCACGCATGGTGCGCTTGAACACCAGAATCTGGTCTGCCAGGGACAGGGCATCGCCGTGACGGAAGTTGATTTCCATCTGCGCCGTGCCGTCCTCGTGGATCAGCGTATCGAGGTCCAGTTCCTGCAGTTCGCACCAGTCGTAGACGTCTTCGAACAGCGGGTCGAATTCGTTCGCCGCTTCAATGGAGAACGACTGGCGACCGATTTCCGGACGTCCGGAACGGCCGACTGGCGGCTGCAATGGATAGTCAGGGTCGTCGCTGCGCTTGGTCAGGTAAAACTCCATTTCCGGCGCCACGATCGGCTGCCAGCCCTTGTCGGCATAGAGTTTCAGGACTTTCTTGAGGACGTTGCGCGGCGACAGCTCGATCGGGTTGCCTTGCTTGTCGTAGGTGTCGTGGATCACCTGGGCGGTCGGTTCGATGGCCCACGGCACCAGGTACACCGCGTTCTGGTCGGGACGGCAGATCATGTCAATGTCGGCCGGGTCGAGCAGTTCGTAATAGATGTCGTCTTCGACGTAGTCGCCCGTCACGGTCTGCAACAGAACACTTTCCGGCAGGCGCATGCCTTTTTCGGCGATGAACTTGTTGGTCGGCGAGATCTTGCCCCGGGTGATACCGGTCAAGTCGCCGATCATGCATTCGACTTCTGTGATCTTGTGGTCTTTCAACCAATCGGTGAGCTGGTCGAGGTTGTTACTCATAAATGCCTCTGGGCTGAGTCTCCTGACGCGTGTCAGGCGGGTTTGACGCACAGGGCGTCGCGTTAAAGGGGGCTTGTTTGCGCGCAGTACCGGCTTACGCCTGGCACCGCGCATCGACAATGAAGGAGGAGCTTACCTGCCCTTTACGCTGGCGTTGCATTTCCTGTGCACATTCCCGGTGTGCAGAATCTCGGGCACGGCGACGGGCGCGGTGCAGGTCGGGAGCAGGAAAGAGATCTATATTGAAAGGAGAACCGCTGAAGAGGATGCCCTTCCCCGCGTCCAGAATATCGGACGCCGGCGCCTGATCCGCCATGGACAATGAGATCGCTGGCAGAATGCGAGCCTGGTTGTCGGCTTCGCTGCGGACGGACGTGTCGCCACTGATGTGATAAGCATACAGACCGTACTGCGAAGAGCAGTCGGTGACGCCGATTAACGGCAGGCGAGACATGAAGCACCCCGGTATTATTGCTGTTATGGGTTTGACCCGAGCTTAGCCTTGTTCATTTTTTTACACAACACCCCCGTAAAAAATACAACACGGCCTGCTCAAGCCTGCGGGTGGCGCCTCGTTCACGGATAAAAAAATGCCCCAAAGTGCCCCATAAATGCCCTCGCGGCGCTTTTTCGGGGCAAAAAAGGCCTCGCTTGACTTCGGCATGCCGTTCGGGTTGACTGAAACCAGAAAAGATCAATGATTGATATTTTTAACAACAAAGGTGTTGCATCATGTCGGTACCCCCGCGTGCCGTTCAGCTTAACGAAGCGAACGCGTTCCTTAAGGAACATCCTGAGGTTCTGTACGTTGACCTTCTGATTGCGGATATGAATGGTGTGGTGCGCGGCAAGCGCATCGAACGCACCAGCCTCCACAAGGTTTACGAGAAAGGCATCAACTTGCCGGCCTCTCTATTTGCTCTGGATATCAATGGTTCGACGGTGGAAAGCACCGGCCTGGGCCTGGACATCGGCGACGCTGACCGTATCTGCTATCCAATCCCCGATACCCTGTGCAACGAGCCATGGCAGAAGCGCCCGACCGCGCAACTGCTGATGACCATGCACGAACTCGAAGGTGACCCTTTCTTCGCCGACCCGCGCGAAGTGCTCCGCCAAGTTGTTGCAAAGTTTGACGAGCTTGGCTTGACCATCTGCGCCGCATTCGAACTCGAGTTCTACCTGATCGACCAGGAAAACGTGAACGGCCGTCCTCAGCCGCCACGCTCGCCGATCTCCGGCAAACGCCCGCATTCGACCCAGGTCTACCTGATCGACGACCTCGACGAATACGTCGACTGCCTCCAGGACATTCTGGAAGGTGCGAAAGAGCAAGGCATCCCGGCCGACGCCATCGTCAAGGAAAGTGCCCCGGCGCAGTTCGAAGTGAACCTGCACCACGTCGCCGACCCGATCAAGGCATGCGACTACGCGGTACTGCTCAAGCGTCTGATCAAGAACATCGCCTATGACCATGAAATGGACACCACCTTCATGGCCAAGCCGTATCCCGGCCAGGCGGGCAATGGCCTGCACGTCCACATTTCGGTTCTCGACAAAGATGGCAAAAACATTTTTGCCAGCGAGGATCCCGAGCAGAACGCCGCGCTGCGTCACGCGATCGGCGGTGTGCTCGAGACCCTGCCCGCGCAAATGGCTTTCCTCTGCCCGAACGTCAACTCCTACCGTCGTTTCGGTGCGCAGTTCTATGTGCCGAACTCGCCGAGCTGGGGCCTGGACAACCGCACCGTCGCCCTGCGCGTACCAACCGGCTCTGCCGACGCGGTCCGCCTGGAACACCGCGTGGCCGGCGCCGACGCCAACCCGTACTTGCTGATGGCTTCTGTGCTGGCAGGCGTGCATCACGGTCTGACCAACAAGATCGAGCCTCCGGCTCCGACCGAAGGCAACAGCTACGAGCAGAACGAGCAGAGCCTGCCGAACAACCTGCGCGATGCCCTGCGCGAGCTGGACGACAGCGAGGTGATGGCCAAGTACATCGATCCGAAATACATCGATATCTTCGTCGCCTGTAAGGAAAGCGAGCTGGAGGAGTTCGAACACTCCATCTCCGACCTCGAGTACAACTGGTATCTGCATACCGTTTAAGCGGATTGCAGCAAAGGAAAACGCCGTTGGCTTCTCAGCCAGCGGCGTTTTTTTATTGGCCTCTGTGGCAGACATTCAAGCTCTGCGTACAATGCCCGCTGCCCCGCAGGAGACTTTCATGACGCGTCCCGCCCCCGTCCGCAAACCCCGTGCCCGCAGCCAGGCGCGGATCGATTCGATACTCGACGCCGCGCGCACGCTGCTGGCCGCCGAGGGCGTGGCGAGCCTGTCGATCTACAGCGTGGCCGAGCGCGCGCAGATTCCGCCCTCCTCGGTCTACCACTTCTTCGCCAGCGTCCCCGCGCTGCTCGAAGCGCTGACGGCGGATGTCCACGCGGCTTTCCGCGCCTGCCTGCAGGCGCCGATCGATCACGACGCTCTGCGCGACTGGCGCGACCTGTCCCGTCTGGTCGAACAACGGATGCTGGAGATCTACGACGAAGACGCGGCCGCCCGCCAACTGATCCTCGCGCAACACGGCCTTACCGAAGTCACCCAGGCCGACCGCCAGCATGACCTCGAACTCGGCGACCTGATGCACAAGCTGTTCGATCACCACTTCGAACTGCCCAAACTGCCGGATGACGTGGACGTGTTCGCGCTGGCCATGGAACTGGGCGACCGCGTTTACGCCCGCTCGGTGCAGCAGCACGGGCAGATCACCCCGCGCATGGCCGAGGAAGGGATGCGGGTGTTCGATGCCTACATCAGCTTGTATCTGCCGCCGTATCTGCCCAAGCGGACTCTCTAGCGCCGCACGACAGACACAAAAAAACCCGAAGGGCTCACACCCTTCGGGGTCGTTTTTTACTCACAGGCTTACAACTTGGCGATGGACACCTCGGTGGATTTCACGAAGGCGATCACTTCGCTGCCTACCTCCAGTTCCAGCTCCTTGACCGAACGGGTGGTGATCACCGAAGTGACGATGCCGGAAGCGGTCTGCACGTCGATTTCCGACAGCACGTCGCCGAGAACGATCTCTTTGATCGCGCCTTTGAACTGGTTGCGTACGTTGATGGCTTTGATAGTCATGGCATTGATTCCTGTCGTTTGCTTGAGTTATTGAGCCCAACGCAATTGCGTAGGCAAGGGTGAAACAGGTTCCGGCGCCGGCGGCTCGCCGGGCAGGGACAACACACGGTTGAGCACTTCGGTTTCCAGTGCGGCCAGGCGATGGGAGCCACGCACCCGAGGGCGCGGCAGCTCCACTTGCAGGTCGAGACCGACTTCGCCGTCCTCGATCAGAATCACCCGGTCGGCAATCGCCACCGCTTCACTGACGTCGTGGGTCACCAGTAACACGGTGAATCCATGCTGCTGCCAGAGACGTTCGATCAGTTGCTGCATCTCGATCCGGGTCAGGGCATCCAGTGCGCCCAGTGGCTCGTCGAGCAACAGCAGACGCGGTTGATGAATCAAGGCGCGCGCCAACGCCACACGCTGCTTCTGCCCGCCGGACAGGGCTGCCGGCCATTCATTGGCGCGATCCGCAAGACCGACCGCATCCAGCGCTTCCAGCGCCTGCGGACGCCAGTCGCCCTTGAGGCCGAGACCGACGTTGTCGATGATCTTTTTCCAGGGCAGCAGCCGTGCTTCCTGGAACATCAGCCGGGTGTCTTCCCGCGCATCGCTGAGCGGCGCGGCACCCGCGAGCAGATCGCCGCCGGTGGGCTGATCAAGGCCGGCGAGCAAGCGCAGCAAGGTGCTCTTGCCGCATCCGCTGCGCCCGACCACGGCGACGAACTGTCCCGCCGGAATGTGCAGGTCGATGTCACGCAACACCTGTCGCGCGCCGAAGGTCTTCTGCAGGTTGCGCACTACCAGCGGAATCCCGCGTAGCAGGCGTGGAGGTTGTTGAGCCGTCATGCCGCACCTCCTTTCGCCACTTGATACGCCGGATGCCAGCGCAACCACACACGTTCAAGTCCACGGGCCGCGAGGTCGGCCAGCTTGCCGAGCACCGCGTACAGCAGGATCGCCAGCACCACCACGTCGGTCTGCAAAAACTCCCGGGCATTCATCGCCAGATAACCGATGCCGGAACTGGCGGAGATGGTTTCCGCCACGATCAGCGTCAGCCACATGAAGCCCAGGGCAAAGCGCACACCGACCAGAATCGAAGGCAGCGCGCCCGGTAGAATCACCTGCCAGAACAGGCTGAAACCGGACAGGCCATAACTGCGCGCCATCTCCACCAGCGCCGGGTCGACGTTACGGATGCCGTGATAGGTGTTGAGGTAAATCGGGAACAGCGTGCCCAATGCCACCAGGAAAATCTTCGCCGACTCATCGATGCCGAACCACAGGATCACCAGCGGAATCAGCGCCAGATGCGGCACGTTGCGGATCATCTGCACCGAGCTGTCGAGCAGGCGCTCGCCCCACTTCGACAGGCCGGTGATGAAGCCCAACACCAACCCGATGCTGCCACCGATGGTGAAGCCCAGCGCGGCGCGCCAGCCGCTGATCGCCAGGTGCGTCCAGATTTCGCCGCTACGCACCAGGCTCACGCCAGCTTCGATCACCGCTACCGGTGCCGGCAGAATCCGTGTCGACAACCAACCGGCCGACACCGACAACTGCCACACCGCCAGCAACAACACCGGCAACGCCCAGGGCGCAAGGCTGTGGATGAGTTTCTTCATGGCGGCGCCTCAGCTCTGGGACGCGGCTTTGGGAAGAATGTCGTTGGCCACCATCTCGCCGAACGGGCTGACATAACCGGCGCTCTTCGGTAATTCCGGGCGCTCGACGTCGAGGTGCGGAAACAGCAGCTCGGCCACGCGATACGATTCTTCGAGGTGTGGATAACCGGAGAAGATGAAGGTATCAATGCCCAGATCCGCGTATTCCTTCACCCGTGCAGCCACGGTCGGGCCGTCGCCCACCAGTGCCGTGCCGGCACCGCCGCGCACCAGACCAACGCCGGCCCACAGGTTCGGGCTGACTTCGAGGTTGTCACGGCTGCCACCGTGCAGCGCGGCCATCCGTTGCTGGCCGACCGAATCGAACCGCGCCAGCGAAGCCTGGGCACGTTTGATAGTGTCGTCGTCCAGATGCGAGATCAGGCGATCCGCTGCTTGCCAGGCTTCGGCGTTGGTTTCCCGCACGATCACGTGCAGACGAATGCCGAAGCGTACAGTGCGTCCGAGCTTCGCGGCTTTGGCGCGAACCTGTTCGATCTTCTCGGCGACTGCCGCTGGCGGCTCGCCCCAGGTCAAGACCATTTCCACTTGTTCGGCGGCCAGATCCTGCGCCGCTTCCGAAGAGCCACCGAAGTACAGCGGCGGACGTGGTTGCTGGATCGGCGGATAGAGCAATTTTGCGCCCTTCACGCTGATGTGCTCGCCGTCGTAATCCACGGTTTCGCCTTCCAGCACCCGACGCCAGATCCGGGTGAACTCCACCGAGGCCTGATAGCGCGCTTCGTGATCGAGGAACAGACCATCGCCGGCCAGCTCTTCCGGATCGCCGCCGGTCACCAGGTTGAACAGCGCACGACCGCCGGACAGACGATCCAGAGTCGCCGCCTGACGCGCCGCCACCGTCGGGGAAATGATCCCGGGGCGCAGGGCGACCAGAAATTTCAGGCGCTGGGTCACCGGAATCAGCGATGCCGCCACCAGCCACGAATCCTCGCAGGAGCGGCCGGTGGGAATCAGCACGCCGCCGAAGCCCAGTCGATCCGCCGCTTGCGCGACCTGTTGCAGATAGCCGTGGTCGACGGCGCGGGCGCCTTCGGCGGTGCCAAGGTAATGGCCGTCGCCGTGGGTAGGCAGGAACCAGAAGATGTTGAGGCTCATGGAGTGGTCTCCTTGGGGATTCAAATTACTGCGCTTTTGCCACAGCGGCCGGTGGGGTCCAGATCACGTCCTTGATGCTCAACGGCTTGGGAATCAGCTTGAGCTGGTAGAAGGTGTCGGCGATTTTCTGCTGCGCGGCGACCACTTCCGGGGTCAGGAACAGCGCGCCGTAGCCCTGGCGTTTCACCGAGGTCAGGGTGATGTCTGCCGGCAAGCCGAGCAGCGGCGCGACCTGTTGGGTCACGTCTTGCGGGTTGGCCTTGGACCACTCGCCGACGGCGCGCACTTCTTCCACGAGGGTCTTGATCACCTCGGGATTTTTCTGTGCGTAGGGTTTGGTTGCCAGGTAGAACTGGTGGTTGTCGACGATGCCTTTGCCGTCGCGCAGGGTGTGCGCTTGCAGTTGTTGCTCGGCAGCGGCCTGGTACGGGTCCCAGATGACCCAGGCGTCGACGCTGCCACGCTCGAACGCGGCGCGGGCATCGGCCGGCGGCAGGAATACGGTTTGAATGTCGGTGTACTTGAGGCCGGCGTCCTCCAGCGCACGCACCAGCAGGTAGTGGACGTTGGAGCCTTTGTTCAGGGCGACTTTCTTGCCCTTCAGATCCGCCACCGATTTGATTGGCGAGTCTTTCGGCACGAGGATCGCTTCACTGTTCGGCGCGGGCGGCTCGTAGGCCACGTAGAGCAGGTCGGCACCGGCCGCCTGAGCGAAGACCGGCGGGGTTTCGCCGGTGACGCCGAAGTCGATCGAGCCGACGTTCAAGCCTTCCAGCAGTTGCGGGCCGCCGGGGAATTCAGTCCATTGCACGTCGACGCCTTGGGCGGCGAGGCGTTTTTCCAGGGTGCCCTTGGCCTTGAGCAGCACCAGCGTGCCGTACTTCTGATAACCGATCCGCAACGTCTCGGCTTGAGCTTGAGTGATGGCGCCGAAGGTGACAGCCGCAGCAAACAGAGCGACCAGACCACGACGCAAAAATACAGTGCGCATAGCGCTCTCCTTTTTGCTGTTGGGTTTTGGCTGCACCTGCTTGCCCGTTGGCGGGCGAGTAAGGCCAGTACTTCAAATTTCGATGTGGCTCAAATGCTCCAGCGAGCACTCAACAAACGTTCGTTCAATAAGCCCGGTTCCAGCGGCTTCGGCCGACGGGCCATAGCACTGACAAACTGATCCAGCGCTTCGTGCAGCCGCTGTTCCAGGGCTGGTGCCAGCTGCGCCGCAGCACTGCCTTCGCCGTAAGCGATCTGGCTGTCCTCGGCAAAAATCCCTTGCAGCATTTCCTGGGCTTTCAACGCCGACAGCACCGGTTTGAGGGCGTAATCGACCACCAGCATGTGGGCGATGCTGCCGCCCGTGGCCATCGGCAAGACAATCTTGTGATTCAGGGCGCGTTCGGGCAGCAGATCCAGCACGGTCTTCAGTGCGCCGGAGAACGACGCCTTGTAGACCGGGGTGGCGATCAGCAGGCCATCGGCGTTTTCAATCTGTTGCAGCAGGTCGAGCACCTTCGGGCTGTCGAAGCGAGCGTGGAGCAGGTCTTCGGCCGGGAAGTCCCGCACCTGATAACTCACCACTTCCACCCCTTGCTGCTGCAACCAGCGTTGCGAGCGCTCCAGCAATACCCCGGAACGGGAGCGTTGACTGGGACTGCCACCGAGTGAGACGACCAGCATTCAGACGATTCCTTACGCGTTACAGGCGATTCGCGGGTTGCGATCTCGCTTCAATGGAAAGACCTTACCAGCTCATTTATATATCTATAAATCATATTTATTCATTTGGTTATTCATTGTAGAGATATACATTTCACTTTCTTCCGGGCAAAAAAACAGGCCGTCAAAACGGCCTGAAACCCTGCATCGTGGTTTTTGCTGATCACCCCCACGCAGAACTTGGGAACGATCCGAGGAAGGTTACTTGTTCGGCTGCGGCGTCAGGCGCAGGTACGGCTTCACCGCGCGATAGCCTTTCGGAAAGCGTTGCTTGATTTCGTCTTCGTCCTTGAGCGACGGCACGATCACCACTTCTTCCCCGTCCTGCCAATTGGCCGGCGTGGCCACCTTGTAGTTGTCGGTGAGCTGCAACGAGTCGATCACCCGCAGAATTTCGTGGAAGTTGCGCCCGGTGCTTGCCGGGTAGGTGATGGTCAGGCGGATCTTCTTGTTCGGATCGATCACGAACAGCGAGCGCACGGTCAGCGTGTCGCTGGCGTTCGGGTGGATCAGGTCGTAGAGATCGGACACCTTGCGATCGGCATCGGCCAGGATCGGGAAATTGACGATGGTGTTCTGGGTTTCGTTGATGTCTTCGATCCACTTGTGGTGCGAGTCCACCGGGTCGACCGACAGCGCGATGGCTTTCACGTCGCGTTGAGTGAACTCATCCTTGAGCTTGGCGGTGAAGCCCAGCTCGGTGGTGCATACCGGGGTGAAGTCCGCCGGATGAGAGAACAGCACGCCCCAGCTATCGCCCAGCCATTCGTGGAAACGAATCTTGCCGGCGCTGGAATCCTGTTCGAAATCGGGGGCGATATCGCCAAGTCTGAGGCTCATGGTGCGGCTCCTGATGAGTTGTTGGAGACCTCAACTGTAGCTCGGGATTTGCCATTCATAAAAAGAATAAATAACTAGATATCTAGATCATTTACGAATATTAAACTTCTGTTCACTGGACGCTCGCCGGCAACGCGCCGAACATCGGCCCCAAGGTTCGAGAAGGCCTTGAGTTGCTGTAAAGAGGGAAATGTCGGGAACGGTCTACGGGGGTGGGCCTGACCCGGAAACGCAAAAGCCCCGTCCGGCGCGATGCCGGACGGGGCTTTTTTACGTCGGTTGCTCGAGCGCTATTACAGCAGCGGGATCGAGTAGCTGACGATCAGGCGGTTTTCGTCCTGGTCACGCTGACCTGGAATGTCGTTGCGCCAGGTAGCGTTTTTCCACATCAGACCCAGGTTTTTCAGCGGGCCTTCTGGTACCACGTAACCAACAGTCAGGTCGCGTTCCCACTCGGAAGCACCGGTACCGTTCTCACGACGGTTGGAGCCTACGGTGTCGATGTCGTCACCGCGCAGGTAAACTACACCGGCAGTCAGGCCTGGCAGGCCGACTTTGGCGAAGTCATACGAGTAGCGAGCTTGCCAGGTTTTCTCGCCGGCACGACCGAACTTCTGGATCTGCATGTCGGTGATGGTGTAGTTCGACGAACCGTCGCCCTGGTTCAGCCAAGGGAAGTCGGAGCTGCCGTTGGAAACCTGGTAGCCGCCACCGAAAGTGTGACCCTCAACGGTGTACAGGAACAGGCCGCTGTACAGGTTGTTGTCGATCGGGCCTTTGCCGCTGACGTTGCCAACATAGTTGCCGTTGCCGAAGTAGGCCGCGGTGTTGTTGTTGGCGCCATCGTCGCTGCTGTGGAAGTAACGGAAGTCAGACTTCAGCACGCCCGGGCCGATTGCCCAGTTGTGAACCAGACCCAGGAAGTGTTGCTTGTAGAAGTCTTCCAGGTTGCCGTAGTAGTACTGGGCAGTCAGGTCTTTGGTGATCTTGTAGTCACCACCGGCGTAGTAGAACTTGTTGCTGTTGGCTACGCGAGCATTCGCACCGCCGATGGACAGGTTCTCGTTGTTGCTGGAGTTACGACCTTTCACAGCTTCGATTTGACCAGCGACCAAAGTCAGGTCCTTGATCTCGCCGGAAGTGATCTGACCGCCCTGCCAGGTTTGTGGCAGCAGACGACCGTCGTTGGTCACGATAACCGGGTTCTTCGGCTGCAGGGTGCCCAACTTCAGCTCGGTCTGGGAGATCTTGGCTTTGGCAGTCAGACCCAGACTGGAGAAGTTATCAACAGCTTCGCCGTTGGACTTGCTCGGGAACACAGTGCCACCGTAGGAAGTGGAGGTTGCACCGTTGGTGCCGCCGCCCGAATCCAGACGAACGCCCAGCAGGCCGATAGCATCAATACCGAAGCCTACGGTGCCTTGGGTGTAACCGGAGATGAAACGCAGATCGAAGCCTTGGCCCCATTCTTCGTTCTTGCTCTGCACGCCGGAGGCGGTTTTGGCAGCGCTGTCGCGGTTGTCAGTGTTGATGTAGAAGTTACGCAGCCCCAGGGTGGCCTTGCTGTCTTCGATGAAACCGGCGGCGCCTGCCTGCTGCGCCAAAACCCCTACGGCCACGGCCAGGGCCAAGGTGGACTTGTTCATGTTTCGCTCCTCTCGTTTCTATTTCTTTTGCTTTTTTTGCTGTCGGCTCCGGATCAATTGCCCGAAAACCTGGAACACCCATTGCTGCGGATCTCTTAGCCCCGTCAAAGCCGCGGAAGCATACCTCGTCATAATCTCGAAAAGAATTGTTCCACTCTTTTTAAGAACGTCGAGACATATACAAAGGCGTGACAGAATCGAGGTATCGGCTCGAACACCGATTCCTGAACCCTTCAGATTGTCGAGGGACAAATATGCCAAAACACCGCAGCGCATTCCGAACGTCGGACGGTCTACTCTAGACTGACGCCGGAAAACACAAAAAGAATAAAAAACACTCAATAAGTAACATTCAGGAATATGGAACAAAAGGCAAAAAAAACCTTGCCGAGCGGCAAGGTCTTTTTCAGCACTTTTTACAGGAAGCTATAGGTGTAGTTGAAGATCAGACGGGTCTGATCCTGATCGGCAATATTGATCTGGCTGCCACGATAAACACCATTGCGCAGTGTCACGCCGAAGCCTTTGAGTACGCCCTCTTGAACGGTGTAATCAATACGCATGTCTCGTTCCCACTCCGACATGTCGCTACCGGTACCGTTCGTTGCCTTGATGTTTTCGCCATGCAGATAAGCGATCGAGGCTTTGAGGCCCGGTACGCCCAGACCTGCGAAGTCATAGGAATACTGACCGAAGGTAGTGTTTTCACCGGCACGGACAAAACCGTTAACCATGGCGTCAGTGAACAAATAGAAACTGGTTCCACCGGCACCTTCAGGACGACCGTTGCCATCCACCACGTTGCCTTGGTTCAAGTAGACGAAACCACCGTCATCGTTGACGCGTTGATGGCCGAGCAAGAACGCGTTGCCACCCAAGGTGTATGTGAACATGGCGCTCCAGGTCTTGTTATCGACCTCGCCCGGGTTCTTGGCATAACCACCGTTGTTATTGAAGCGGTAGCCTGCTTCCCCGTTCTTGCCATCGGAGCTGCTGTCAAAATAGCGGATATCGGTCTTGAACGACTGGTTGGTGCCGATCGGAAGAACATGCACCAGGCCGAAGAAGTTCTGCTTGTAATAATCCTGCAGGTTGGAGTGGTAGTACTGCAGGGTCAGGTCTTTGGTGACCTTCCAGTCGGCGCCTGCATAGCGGAACTGATTGCTGTCCTGTGTACCACCAGCCACTGCGAGGCCAGTGCTGTTTGTCGAGGCACGACCCACTGCATGCTCGAGCTGACCGGCGTTGAAGGTGACGTTGTCGATTTCCTTGGAGGTGATCGCGCCACCCTCGAAGGTTTGAGGCAGCAGGCGACTATCGTTCGCGACCAGAATCGGCAAGTTAGGTTGCAGAGCACCACCCAAGTGAGCTTCGGTCTTGGACAGACGTGCCTTGACGTTACCCGCTATGCGGCTCCAGGAATGTGTTGCCGAACCGTCAGAATCACTCGGGGAGAACGTGTTGCTGTCCGGGTGGTGCCCACGTCCACCATCCAGGTGAATGCCGCTGATCGCCTGCACATCCAGACCAAACCCGACCGTGCCCTGAGTGAAACCGGAGAGGTAATCGAACTTGAAGCCCTGCGCGGTCTCTTTCTGATCGGCGCCGCCATCACGGTTATCGTTGTTGTAGTACATGGTGCGGGAGCTCAGGGAAGCCTTGCTGTCTTCGATGAAACCCGCGGCACCTGCCTGCTGCGCCAATACCCCAAAGGCCACAGCCACGGCCAAGGTGGACTTATTCATTGTCAAGCTCCTCTCGTTTCTAATTCTTGTTTTCCCGGCCCGGATCGACGCCCGAGTCCCAAGGTTAGCGATTAGCGCCAGAGCGTGACTCACAAGTCAATCGTAACCTTGTGTGTCTACGACCATAGTCTAATCTCCGGTTTTTTGGTCCATGCAGTTTCATGAGTTCGTCATGAATCCGAAAAGAATTGATGTCTTCTTTTCTAATACCCTTTAGGAATTTAAACCCCGTGTTTAAAGGCTCGAGTGTTCCCCACGCGAACGCGACGGTCAATTTCTGAAGAGTATTGAGTCACCCTGTCGAGAGTGATTTGTGCTGAAGCAATCCGGAAATATTTCCATCACAACAACAGCCAACCCGCGCAATATCCGGATCAATT
The DNA here is from genome assembly GCF_040760005.1 of Pseudomonas sp. stari2. Taxonomy (NCBI): domain Bacteria; kingdom Pseudomonadati; phylum Pseudomonadota; class Gammaproteobacteria; order Pseudomonadales; family Pseudomonadaceae; genus Pseudomonas; species Pseudomonas sp. Stari2. The sequence goes on from NZ_CP099760.1 coordinate 6,205,661, forward strand.
GTTACAGTTTGTGTATCGGGATATTTTTTTCACGCACAACGCATCCGCCTTGCCGGATTGACCTGGCTCGATGCAGCAATTGTGTTCAGTGATGTTGAATCAGGAGGAGTACTGCAGAAAGCGGCTGAGTGGGGAGCTTGCGGCCTGCATCTGCTGCCCCACAGCCTGATGAGTCAAAGCGTCTTTTCGAAGATCTTCGAATTGCGCTGATAGTTATAGAGAGAAGCCCGCGCTGCCGGCAGGCGCTCGACGCTGCTCGGCTCGAACCCGCGCTCGCGGAACCAGTGGGCGGTACGAGTGGTGAGCACGAACAGCGTCTTCAGGCCCTGCGCCCGGGCACGGGTCTCGATGCGCTCAAGCAATTCATCACCGCGACCGCCATGGCGGTACTCAGGATTCACCGCCAGGCACGCCAGTTCACCGGCATCCGAATCGGCAATCTGATACAGCGCCGCACAGGCGATGATCATCCCTTCACGCTCGACCACGCTGAACTGCTCGATCTCGCGCTCCAGCACTTCGCGCGAACGACGCACGAGAATCCCCTGCTCTTCCAGCGGGCTGATCAGGTCGAGCAGGCCGCCGACGTCTTCAATCGCCGCCTCGCGCACCAGCTCGAATTGCTCCTGGGCCACCAGCGTACCGCCACCGTCACGGGTGAACAGCTCGGTGAGCAACGCGCCGTCCTCGGCATAACTGACGATATGGCTGCGCGCCACGCCGCCACGGCAGGCTTCGGCGGCGGCATCGAGCAATTCCGCCTGATAGTTGCTGCCCAGACGTTGCAAATGCGCCGGCACCTGTTGCGGGCGCAGTTCGCGCACCAGTTTGCCGTTTTCGTCGATCAGACCGAGGTCGGCACCGAACAGCAGCAGTTTGTCGGCACCCAGATCGATGGCGGCGCGGGTGGCGACGTCTTCACAGGCCAGGTTGAAGATTTCACCGGTCGGCGAGTAACCCAGCGGCGACAGCAGCACGATGGAGCGCTCGTCGAGCAGACGGTTGATACCTTTGCGGTCAACCCGGCGCACTTCGCCGGTGTGGTGATAGTCGACGCCTTCCAGCACGCCGATCGGCCGTGCCGTCACCAGGTTGCCGCTGGCCACCCGCAGACGCGAGCCCTGCATCGGTGACGAAGCCATATCCATCGACAGCCGCGCTTCGATGGCGATACGCAGCTGACCGACCGCATCGATCACGCACTCAAGCGTCGCGGCATCGGTGATGCGCATGCCGTGGTGGTAATGCGGGGTCAGGCCGCGCGCGGCGAGGCGGGTCTCGATCTGCGGGCGCGAGCCATGGACCAGCACCAGCCGCACGCCAAGACTGTGCAGCAGCACGATGTCATGGACGATGTTGCCGAAATTCGGATGCTCCACGCCGTCGCCGGGCAGCATGACGACGAAGGTGCAGTCGCGGTGGGCATTGATATAAGGAGACGCGTGACGAAGCCAATTGACGTATTCGGGCATGAACCTGGGCCTGTAATAAATAGCAGCCGGAAAAAGGGCGAAACGGAAAACGCACAGCGGGCTGATGGTTATCGTCGGAACAGGCTTGGCAACACGCGCGCTCTCCTCATGAATACGGGTTGGCAGGACGGCAATTTATACAGCTTTGAGACAGTAATGTTCGATCAACTGACGCAATAGATGCACGGTAGGCTGCAAACGTGACATTTCAAGGTACTCGTCCGGCTGGTGGGCGCAGGCGATGTCACCGGGGCCGAGCACAATGGTTTCGCAGCCAAGGCGCTGAAGATAAGGCGCTTCGGTGCCGAACGCTACTGCTTCGGCCGTGTGGCCGGTGAGTTTTTCGGCGATTCGCACCAGCTCGGCGTCTTCGGACTGCTCGAACGGCGGCACTTCGGGAAACAGCGGCGCGTAATCGATCTTCACCTGATGCCGTTCGGCGACCGGGTTGAGCTTACGCAGGATCTCGGCCCGCAGGACCTTCGGGTCCATACCCGGCAACGGCCGCAAATCGAACTCCAGCGAACACTGGCCACAGATGCGGTTGGGATTGTCGCCGCCATGGATACAACCGAAGTTCATGGTCGGCTGCGGCACACTGAACTGCGGGTTGTTGAATTCGCGCTGCCACAGCAGGCGCAGCCCGCGCAGCTCGCCAATGGCGTCATGCATCGCCTCGAGGGCGCTGTGCCCCAGACGCGGATCCGACGAATGGCCGCTCTGCCCGAGGATATCGATGCGCTCCATCATGATGCCCTTGTGCATGCGGATCGGCTTGAGCCCGGTCGGCTCGCCGATCACCGCCGCCCGGCCCAGCGGCTGCCCCGCTTCGGCCAGCGCCCGGGCACCGGACATCGAGCTTTCTTCATCGCAGGTGGCGAGGATCAGCAGTGGCTGCTTGAATGGCTGATCGAGCAACGGTTGCACGGCTTCGATGATCAGGGCGAAAAAGCCCTTCATGTCGCAACTGCCGAGGCCGACCCAGCGGCCGTCGACTTCGGTGAGTTTCAGCGGATCGGTTTTCCACAGCGCATCGTCGTAAGGCACCGTGTCGCTGTGCCCGGCCAGCACCAGCCCGCCGGGGCCGCTGCCGAAACTGGCGAGCAGGTTGAACTTGCCGGGGCTGACCTGCTGGATGTCGCAACTGAAGCCCAGATCTCCCAGCCATCCGGCGAGCAGATCGATCACCGCCCGGTTGGATTGATCCAGGTTCGGTTGGGTGCAACTGACCGACGGCACGGCGATCAGTGCAGCGAACTGGTCTTGCATGGATGGCAAAGGCATCGCTGACTCCAACTCCCGGATTGAAGTCCATCATAGAACCATCCGGCGCCGAGAATAAACCGCCGCAAAGCGTAGGAAGGTTCAGTCCTGTACACTGCACGACCTTGGCAGCCACACATTCCCCCGGCTGCGCTCCCGATCCTGGATTTTCCGGCCATGCAGAAAGAAACCGAAATCAAACTCCGCGTCAGCCGCGAAACCCTCGCCGCCCTGCGCGAGCACCCTCTCCTGAAAAAACGCAACAAAAGTGGCTGGGAACGCCGTGAGTTGATGAATCAGTATTTCGACACGCCCGAGCGTGACTTGGCCCGGGCCAAGGTTGCCCTGCGCCTGCGCAAGGACGGCGAAGAGGTGATTCAGACCCTCAAGACCCGTGGCCAGAGCGTCGCCGGTCTGTCCGAGCGTAACGAATACGATTGGCACCTGCCCAAAGCCAAGCTCGACGTGAAGAAACTCGACGGCGAATGCTGGCCCGAGTCCCTCGCCGAGCTGGACAAGAAAACCCTGAAACCGATCTTCACCACCGATTTCGTCCGCGAGCGCGCCGAAATCGCCTGGGGCCGTGGCAAGACCAAAGTGGTCATCGAAGCCGCGCTGGACCTGGGCCATGTGGTGGTCGGCAAACAGAAAGAAGAAATCTGCGAGCTGGAACTGGAACTGCGCGAAGGCGAGCCTGCCGCGCTGCTGGAACTGGCTGCCGAACTGGCCGAAACCCTGGCCCTGATGCCGTGCGACATCAGCAAGGCCGAGCGCGGCTATCGCCTGTACGACGCCAACAGCTACTCGCTGAGCCTGCCGGCGCCGGCCATCACTGCTGAAACCCCGCTGGATGACGCCTTCGCCGCCCTGAGCTGGCACTTGCTCGGCAGCAGCCAGCGTCTGGCCGAACAGTATCGTTTCAACGGTCACTGGCGCCTGCTGCAGGACTGGGTCGAGAGCCTCGCGGAAATGCGCGCCCTGCTGAGCAGCCTCGGCCAGGCCGCGCCGCGTCAATCGACCCACGATCTGCGTGTGGCACTGGATGCATTGCTGGAAGACTGGCGCCCGCTGGTACAGGTCGGCCTTGAAGACGAAGACGTGCGCAAAGCCGCGCCAGAGCAGTTCCTCGAGGAACTGGAAGACCCGCGCTGGGGCCTGTTCTCGCTGAACACCTCGCGCTGGTTGCTGGCCCGCACCTGGGCTGCCGACCGCAACACCCGTGGCAATCGCCAGGGTGCCGCGCAATTGCAAAGCTGGCTGCCGCGCCTGCTGGGCGAAGAAGCCACTTCGCTGCAATTGCAGCGTTATCAGCAGCAACCGGAAGATCTGGCCGAGCAACTGCCACGCATCGAGCGCATCCAGGTCTGGCTGCACCACGCGCGCAACGTGCTGGACATCCCGGAAATGGATCGTCTGTACGGCGAGCTGAACAAACTGGCGCAACTGGCCAACGAGCCGACCATCACGGATGAACTGCTCGATGCACGCAAGCATCAGGCGATTGCGGTTTACCAGAACCGCGCCTGGAAAATGCTGCTGCGCATGTAATCCCCGGATGATGATCGTTCCCGCGCGAGGGAACGATCATCAGCGCAATACCGGCAGGCTCGTCGTCGACTTGATCTCCGACAGCGCCACAATCGAGTTCACTTCCTGAATCCCCGGCACCAGCGACAGCTTCTCGAAGAAGAATCGCTCATACGCCTCGATATCCGCCGCGACGATCCGCAGCAGGAAATCCACCGCCCCCATCAGCACATAACACTCCAGCACTTCGGGAAAGCCGCGAATCGCCTCGGTGAATTCGGTGAAGTTCGAACGACCGTGGGCGTTGAGTTTGATTTCGGCGAAGATCTGCGTGTTCAGGCCGATTTTCTTGCGATCGAGCAAAGTCACCTGGCCGCGAATGATCCCCTCCTCCTTCATCCGCTGAATCCGCCGCCAGCACGGCGACTGCGACAGGCCCACCTGTTCGGCAATCTGTGCGCTGGACAGGGAAGCGTCCTCTTGAAGCAGGGCGAGGATACGCCGGTCATAGCCGTCCAGTTCGCTGTGCATAAATAATCCTCAAAATCAGCCAATACCGAATTGACCAACCCCATCAACCGGCCAATCGGCTCATCTTAGACAAGAAATGCCCGGCATCGAATGTAAAAATTTCTCCATTGATTCCGGAGACCTGCCATGCCACACCTCGAAGCCGTCAACACTCCAGCGCCCCGTGCCGATGTGTGGAACGTCAGCAACGCTCATTGCCTTGCGAAGTACCAGATACTGGCCGAGGCCGAACCGGATTTGCTGGTGCGTGTGCTGAACCTGTTCGCCTTGCAGTTCCTCACCCCGGAACAGGTCAATGTCCAGCGTCTGGACGATCTGCTCTCGATCGACATCGTCATGGGTGGCCTGAGCTGGCACCGCGCCCGGGTGATCGCGGAAAAACTTCGTAACCTGATCAGCGTCTGTTCGGTGAATCTGCAGAACCCCGATGCGGCGTGGGATGCGCCGGCTCAGGCGGCTGGCTGACAAAAGCGGAAACGCCTTTGTCGGGTAGTGGCCCAACGGTCGGCGGGGCCACGACTATCCTTTGCGGACTGTCGTTCAAAAGGAGCCCGCATGTCCGTTCAACTCGCCACTCAGGACCGCTGGCTGGATCTCAATGATGTATTGCGTGAACTGGTCGCCCAAGGCTTCATCAGCCAGGACTCGGCCGAACACGCGCTGAATGCCCGCCGTCGGCAGGCGACCCACGGTCAGATACATCCGCTGGAATTCATCGCCGGCCAGCAACTGGACGACCTCAGCCGTCCGGGCAAACACCTGGATCTGGAAAGCCTGACCTTGTGGCTGGCGCAGCAGGCCGGCCAGCCGTACCTACGGATCGATCCGTTGAAGATCAACGTCGCCGCCGTGACGCCGCTGATGTCCTATGCCTTTGCCCAGCGCCACAAGATTCTCGCGGTGTCGGTTGATCGCGATGCAGTGACCGTGGCCAGCGCCCAGCCTTACGTCAGAGGCTGGGAAGCCGATCTGACCCACGTGCTGAAACTGCCGGTCAAACGGGTGGTGGCCAACCCGGCGGACATCCAGCGCTTCAGCGTCGAGTTCTTTCGCCTCGCCAAATCGGTCAGCGGCGCCAGCAACGCCGACCAGCAGGGCAGCAACCTCGGCAACTTCGAACAACTGCTCAACCTCGGCGCCAGCGATCAGGAGCCGGACGCCAACGACGCACACATCGTCAATATCGTCGACTGGCTGTTCCAGTACGCCTTCCAGCAGCGGGCCAGCGATATCCACATCGAGCCACGGCGCGAGCAAGGCTCGGTGCGTTTTCGCATCGACGGCGTGTTACACAACGTCTATCAGTTCCCGCCGCAGGTGACGATGGCCATCGTCAGTCGCCTGAAAAGCCTTGGGCGTATGAACGTCGCCGAGAAGCGCAAACCGCAGGACGGTCGGGTCAAGACCAAGACCCCGGACGGCGGCGAGGTCGAGTTGCGCCTGTCGACCCTGCCCACCGCGTTCGGCGAAAAAATGGTGATGCGGATCTTCGACCCGGAAGTGCTGCTCAAGGATTTCGACCAGCTGGGTTTTTCCGCCGATGACCTGCGGCGCTGGCAGGACATGACCCGCCAGCCCAACGGCATCATTCTGGTGACTGGCCCGACCGGCTCCGGCAAGACCACCACGCTCTACACCACCCTGAAAAAACTGGCGACCCCGGAAATCAACCTCTGCACCATCGAGGACCCGATCGAGATGGTCGAGCCGGCCTTCAACCAGATGCAGGTGCAGCACAACATCGACCTGACCTTCGCCGCCGGGGTGCGGGCGCTGATGCGGCAGGATCCGGACATCATCATGATCGGCGAGATCCGCGATCTGGAAACCGCCGAAATGGCGATCCAGGCCGCATTGACCGGGCACCTGGTGCTCTCGACCCTGCACACCAACGACGCGCCGAGCGCCATCAGCCGTCTGCTGGAACTCGGCGTGCCGCATTACCTGATCAAGGCCACGGTGCTCGGGGTCATGGCCCAGCGTCTGGTGCGCACACTGTGTCCGCACTGCAAGGCACCGCTACCTGTCGCCGAGGAGGACTGGCAAACCCTGACCCGGCCGTGGCAGGCGCCGCTGCCGGGCAACGCGCAACGGGCCATCGGCTGCCTGGAATGCCGCGACACCGGTTATCACGGTCGCGCCGGGGTCTACGAAATCATGCAACTGACCGACAGCCTCAAGGCGTTGATCAGCCCGGATACCGATCTGACGGCGCTCCGCCGCCAGGCCTTCAAGGAAGGCATGCGCAGTCTGCGGCTGTCCGGAGCGCAGAAGGTCGCGGCGGGGCTGACGACCATCGAAGAGGTGCTGCGGGTGACGCCGCAGAGTGAGCAGAAATAGCCCTTCACGGAACCGGATCGACGAAATGACGATCCAAGCCGTTATTCAACACCAGTGGAGTCATCCCTCATGCGTCTCAAACTTGCTGTCGCCACCCTCGCCCTGCTGTCTCTGCCCGTCGGTTCGGCAATGGCTGACAGCTTTTGGCGTAACGTCATTTCGTCCGGCGCCACCACCGGCTCGACGTACCTGACCTTCAAGGATCACAAGCTGATCGTCGCCGCACAGGACGACGCCGGCAGTTTCGTTGCCAGTGATGGCGGCATCCGTGGCCCGTATCTGGAAGCCGCCATGCAGAAAGTCCGCGCCGACAACCCGGGCCTGCAGGCGACGGACATGGAACTGGCGAACGCGATCCTGGCGAAGAACGCCGTGGCCTCGGAATAAATCTGTCGCCCACAAAAATGCCGCTCATTTGAGCGGCATTTTTTTGTCCGCCAATCAGCGGTAGTCGTCCACCGGCACGCAGGCGCAGAACAGATTTCGGTCACCATAGACGTTGTCCACCCGGTTCACCGCCGGCCAGTACTTGTGCGCCTTGGTGTGCGCATCCGGGGTAATGCCCTGCTCGATGCTGTAGGGCCGCTCCCAGACGCCAGTGACATCGGCCAGCGTATGCGGCGCCCGCTTGAGCGGATTGTCCTCGGCCGGCCAGTTGCCGTTTTGCACTTCGGTGATTTCCGCGCGGATACTCAACATCGCTCCGATGAAGCGGTCCAGCTCAGCCTTGGACTCACTTTCGGTCGGCTCGACCATCAAGGTGCCCGGCACCGGGAACGACATGGTCGGCGCATGGAAGCCGTAATCCATCAGGCGCTTGGCGATGTCTTCCTCGCTGATGCCGGTCTGCGCTTTCAGCGGCCGCAGATCCAGAATGCACTCGTGGGCGACCCTATCATTGCGCCCGGTGTAGAGCACCGGAAAGGCGCCGGACAGATGCTGCGCCAGGTAATTCGCCGTCAGGATCGCCACTTCGCTGGCGTCCGCCAGTTGCGGCCCCATCATGGCGATGTACATCCAGCTGATCGGCAAAATGCTCGCACTGCCCCAGGGCGCTGCACTCACTGCGCCGTTCTGCGGCTGCGGCCCGTCGATCGGCACCACCGGGTGATTGGCGACGAACGGCGCAAGATGCGCGCGAATACCGATCGGGCCCATGCCCGGCCCGCCTCCGCCGTGGGGGATGCAGAAGGTCTTGTGCAGGTTCATATGCGACACATCGGCGCCAATGTCCGCCGGCCGCGCCAGCCCGACCTGGGCATTGAGGTTGGCGCCGTCCATGTACACCTGGCCGCCGTGCTTGTGGATAACTTCGCAGATTTCGCTGATGCCCTCCTCGTACACGCCGTGGGTCGATGGATACGTCGCCATCAGGCATGACAACCTGTCCCCGGCCTCAGCAGCCTTGGTCTTCAAATCCTCCAGATCGACGTTGCCCGCCTCGTCGCACTCGACGATCACCACCCGCATCCCGGCCATCTGCGCCGAGGCCGGGTTGGTGCCGTGGGCAGACGACGGAATCAGGCAGATGTCGCGACCGCCCTGCTGGCGGCTTTCGTGATATTTGCGGATCGCCAGCAACCCGGCGTACTCCCCCTGAGCGCCGGAGTTGGGCTGCATGCAGATCGCGTCGAAACCGGTAATCGCACACAACCAGCGCTCCAGCTCTTCGATCATCAGTGTGTAACCGACGGCCTGCTCCCGAGGCACAAACGGATGCAGGTTGGCGAACTGCGGCCAGGTGATCGGGATCATCTCGCTGGTGGCGTTGAGTTTCATGGTGCAGGAGCCGAGTGGGATCATCGACTGGTTGAGCGCCAGATCCTTGTTCTCCAGTTGCTTGAGGTAGCGCAGCATCTCGGTTTCGCTGTGATGGGCGTTGAACACCGGATGGCGCAGGTAAGGCGAGTTGCGTTGCAGATTGTCGGGAATCCCGGACACCAACGCTTCGGCGTCGAGTTCCTCGACGTTGAGCCCATGATCGACACCCAACAGCACATCGAACAGTTTGCCGACGGTGCTCTCGTCACAGGTTTCATCAAGACTCAGGCCCAAGTGGCCGCGACCGAGAATCCGCAGATTGATCTGCGCTGCCTGAGCGCTTTCGATGATCGCGGTCTGCGCGCCGCCGACGTCCAGAGTCAGCGTGTCGAAAAACTGCTTATTGATGCGTTTGATGCCATGTCGCTCGAGGCCAGCAGCGAGGATGCAGGTCAGCCGATGGACTCGCTGGGCAATACGCTTGAGGCCTTCCGGCCCGTGGTACACCGCGTAGCAACTGGCGATGTTGGCCAGCAGCACCTGAGCGGTACAGATGTTCGAATTGGCTTTCTCCCGGCGAATATGCTGCTCGCGGGTCTGCAGGGCCATGCGCAGCGCTACGTTGCCGCACGCGTCTTTCGACACGCCGATGATCCGCCCGGGAATCGCCCGTTTGTATTCCTCGCGACTGGCGAAAAACGCCGCATGCGGCCCGCCGTACCCCATCGGCACGCCGAAACGCTGGGATGAGCCGAACACCACATCGGCGCCCAGTTCGCCCGGCGGGGTCAGCAACAACAGACTCAGCAGATCTGCCGCGACACAGGCCAGTGCCTGTTGCGCATGCAAGTGATCGATCAACGGACGCAGATCGCGGACCTCGCCGTGGGTGTCGGGGTATTGCAACAGCGCACCGAATACCTGGTGCTGCTTCAAGTTATCCACAGTGTCGACGATCAGCTCGAAACCGAAGCCTTCGGCGCGGGTCTGCACCACGGAAATGGTTTGCGGGTGACAGTTTTCATCGACGAAAAACAGATTGCTCTTCGACTTCGCCACGCGCTTGGCCAGCGCCATGGCCTCGGCGGCCGCCGTGGCTTCATCGAGCAGCGAAGCGTTGGCCAGTTCCAGGCCTGTCAGGTCGATGGTCAGTTGCTGGAAGTTGAGCAACGCTTCGAGCCGGCCCTGGGCGATTTCCGGTTGATACGGCGTGTAGGCGGTGTACCAGCCGGGATTTTCCAGCACGTTGCGCAAAATGACGGTCGGCGTGACGGTACCGTGGTAACCCATGCCGATCAGGCTGGTCCAGACCTGATTCTGTTCGGCGTACCCGCGCAGTTTCGCCAGTGCCGCCTGCTCGTCCAGCGCGGGCGGCAGGTCCAGTTCACGGTTGAGGCGGATGGCGGGCGGCACGGTCTGCTCGATCAGTTCGATCCGGCTGCCCAGGCCCAGGCTGTCGAGCATCGCCTGCTGCTCGGCGGCGTCGGGGCCGAGGTGACGGCGCAGGAAGGCATGGGGGTCGCGTAACTGGCTCAGGGACGGCAACTGGGACATGACGGGCTCTCTCTTGGCTGGCGCTCGGCGTCAATGCAACACGGTCAAACCAGCATAGCAGTCGATACCGTCGCGGACGGCTTGGCGGCGGGTGGCCGAACGCGGCATGCTGTGGCACCTGTAACACGCGCCCAACCCTCGGATGATCGAATCCTCATGAGCCAACTGCCGTTTCTGCCGTTTTCCAAACCTGTCATCGATGAAGCCACCATTGCCGCCGTCGGCGATGTCCTGCGTTCCGGCTGGATCACCAGCGGGCCGAAGGTCCAGGCCTTCGAGGCGCAACTGTCGGAGTATTTCGGCGGGCGTCCGGTACGAACCTTCAACTCCGGCACCTGCACCATGGAGATTGCCCTGCGCATTGCCGGCATCGGACCGGGTGATGAAGTGATCACCACGCCAATCTCCTGGGTAGCCACGGCCAACGTGATTCTTGAAGTGGGCGCCACCCCGGTGTTCGCCGACATCGACCCGGTCACCCGCAACATCGACCTGGATCGACTGGAAGCGGCCATCACACCGCGCACCAAAGCTGTCATCCCGGTCTACCTCGCCGGGCTGCCGGTGGACATGGAGCGCCTGTACGCCATCGCCAAAAAGCACAACCTGCGCATCATCGAAGACGCCGCCCAGGCCCTGGGTTCGAGCTGGAACGGCCAGCGCATCGGCGCCACCGGCGACTTCGTATCGTTCAGCTTCCAGGCCAACAAGAACGTGACCTGCTCCGAGGGTGGTTGCCTGGTGCTGAACACGCCTGAGGAAGCACGTCTGGCGGAGAAATATCGCCTGCAAGGCGTCACCCGGACCGGCTTCGACGGTCTGGATGTCGATGTACTGGGCGGCAAATTCAACATGACCGACGTCGCAGCGACCATCGGCCTCGGCCAGTTTGCCCACATCGAAACCCTGACCGCCCATCGTCAGGAACTGGCTCGCCACTACTTCGAATGCTTTGGCGACGACTTCGAAGCCACGTACGGCGCGCAACTGCCGCCAGCCGACTTCACCAACAGCAACTGGCACCTGTTCCAACTGGTATTGCCGGAGCGCAAGGACGGCTTGCCGGCGCGGTCCACGTTCATGGAGCAGATGCAGGAATTGGGCATCGGCATCGGTTATCACTACCCGCCGATCCATTTGCTTAGCCTGTACCGCGAGCGCGGTTTCAAGGAAGGGATGTTGCCGGTGGCCGAGCGCGTCGGGCGGCTGATTGTGTCGTTGCCGATGTTCACCACCATGACCAAGGCTGATGTCGAGCGCTCGGTGGCGGCGGTCAAAGCGGTGCTGGGCAACGCCTGAGCCGCGCAATAGAAAACTGCGGCCACAAAAAAGCCCCGACGGATCGGGGCTTTGCGGTGTTGCGTGAAGCTTATTCGCCGATGGCGGCCTTGTAGGCGGCAGCGTCGAGCAGCTTGTCCAGCTCGGCCTTGTCGCTTGGCTTGAGCTTGAAGATCCACGCGGCGTACGGATCGTTGTTCAGTTCTTCCGGCGCGCTGGCCAGTTCTTCGTTGACGGCGATCACTTCACCGCCGACCGGGGCGTAGATGTCGGAAGCGGCCTTCACCGACTCGACAACACCTGCCGCATCACCGGCAGCAAACACCTTGCCGACTTCGGCCAGTTCAACGAACACCACATCACCCAGCGCTTCTTGCGCGTGATCGCTGATGCCCACAGTGACAGTGCCATCGGCTTCCAGGCGCGCCCATTCATGACTTTCGGCAAAACGCAGGTCGGCGGGGATATTACTCATGCTCGGTGTCCTCAAGAAATTGTCAGCGGTCGTGCCCGCCGGAAAAGGTTAGATCAAGGTTTTGCCGTGACGGACGAAGGTCGGTTTGACCACTCGTACCGGATACCACTTGCCACGGATTTCCACTTCGGCGCGGTCGGCAGTCGCCATCGGTACACGCGCCAGGGCAATCGACTTGCTAAGCGTAGGAGAGAAACTACCACTGGTGATCTCTCCTTCGCCAACATCAGCGATACGAACCACCTGATGCGCACGCAAAACCCCGCGTTCCTCGAGCACCAGACCCACCAGTTTGTGCTGCACGCCGGCGGCTTTTTCCGCTTCCAGCGCATCGCGACCGATGAAACGGCGCGTGGCCGGCTCCCAGGCGATACTCCAGGCCATGTTCGAGGCCAGTGGCGAAACGTCCTGATGGATGTCCTGACCGTACAGGTTCATCCCGGCTTCCACTCGCAAGGTGTCGCGGGCACCAAGGCCAATGGGAGAAATGCCGGCGCCTACGAGATCGTTGAAAAATCCGGGGGATTGATCGGCCGGCAGGGCGATTTCCAGTCCGTCTTCACCGGTGTAGCCGGTGCGCGCAATGAACCAGTCGCCATCAACCTGGCCTTCGAAAGGCTTGAGCATCTGGATCAGATTGGCGCGGGACTGGGTCACCAGTTCGGCAATCTTGTGCCGGGCATGGGGGCCTTGAATAGCGAGCATCGCCAGATCCGTACGCTCATGCAGTTGCACGTCGTAGCCGGTGAGATGAGCCTGCAACCACGCCAGATCCTGATCGCGGGTCGAGGCGTTGACCACCAGTCGGTAACCGGCCTCAAGACGATAGACGATCATGTCGTCGACGATGCCACCGCGCTCGTTGAGCATGGTGCTGTACAACGCACGGCCGGGGCTGTGCAGGCGTTCGACGTCATTGGCCAGCAAATGCTGGAGCCAGGCCTTGGCCTGATGGCCGGCGACATCGATCACGGTCATGTGGGATACATCGAACACCCCGCAATCGCGACGCACCTCGTGGTGCTCCTCGACCTGCGAGCCGTAATGCAGTGGCATGTCCCAACCGCCAAAATCGACCATCTTCGCGCCGAGGGCGAGATGCAGGTCATACAGAGGCGTACGCTGTCCCATGGGTTTCTCCTTCCGGGCGTGGCGAAGGTGCGGAGCGCTGCTGCACGGTTTGAAAGCCCCGTGGAGGAAGGCTTTCAGCCGATTTCAGCGACAGGGTCTGTCAGACGGACCGCACCGAATGCCGCGCATTGTAGCCGCATGATTCATGACTCACTACTAAGTGTTTCGATGCGCCGAGCGGCGAATAAGTCCGATGACCGGCAACAACCCGACCAGAACAAGGGTCAGCGCCGGCAACGACGCCCTTGCCCATTCGCCTTCGCTGGTCATTTCAAAAATGCGCACCGCCAGCGTGTCCCAACCAAACGGGCGCATCAGCAGGGTGGCGGGCATTTCCTTGAGCACATCGACGAACACCAGCAACGCGGCGCTGAGGGTGCCGGGCAGCAACAACGGCAGATACACTTTGAAAAACAGTCGCGGCCCACTGACACCCAGGCTACGTGCCGCTTCGGGCAAAGAAGGCCGTATACGCGCCAGACCGCTTTCCAGCGGCCCGTAGGCCACCGCCACGAAGCGCACCAGATACGCCATCAGCAACGCCGCCAGACTGCCCAGCAGCAACGGTTTGCCCGCACCGCCGAGCCAGCCTGAGAGCGGAATCACCAGTTCACGATCCAGATAACTGAACGCCAGCATGATCGACACCGCCAGCACCGAGCCCGGCAGCGCGTAGCCGAGGTTGGCCAGACTGACGCCGGAACGGATCGCCGGGGTCGGAGAAAGACGCCGGGCGAACGCCAGCAACATCGCCACGCTGACCGTGATCAACGCCGCCATGCCCCCCAGATACAGAGTGTGCAGAATCAGCCCGGCGTAGCGCTCATCCAGATCGAAACGCCCGCGCTGCCAGAACCACACCAACAGTTGCAGCACCGGGATGACAAACGCACAGGCAAACACCAGACCGCACCATCCGGTCGCCGCCCAGGCCTTGGGCCCGCGCAGGTGATACAACGCCTTGATCCGCGGCCGCTCGTTGCTCGCCCGATTGGCGCCGCGAGCGCGACGTTCGCCGTACAACACCAGCATCACCACCAGCAGCAACAGGCTGGCCAGTTGTGCGGCGCTCGACAGGCTGAAGAAGCCATACCAGGTCTTGTAGATCGCGGTGGTGAAGGTGTCGAAGTTGAACACCGAGACCGCGCCGAAATCCGCAAGGGTTTCCATCAGCGCCAGCGCCACGCCGGCGCCGATGGCCGGCCGCGCCATCGGCAGTGCCACCCGCCAGAACGCCTGCCATGGCGACTGGCCGAGCACCCGCGCCGCTTCCATCAGACCTTTGCCCTGAGCGAGAAACGCGGTGCGTGCCAGCAGGTAAACGTAGGGGTAGAACACCAGCACCAACACCAGAATCACCCCGCCGGTGGAGCGCACCCGTGGCAGGCGCAGGCCGGTTCCGAACCATTCGCGTAGCAGGGTCTGCACGGGACCTGCGAAGTCCAGCAGGCCGACGAACACGAACGCCAGCACATAGGCCGGGATCGCGAAGGGCAGCATCAGCGCCCAGTCGAGCCAGCGCCGGCCGGGGAATTCGCAGAGGCTGGTGAGCCAGGCGAGGCTCACACCCAACAGAGTCACGCCGATGCCGACACCGAGCACCAGCGTCAGGGTGTTGCCCAGCAGGCGTGGCATCTGGGTTTCCCACAGGTGCGACCAGATTTGTTGGTCGATGGTCTGCCACGACAGCAATAGAACGCTGAGGGGCAGCAGCACCAACGCGGCGATGGCGAAGACGATGGGGTACCAGCGGCGTTGGGCGGGGTGGGCCAAGGAAAGACTCTCGTTGAATGAATGTGGCCACGCATGGCGTGGGCACTTATCTTGTGACGCTGCGCATTCCGCGTGCGGCGATTCGACTCGCAGCGTCAGTTCCAACCCGCCCGATCCATCATCCGGATCGCCTCGGCCTGACGTTTGCCCGCCACTTCGACCGGCAACGTATCAGCGACAAACTGCCCCCACGCCGCCACTTCTTCCGAAGGTTTCACCGCCGGATTCGCCGGGAATTCCTGGTTCACGTCAGCGAAGATCTTCTGCGCCTCAGGTGTGGTCATCCACTCGACCAGTGCCTTGGCGGCTTCCGGGTGCGGCGCATGTCTGGTCAAACCGATGCCCGACAGATTGACGTGCACACCGCGATCCGCCTGGTTCGGCCAGAACAGTTTCACCGGCAGTTCCGGCTTCTGCTTGTGCAGGCGCCCGTAGTAGTAGGTGTTGACGATGCCGACGTCACACTGACCGGCGTTGATCGCTTCCAGCACCGCGACGTCGTCGGAGAACACGTCGGTGGACAGGTTGTTGACCCAGCCCTTGAGGATCTTCTCGGTTTTCTCGGCGCCGTGGACTTCGATCATGGTGGCGGTCAGCGACTGGTTGTAGACCTTTTTCGCCGTGCGCAGGCACAGGCGACCTTCCCAGTTTTTGTCGGCCAGCGCTTCGTAGGTGGTCAGTTCGCTCGGTTTCACGCGCTCGGTGGAGTAGGCGATGGTCCGCGCGCGCAGGCTCAGACCGGTCCAGGCGTGGCTGGACGAGCGGTATTGCAGGGGAATGTTGGCGTCGATGGTTTTCGAGGTGAACGGCTGGAGAATGCCCATCTGTTCGGCCTGCCAGAGGTTGCCGGCATCGACGGTCAGCAGCAGGTCGGCGGTGGCGTTCTCGCCCTCGGCCTTGATCCGCTGCATCAACGGCGCTTCCTTGTCGGTGATGAACTTGATCTTCACCCCGGTCTTGGCGGTGTAGGCATCGAACACCGGTTTGATCAGCTCATCGATACGCGACGAGTAAACCACCACCTCATCAGCGGCCTGGGCGGCGGTGCTGCCAATCAGGGTCAGGGCCAGTGCGGTCAGAAGACGCTTGGGTGCCAACATGGGAGTGATCTCTCGGTCGGGAAAAGTGGCCCAAATGATAAGGACTCACATTTACCAGCTCAATCGAACACTTTCCCAAGGAGTTACCAGATGTTGCGCGATATTCATCACGCCTTGGCAAGCGCCGGCAAGTCCCCGGTCAGCCCCAATGCTTCACGTACGAACAGCGCTTTGGCCTCAGGCATCTGCTCGACGATTTTCAGTCCGGTGTTGCGCAACCAGCGCAGCGGCAGCGGATCGGCCTGGAACAACCGTTCGAAGCCTTCCATCGCCGCCATCAGCGTCAGGTTGTGCGGCATGCGCCGGCGTTCGTAGCGGCTCAGCACTTTCACATCCGCCAGGCGTTCGCCGCGTTCATTGGCTTGCAGCAGTACTTCGGCGAGTACAGCGGCATCGAGGAAACCGAGGTTTACACCCTGCCCCGCCAACGGGTGAATGGTATGCGCGGCATCGCCGATCAAGGCCAGGCCCTCGGCCACATAGCGCTTGGCGTGACGCTGACGCAGCGGCACGCACAGGCGCGGATCAGCGCTGATGACATCGCCGAGGCAACCTTCGAAGGCACGCTCCAGTTCACGGCAGAAATCCGCTTCATCCAGCGCCATCAGCCGCTCGGCTTCGCTCGGCGTGGTCGACCAGACGATCGAGCACCAGTCCTGCTGACCGTCACGCTCAAGCGGCAGAAACGCCAGCGGCCCGTGATCGGTGAAACGCTGCCACGCGGTCATCCGGTGCGGTTTGCTGCTGCGCACGCTGGTGACGATGGCGTGATGCAGATAATCCCACTCGCGAGTAGCGACACCGGTCAGGCGACGCACGGCGGAATTGGCCCCGTCCGCCGCAATCACCAGCGGTGCGCGCAAAGTGCGGCCGTCGGCCAGGGTCAGCAGCCAGTCGTCACCGGAGCGGCGCATCTGCTCCAGCCGCGCATTGGCCAGCAGGCCCAGATCGCAATCGTGCAGACGGTCGAGCAAGGCATCCTGCACCACGCGGTTCTCGACAATGTGGCCGAGCACATCGGCATGCACGCTGCTGGCCGAAAAGTGAATCTGCCCGGTACCGCTGCCGTCCCAGACGTGCATGTCGGTGTAAGGGCTGCTGCGTCGGTTGACGATGCCGTCCCACACGCCGAGGCGATCAAGGATTCGCTGGCTGGCTGCCGACAACGCGCTGACTCGCGGTTCGAACGGCGCGTCGGCATTGAAGGGTTTGACACTCAGCGGGCTGCCGTCGAGCAGCAGGACTTCCAGCCCGCTGTCCTGCAACGCCAGCGCCAGGGCGCTGCCGACCATTCCGGCTCCGACAATCAGCACATCTGCGCGCATTTCCATGCTTTAAGCCTGTCTCGCTTGCGGCTTGAGCCGCACGTAAAGGGTTTTACCGACCCGCGCCACCAGGTTGCCGGCGCCGTCATGAATGTCGACCTGCAACTGCGGCAGGTATTTCTCGCCAGTGGCGGTCTGCCGACGGATCTCGTCGAGCAGGGTGTCGTCGATGTTGAACCGGGCGAACACCGGGCCTTTGCCCGGCGCAATGAAATCAATGTCGGCAGCCTTGTCCCAGACGATGTAGCGCGAGCCGAGGTTCTCCATGAGCATCAACATGAAAAACGGATCGACCATCGAATACAGACTGCCGCCGAACTGGGTGCCGACGTAATTGCGGTTGTACCAGCCCAGGCCCATCGAAACCTGAATGTCACGAAAGTCATCGCTGATGTGCTTCACCCGGACGCCGGCGCCGAAATACGGCGGGTAGAACGTCATGATCCAGCGCATCAGCCGCGCCTTGCCAAACTGTTTGATCAGCCGCTCACGCATCCGGCCGCGTCCCCAGCCCCATGGCCTGACGGGCGAACCAGCGTTTGGCCGGCGGCAGCAGATCGAGGCCGAGCAGACCGATATTGCGCCCCAGCGACACCAGCGGCTGAGTGCTGCCGAACAGGCGCGTGACCTGATCGGAGAAGCCCACGGTGAGGTCCTGATCGAGGCGCTGACGCTCGCGATAGGCCTGCAGCGTGGCGAAATCCCCCAGCGGCTTGTTACTGGCCAGCAGCGCGGCGGCCAAGGCATCGGCATCACGCAGGGACAGGTTGAAACCCTGTCCGGCAATCGGGTGCAGGCTGTGGGCGGCGTTGCCGAGCACGGCCAGATGCGATCGAACCTGCTCTTCGGCCTCCACCAGCGACAGCGGATACAGATGCCGCGCGCCGACCTGCTTCAACGTGCCGAGGCGGTAACCGAACACGCCTTGCAGCTCGCTGAGGAAATCACGATCACTCAGGTCCGCCAGACGTTGCGCGTCCATGCCCAGACGGGTCCAGACCAGCGCGCAGCGGTTTTCCGGCAGCGGCAGCAGCGCCATCGGGCCTTCATCGGTGAAGCGCTCGAAAGCCATGCCGTTGTGCGCTTCGCTCGGGGTGATGTTGGCTATCAGCGCGCTCTGGTTGTACGGGCGCTTGCGCACATTGATGCCCAGTTGCTCGCGCAGACCGGAACGGCCGCCATCGGCGAGCACCGCCAGATCGCATTCGACCGTGGTCTCATCGTTGAGGGTCAGACGATAGCCGTCCGGCAGCGGCTCCATGCGGATGACTTCCGCCGGGCAGCGCCAGCTGATCACGTCTTTGTCGAGGTGTTGCCACAGGCTATGACCGAGCCAGGCGTTTTCCACTACATAACCGAGCGCCGGTACGCCCTCTTCCATCGCCGACAGCCGGGCAGTGGAAAAACGTCCACGATCGGAGACGTGAATCTGTTTGATCGGCTCGGCGCGGCGGGAGATTTCCTGCCATACGCCCAGCCGCTGATAAATCTGCCGCGAGCCAAAGGACAGCGCCGACGAACGTGCGTCGTAGCTCGGCTGCCAGCTGTCGCCGGGGGCGAACGGTTCGATCAGCACGATCTTCCAGCCCCGGGCCTTGGCCCCGGCCTGCAAGGCCAACGCCAGACTGGCGCCGACCAGGCCGCCACCGATGATTGCCAGATTGACCCGACTCATGCTGCGCAGGTCCGTGCTTGCGCCATCAGGGCTTCGATCTCGGCGACGGTTTTCGGCACGCCGTGGGTCAAAATTTCACAACCGCTTTTGGTCACTACCACGTCGTCCTCGATGCGCACGCCAATGCCGCGCCATTTCTTCGCTACGTTCTGATTGTCCGGGGCGATGTAGATGCCCGGCTCCACGGTCAGCGCCATGCCGACTTCCAGCACCCGCCATTCGCCGCCGACCTTGTACTCGCCGACGTCATGCACATCCATGCCCAGCCAGTGGCCGGCGCGGTGCATGTAAAACGCCTTGTAGGCCTCGGAGGCGATCAACTCGTCCACTTCGCCCTGCAACAACCCCAGCTTCACCAGCCCGGTGGTGATGACCCGAACCGTGGCTTCGTGCGCCTGGTTCCAGTGTTTGTTCGGGGCGATTTCGGCGAATGCCGCTTCCTGCGAGGCCAGCACCAACTCGTAGATCGCTTTCTGTTCGGCGGAAAATTTGCCGTTGACCGGCCAGGTGCGGGTGATGTCGCTGGCGTAGCAGTCGATTTCGCAACCGGCGTCGATCAGCACCAGGTCACCGTCCTTGAGCAACGCGTCATTCTGCTGGTAATGCAGGATGCAGCTGTTGCGCCCGGCGGCGACGATCGAGCCATAGGCCGGCATCTTCGCCCCGCCCTTGCGAAACTCGTAATCGAGTTCGGCTTCGAGGCTGTACTCGTACAGCCCGGCGCGGCTGGCCTGCATCGCGCGGATGTGGGCCTGAGCGGAAATCCGCGCCGCTTCGCGCATCACCTTCACTTCTGCCGCCGATTTATACAGACGCATGTCGTGCAGCAGGTGATCCAGGGCAACGAATTCGTTCGGAGGCTGGGCGCCGAGATGCGCCTTGGAGCGGATCACGTTGATCCAGTCCATCAGGTGACGGTCGAATTCCGGGTTGCTGCCCATGGCCGAATACACCCGGTCGCGGCCCTCGATCAGGCCCGGCAGGATGTCGTCGATGTCGGTGATGGGGAAGGCATCGTCGGCGCCAAAGTCGCGAATCGCGCCTTCCTGGCCGGCGCGCAGGCCGTCCCAGAGTTCGCGCTCGGTATTGCGTTCACGGCAGAACAGCACGTATTCACCGTGTTCGCGACCTGGCATCAGGACGATGACCGCCTGTGGCTCGGGGAAACCGCTGAGGTACTGGAAGTCGCTGTCCTGGCGGTAGACGTGCTCGACATCACGGTTGCGGATGGCAACTGCGGCGGCGGGCAGGATGGCAATGCTGTTGGGTTCCATCTGCGCCATGAGTGCCTTGCGGCGACGGGCGTATTCCGCTTTCTGGATATGGATCATGGGCAGATGGCTTTCCCTGGCACGCGATCAGTGCAGCGACGGCTTGGCGGCTGGCGGCACGTCGGCTTTCTTGGTTTCGGAGAACAGCAGCAGCGGCGCTACACGCAGGTACTCCATGACTTCCATGTAGTCGCTTTCGCCATCTTCGGATTCTTCCAGTGCATCTTGCACCTGGGAGATCGCTGCCAGATCCTGCAACACCTCGGTGGCCTCGGTGCTCAGCATGCTGCTGTCGCGGCAGTTCAGTCCGAAACCGGTGAGGAAGCCCTGGCACCACTGGCCCAGTGCGGCGGCGCGATCGGCCAGCGGCACGTCATCGGTCGGCAACAGCAGCACGACGGTCACATCGTCGCCCGTGAGCTCGCCCTTGACCATTTCCTGCAGGCCGATGAGCGCGTTGCGGACGTTGTCCTGCGGCTCGCTTTCGAGCAGCTCGGCGGCGTCGATCAGCCATTCTTCGGCATTGAAGCCGGCACCGGCGCAGCTGCGGCCGAGCAGCAGGCCATGCAGTTCGGCAGGCGAGACGTTGTGACCGCTGGCAGTCAGCAGGGTGGCGAAGGCTTGGTACGGGGAATTCTGAATGGGCATGGGCAGCTAGGCGCCAGACGGCGCTATGTCTAGAATGAAGGCCTTGTATCCTACATCGACAGACTCGCCAAGACCATTAAAGGCTGTCCCCCAGCCAAACCCATCAGACCGAATCAGTGGACACAATGGAAGACACCGACCTGCAAGCGCTGATGGCCAGACTCGAACTGCTGATTACTCGGGTCGAGCAACTAAAGAGTCAAAACGCACTCTTACTAGCTCAGGAAAAGACCTGGCGCGAGGAACGCGCGCACCTCATTGAAAAAAACGAAATCGCCCGGCGTAAGGTCGAGTCGATGATTTCGCGCCTCAAGGCCCTGGAGCAAGAC
This sequence comes from Pseudomonas sp. stari2, assembly GCF_040760005.1. Lineage (NCBI taxonomy): Bacteria > Pseudomonadati > Pseudomonadota > Gammaproteobacteria > Pseudomonadales > Pseudomonadaceae > Pseudomonas > Pseudomonas sp. Stari2. Next base: position 6,227,114 of record NZ_CP099760.1, read on the forward strand.
TCATGAGTTCAAGCAATAGCGTTACCGTGCAGATCCTCGACAAAGAATATTCGATCATCTGTCCCCAGGAAGAACGCAGCAATCTGGTCAGTGCCGCGCGTTACCTGGACGGCAAGATGCGCGAGATCCGCAGCAGCGGCAAAGTCATCGGCGCTGACCGCATCGCCGTGATGGCCGCCCTGAACATCACCCACGATCTCTTGCACAAAGAAGAGCGCCCGGACATCCAGGCCAGCGGCTCGACCCGTGAACAGGTGCGCGACTTGCTCGATCGTGTCGATCTGGTGCTGGCCGACGATCCGGACATCAGCAAGGGCTGATTCGCCAGGCCGCTTGAGGTATACTCGCCGCACTCCCTGGGGTGCTTGCCAGTTGACGATGTCCCTGAGCCGATTTGCACTACCCTGGGGGTTGCACGTTGGGCTGGTGTGCATGTCCGCCAGACGGAAAGCCTTAAAGCCTACTGCATCCTCCACCTTGAACTCTCGGGTTCAAGGGCTAAGTCGACAGCGGCTCATCCGGGGAGCCTGATTCGAATCCGATGCCGGTGCATGCCGGCATCGGATTTTTTATGCGTACGTTTTCGTCCCACCCTGCCGAAGCCGAACCATGACCGAACCCGCGCTGCTGCCCCGTCCCCAACTGCGCCGCCTGCTGCGCAAGGCCCGCCGCTCCCTGACGCCAAGTCAGCAACGCGCGGCCGCCGAAGGTCTGTACAAACAACTGGCGCAGGACCCGCAATTTCGCCGGGCGAAACACATTTCCCTGTACCTGCCCACCGACGGTGAAATCGACCCGCGCCTGTTGCTGCGTGCCGCCCAGCGTCGCGGCAAGAAAACCTATCTGCCGGTGCTGAGCGCCTGGCCGCGGACCAAAATGGTCTTTCAGCAGATCCGCCCCGGCGAAAAGCTGCGGCCCAACCGTTTCCGTATTCTCGAGCCTCGGGTCAATACGGCCCGTCAGCGCAAGATCTGGGCACTGGATCTGGTGTTGTTGCCATTGGTAGGGTTTGACGATGTCGGCGGACGACTGGGGATGGGCGGCGGATTCTACGACCGCAGCCTCGCGTACCTGGCCCGACGCCAGAACTGGCGCAAGCCGACGCTGTTGGGGCTGGCCCATGAATGTCAGAAAGTGGAACGACTGGCGCAAGCCAGCTGGGATGTACCGTTGCAGGGAACGGTGACCGACAAGGCGTGGTATTTCGCAGGGTAGACGCCGCGAGGGTGTCAGCGGCGTCGGGAAGACGGGATCAGCGTTTGAACGCAGTCGACTGCTGTACTTGTTGCGCCACTTCAATCGGAGCATCGGCCTTGTTGGCCCACAGACTTTGCGCATAACCGGTGGTCACGACGCCAAGGCCGAACAAAATCACCAAAGTCCACAGCAAATCCGGTTTGCGTTTCATCGATTGCCCCCCTCAAGGCACATCATCACGATGACAGCAGCGGTTTCCATTCGTAGGCCGTGCAGCAGCGTCAAGCTTTAAAGGCCGGCATTTTGCGACAACGTGAACCTCTGCGCAAATGCTGGCGTCAACCGACTGTCGGTTTGTCATAAAATTGCCCGACAACCTGCCCAATGACCGTTTCAGGAGCAACCACCATGGCCTACTGGCTGATGAAATCCGAGCCCGACGAACTCTCGATCAAGGGTCTGGAAAAACTCGGCAAGGCGCGCTGGGACGGGGTGCGCAACTATCAGGCGCGCAATTTCCTGCGGGCCATGGCGGTGGGGGATGAGTTCTTTTTCTATCATTCCAGCTGCCCGGAGCCGGGGATTGCCGGGATCGGCAAGATTATCGAAGCCGCGTACCCGGATCCCACCGCACTGGAGCCTGAAAGTCATTACTTCGACCCGAAGGCCACACCGGAGAAGAATGCCTGGAGCGCAATCGACGTCGCCCACGTCGAAACGTTTGCCCGGGTGTTGAAGCTGGACTATCTGAAGCAGCAGAGCGCACTGGCCGAAATGCCGCTGGTACAGAAAGGTTCACGACTGTCGGTGATGCCGGTGACAGCCGAACAGTGGGCGGCGGTACTCGGCTTGCGTTGAAACGGCCCCGTCTGCCGCTCATTTGATTGATATCAAGCGCTACCATCGCTTGAACCGTCAAACTGGACGCCACAGTCGCAGGATGCCTCCATGTCAGCGCACAGCCGCTCCTCTCTTTTTTTTGCCGGATCTCTCATCGTATTGCTGGTGGCCGCCGGTGGTTTCGGTTACTGGGCGTCCATGAGCAGCCGTCTGCCCGAAGGCCTGTCCTCCGGCAACGGGCGCCTGGAAGCCACGGAAGTGCAGATCGCCAGCAAGACACCCGGGCGTCTGGCCGAGGTGCTGGTCGATGAAGGCGACAAGGTCGGCAAAGGGCAATTGCTTGCCCGAATGGATACCCGAACCCTCGAGGCCCAGCGCAATCAGGCCGAAGCCGAGGTCATACGTGCCCGTGAAAATCTGGCAGCCGCCCAGGCCAACGTGCAGTTGCGCCTGAGCGAGCAACTGCTGGCCCAGCAAGAGCTCGGCCGCTCACAGTCGTTGTTCAAGCATGGTTTCGTCAGCGCACAGGTCATCGATCAGTTGCAGTCACGCATCGGCACGGGCAACGCCGCCGTAGCGGCGGCCCGGGCGCAGGTCGCCGCTGTCAGCGCCGCCATCGGTGCCGCACAGGCCCAGGTGGCGCAATTGGCCAGTGAAATTGATGACAGCAGTTTGCGTGCGCCGATCGACGGCGTGATCCAGCTACGCATGGCCGAGCCCGGTGAAGTGTTGGGTGCCGGGGGGCGAGTCTTGCTGATGATCGATCCCACTGACCAGTACATGAACCTGTACCTTCCGGCCTCCGTCGCCGGACGCCTGGCGGTGGGCGATGACGCTCGGATCCTGCTGGATGCCCTGCCCGACCGGTCGTTACCGGCGAAAGTCAGTTTCGTGGCGGCCAAATCGCAATTTACCCCCAAAGAGGTCGAGACCCGCGATGAGCGACAGAAACTGGTCTTTCGCGTCAAGCTGCGCCTGACTGAGCCTGGCAACGTACCGCAGGCCAAGCCTGGCATGCCCGGCGTCGGCTACGTGCGCACGGCGCCGATCGGTTGGCCGGCCAATTTGCAATGAACGGCATCGCGGTTCGAGCGAGCGCCATTGCGCACCGCTATGGCCAGCGGCAAGCCCTGGATGCAATCGCGTTCGATCTGCCGGCGGGCACCCGGTGCGGTTTGATCGGCCCTGACGGCGCGGGCAAGTCCAGCCTGCTGGGCCTGATCGCCGGGGTAAAAGCCCTTCAGCAGGGACAACTGGAAGTCCTTGGCGGCCCGATTCAGGATCGCGCCCATCGCAACACGTTGTACGCGCGCATCGCCTTCATGCCGCAAGGGCTGGGTGGCAACCTGTACCCGGAACTGTCGATCCGCGAAAACGTGCAGTTTTTTTCCACACTGTTCGGCTTGTCTGCCAACGAAAGCGAACAGCGGCTGCACAACCTGCTGCTCGCCACGGACCTGTTGAGGTTTGCTGATCGCCCGGCCGGCAAACTGTCCGGCGGCATGAAACAGAAACTGGGGCTGTGTTGCGCGTTGATCCATGAGCCGGATCTGCTGATCCTTGACGAGCCCACCACGGGTGTCGACCCACTCTCTCGGCGGCGCTTCTGGGAGCTGATCGACGACGTGCGACGCCAGCGGCCGCAACTGACCTTGCTGGTCGCCACGGCGTATATGGAAGAAGCCGAACAATTCGAACATTGTCTGATGCTCGATGGCGGCCGGATGATTGCTTCGGGATCAAGCCGCGAGCTGGCAGCGGCCACTCCCAGCGGCAAACTCGATGATGCCTTCACTCACTTTCAGGGCGACAGCCGTCGCGACCTGCAACCGCTGCAGATCCCGCCGCGTACCACCAACACCGATATCGCCATCGAAGCCCACGAGCTGACGTTGCGTTTCGGCGACTTTACTGCAGTGGATCACGTCAGCTTCGCCATCGGACGCGGTGAAATTTTCGGATTTCTCGGCTCCAACGGCTGCGGCAAGACCACCACCATGAAAGTCTTGACCGGGCTGATGCCAGCCAGTGAGGGCAGCGCAACGCTGCTGGGCAACCCGGTGGATGCAAGGGATCTGGCCACGCGCAAGCGGGTCGGCTTCATGTCCCAGAGCTTTTCGCTGTATGGCGAGCTCAGCGTCCGGCAGAACCTTGATCTGCACGCACGCCTGTTCGATCTGCCCAAGGCCGAGAGCGCCCCGCGCATCGATGCCTTGATTCAGCGCTTCGATCTGCACGGCGTCGCCGATCAGCCGTCAGGCGCCTTGCCCCTGGGACTGCGCCAACGCCTGTCATTGGCCGTCGCTGTCCTGCATCGTCCGGAAGTATTGATACTGGATGAGCCAACTTCCGGCGTCGATCCGGCAGCACGGGACGATTTCTGGCGACTGTTGATCGAACTGTCCCGTGATCAGGGCGTGACCATTTTTCTCTCCACCCATTTCATGAACGAAGCACAGCGATGCGACCGCATCTCCCTGATGCATGCGGGCCGGGTCCTGGCCTGTGACGCGCCGGCCGCCCTGCAGCAGCAATTCAATGGCGAATCCCTTGAGGCTGCGTTCGTGACTTGTCTCGAACAGGCCCAGGGCAACACCGAGGCGCCACCGGCAGCCGAACCACCGCCGGCCGCGATGGCCCCGGCCATGTCCGTCACTGAACACGGTTTCAGCTTCGGGCGTCTGACAGCGGTGGCCAGCCGTGAAGGCAAGGAATTGCTGCGCGACAAAGTGCGCTTGGCGTTCGCTCTTCTGGGCGCCATTTTCATGATGGTGATTTTTGGCTACGGGATTTCCCTCGACGTGGAAAATCTTGCCTTTGCCGTGTACGACCAGGATCAGACCCCCCAAAGCCGTGCCTACCTGGAGGCCTTTCGCGGCTCGCGCTACTTCGCCGAACAGCCGGCCATTGAAGACGCGCAGGCCTTGCACCGACGCCTGCAACGTTCGGAAATCAAACTGGCGCTGGAGATCCCGCCCGGTTTCGGCCGCGACCTGTACGCCGGGCGCCGGCCGGCGGTGGCGGCGTGGCTGGATGGCGGCATGCCGTTTCGCGCGGAAACCAGTCGCAACTATGTCGAAGCCGTCCATCAGGCCAATCTCGAGCAACTCGCCGAACAGAGCAGCCCCGCGCTCAACCGCCAGGCTGCCGCCAGCCTGGAAACCCGTTTTCGTTATAACCAGGACGTGGTCAGCGTCAACGCGATCGGCCCAGGCGTGATGGCGCTGATCCTGGCGTTCATTCCGGCGATGCTGACGGCCCTCGGCATCGTGCGTGAGAAAGAGCTGGGGTCGATCACCAATTTCTACGCCACGCCCTTGACGCGTCTGGAGTTTTTGCTGGGCAAGCAGATGCCTTATCTGCTGGTCAGCCTGGTCAACCTGGCCGTCCTGGTGGCCATGAATCGCTGGCTGTTCGGCGTACCGTTCAAGGGCAGCGGGCTGACCCTCGCTTTCGGCGGGCTGCTGTATGTACTGGCCACCACCAGCATGGGGCTGCTGATCTCTGCGTTCACCCGAACGCAGATCGCGGCAATTCTCGGCACCATGATCATCACCAGCCTGCCGACCATCCAGTTCTCCGGTCTGATCGTGCCGCGCTCGTCACTGGAGGGTGCCGCTGCCGTGATGGGCACGCTGTTCCCGGCCGGCCACTTCCTCGACATCGCAGTAGGAACGTTCACCAAAGCGCTGGATCTGCGACAGCTCTGGCCGCAATGCCTGGCGCTGTCCGGCTTCTTTATCGCGTTCACCGGATTGAGCCTGGTCATGTTGAAAAAGCAGGAGGCCTGATGCACAAGTTCGCGCATATCCTGCGATTGGGACTCAAGGAACTGACGAGTCTGCGGCATGACAGCGTGTTGCTGCTGTTCCTGTTCTACGCCTTTACCGTGGCCATCTACATGCCGGCCGCCGGATCGGTAATCGGTGTGCATAACGCCAGCGTGGCGATTGTCGACGAGGACCATAGCGCCCTCTCCCGACAATTGGCCCAGGCGCTGCAACCTCCGGAGTTCCAGTCTCCCGTCCCGCTGCGCTACGAACGACTGGATGAAGTCATGGACAGTGGCCAGTACACGTTCGTCATCAATATCCCGGCTCGCTTCCAGACCGACCTGCTCGCGGGCCGTCACCCGGCCGTGCAAGTCAATGTCGATGCCACCGCCATGAGCCAGGCGTTCATGGGCGCCGGCTACATCGGCCGGATATTCCAGCGCGAGCTGTTGGCTTATGCCGGCCAGGGCAATGCGCAGGCCTATGCCCCGGTGCAACTGACGACCCGTGCCCTGTTCAATACCAACCTGGAGGGGGGCTGGTTCCTGGCCGTGATCCAGATCGTCAACAACATCACCATTCTGGCGATCATCCTGACCGGCACAGCACTGCTGCGGGAACGCGAACATGGCACCCTCGACCATTTGCTGGTGCTGCCGCTGACCGCGCTGGAAATCATGCTGGCGAAAATCTGGAGCAATCTGCTGGTGGTGGTGCTATGCACCTGGCTGTCGCTGGAGGTGATCGTCAAAGGCGCACTCGGCGTGCCGCTGTCCGGCTCGCTGAGCCTGTTTTTGCTGGTCACGGCGGTCTATCTGTTCGCCAGCACCGCGCTAGGTATTTTCCTGGCAACGCTGGCGCGTTCGACACCGCAGTTCGGCCTGCTGGCCATCCCGGTGATTATCCCGATGTTGCTGCTGTCGGGCGGGAGTACGCCGCTGGATAGCATGCCGCAATGGCTGCAATGGGTCATGCAGGGATCGCCTTCCACCCATTTCGTCAGCCTCGGCGCCGCGATTCTGTTCCGCGACGCCGGGCTGAGTGTGGTCTGGCCAGACTTGCTGGCCCTGACCGTCATCGGATTACTGTTCTTCTTCATCGCCCTGGCGCGCTTTCGCAGAAGCCTGGCGTCCTGAACCGCAGCCGCGATGCTTACTGAATGATCAGATTGTTGAACAACAGATCTTCAACCACCGGTTTGCCGGTCTCGTCATTCATCACTTGCTGGGTCTGCTTCAAGGCTTCCTGACGCAGTTTTTCCTTGCCTTCGATGCTGCCCATCGCATCGGTGGTCTGCTGGGTGAACAGCGCCACCAGTTGATTGCGGATCAGCGGCTCGTTGGCCTTGACCAGCTTGGTCGCCTCGTCACCCGTCACTCGCAACGCCACGTCGGCCTTGTAGACCTTGAGCTTCGGCGTACCGTCCAGCCCGTAGTTGCCCACGAACGGCGGGCTCAGGGTGATGTAGTTGACCTTCGGCGCCTCGCCTTCTTTGGCTTCTTCGGCCAGCGCTGCCACAGGCAGAGACAGGGCCAGCAACAACATGATCCACGCTTTCACAATTCGCTCCTTATCCGGTTTGCGGCCTAGCATAACGACCCGCCGCGCAAGCACAAGCTTATGGCGGACTATCAGGGCCGGGCATGCTCGTTGACCCGTTGACTGCCACACCTACACTTATCGGCCATCACTCCCAAAGGAATAGCCCTGATGAAAGCCGTGCTGTGCAAAGCCTTCGGTCCTGCCGAATCGCTGGTGCTGGAAGACGTCGCCAGTCCTGTCGCGAAGAAGAATGAAATCCTGCTGGACGTGCACGCCGCCGGGGTCAACTTCCCGGACACGCTGATCATCGAGGGCAAGTACCAGTTCAAGCCGCCCTTCCCGTTTTCCCCGGGTGGCGAAGCCGCCGGCGTGGTCAGCGCGGTAGGTGAAAAGGTCGTCCACTTGAAAGTCGGCGACCGGGTCATGGCCCTGACCGGCTGGGGCAGCTTCGCCGAGCAGGTGGCAGTGCCGGGCTACAACGTGCTGCCGATCCCGCCATCGATGGATTTCAACACCGCCGCCGCGTTCAGCATGACCTATGGCACTTCGATGCACGCGCTCAGGCAGCGCGGCAACCTGCAACCGGGGGAAACTCTGTTGGTGCTTGGCGCCTCCGGCGGTGTCGGCCTGGCTGCCGTGGAAATCGGCAAAGCCATGGGCGCCCGGGTGATTGCCGCCGCCAGCAGCGCCGAAAAACTCGCCGTGGCCAAGGCTGCCGGTGCGGACGAACTGATCAACTACAGCGAAACCAGCCTCAAGGACGAAATCAAACGCCTGACCGACGGCCAGGGTGCCGACGTGATCTACGACCCGGTCGGCGGCGATCTGTTCGACCAGGCCATCCGCGCCATCGCCTGGAACGGCCGCCTGCTGGTGGTCGGTTTCGCCAGCGGACGCATCCCCGAACTGCCGGTCAACCTCGCCCTGCTCAAGGGCGCGGCCGTGCTCGGCGTGTTCTGGGGCTCCTTCGCCCAGCGCCAGCCGCAGGACAACGCAGCGAACTTCCGGCAACTGTTCGGCTGGTTCGCCGAAGGCAAGCTGAAGCCGCTGGTGTCGCAGGTCTATCCGCTGAGTGAGGCGGCACAGGCGATCAATGATCTTGGGCAGCGCAAGGCGGTGGGCAAGGTTGTGGTGAAGGTGCGCTGAAGCACCTCGGAGCCGTCATTTGTTGCCGGGAGAGTCCTCAGCATCGCCCGGCAACAGGTGCTCCTGAACCTTCCGGCTGCTGGCCTTGATAAGGTGGCCCTCTTCATCGAATCGCAGAACGATCAGCCAATCGTAGACTTCGTCCGGCCATTTTTTCTGGCCCATCAGGGCCGTGCTGTCGCCACCGAACGCTTGAATCAGGTGGTTGATATGGCCGTGATGCCAGGCAATCAGGATCGTCGGCGCCTGATTGCTCTTGCGCAGCAGCTTGACCAGTTCGTGGGCATCGTTATTGATGTAAGGCTGTTCGACAGTCAGGCCCAGGCGTTCGGCCAGCGGGGTCAACGTCAGGCGTGAGCGGGAACTCACCGGGCTATCCCCTGCGGCAATCAGTCGTTCCGGGGTCAGTGTCTGGCCATCCAGTTTCAACGGATTGAAATAGTCGACATAGGCGCGAGCCCTTTCTTCGCCCCGGGCATTGAGTACAGCTCCCTCAGTGGGCTTTTCCGCATGGCGGATGATCAGCACGGTTGCATTACGCAAACCGGACTGGGCCGGATGATCGGCGTAAATCAATGTCAGCACCGCAACGGCAATGACCGTCGCCGCCAATAATCGGCGCATCAGCATGCGAACCTTCAAAGCCATCATTCATCTCTGTTGATCAGTCGGTCGACGGATCGCGAGTCTAAGCCAACCCATGTTCACAAGTGGTGAAAACGCCCTGTTCTTACAGCAGAGCGACAGGTTCGTAAAAGAACGTGCGACTTCCAACATTTTCCGCTGTTTTGCCGATGCGAACCGGTGCTATTTTCGGTAACGAAACTGTAACATTCGCATCCGCAGTCAAAACAAGAAATCTGGAGCTCTTGAATGTTTGCTTTCTTTCGACCTGCCGCACATCAGGCTCCATTGCCTGAAGAAAAAATAGACAGTACCTACCGACGCCTGCGCTGGCAGATCTTCGCCGGTATCTTCTTTGGCTACGCGGGTTACTACCTGCTGCGCAAAAACTTCTCCCTGGCCATGCCGTACCTGATCGACGAGGGTTACACCCGCGGCGAACTGGGTCTGGCGATGTCGGCCATCGCAATCGCCTACGGTCTGTCCAAGTTCCTCATGGGCCTGGTCTCCGACCGTTCCAACCCGCGCTACTTCCTGCCCTTCGGCCTGCTGGTCTCGGCGGGGGTGATGTTCATTTTCGGTTTCGCGCCCTGGGCAACGTCCAGCGTGACCATGATGTTCATCCTGCTGTTCATCAACGGCTGGGCCCAGGGCATGGGCTGGCCGCCGAGCGGACGGACCATGGTGCACTGGTGGTCGCAGAAGGAGCGCGGTGGCGTGGTGTCCGTGTGGAACGTGGCGCACAACGTCGGCGGTGGTCTGATCGGCCCGCTGTTCCTGATCGGCATGGGCCTGTTCAACGACTGGCACGCAGCGTTCTATGTACCGGCGGCGGTAGCCCTGGCGGTGGCGGCATTTGCCTTCATCACCATGCGCGACACCCCGCAATCGGTTGGCCTGCCGCCGATCGAGAAGTACAAGAACGACTACCCGGAAGGCTACGATGCCAGCCACGAAGACGAATTCAGCGCCAAGGAAATCTTCGTCAAATACGTGCTGCGCAACAAAATGCTCTGGTACATCGCCATGGCCAACGTGTTCGTCTACCTGCTGCGCTACGGTGTACTGGACTGGGCGCCGACCTACCTCAAGGAAGCCAAACACTTCGACGTCGACAAGACTTCGTGGGCGTACTTCTTTTATGAGTGGGCGGGTATTCCGGGCACGCTGCTGTGCGGCTGGATGTCGGACAAGATCTTCCGTGGCAACCGTGGCCTGACCGGCATGGTGTTCATGACCCTGGTGACCGTCGCAACCCTGGTTTACTGGCTGAACCCGGCCGGCAACCCGACGGTCGACATGATCGCGCTGTTCTCGATCGGCTTCCTGATCTACGGCCCGGTGATGCTGATCGGCCTGCAGGCACTGGAGCTGGCGCCGAAGAAAGCCGCCGGTACTGCGGCGGGCTTCACCGGCCTGTTCGGTTATCTGGGTGGCTCGGTCGCAGCCAGTGCAGCGATGGGCTACACCGTGGACCACTTCGGTTGGGATGGCGGTTTCGTGCTGCTGGTGGGCGCTTGCCTGCTGTCGATGGCCTTCCTGGCCCCGACCCTGTGGCACAAGCAAGTCGCCAGTCAGAGCCGCGAAGCAGTCGCCTGATCGGCTTTTGACTTACAGCGCTTGAGCCGCGCCTCCAGATTCCGGTCTGGCATGGCGTGGCTGCGCAGGGCGTGAGCGGTCTGCTCGACATAATCGCGAGTCGTGCCGTAACGCCCGCAAGCGCTTTCGAACACCTGGCTCAGCACGTGATCCGGCAGATTGCCGGCATAGCTGGGCAGGTGTCGCTCCAAGACAAATCCCAATGCCTGTACCTGGCTGCCATCTTCGAGACGGCAGTTGAGCCAGTGTGGCCGATAGGACGGGAACGGCATCTCGCGTTTCCACAGCGCATACAGCGCACTGTCGAGGTTGTCTTCCGGCAACCGATAGGCAAAGCCGCTGCACGAACCGCCGCGATCCAGACCGAAAACCAGCCCCGGCATTTCCGGCGTGCCGCGATGTTCGTGTGACCACAGGTACAGACCGCGATGGTAGCCATGCACCCGTCCGCGCACACGCTCTACCGCTGAACACTCCGGACGCCAGATCAATGAACCGTACGCGAACAACCACACCGGCCCGCCCTTGTGGCGCGCCATGGTCGATTGCATGGAAGCGAGAAGTTGTTCGTGAGTCAGCTGCGGCCCCAGGTCGAGCCGCGGAGGATAAGCCAGATTCAGAAAAGCAGATTCTATGGCTGTCATGACGGAAGTATTCGGCCCCGCAAGTATTACAAGATGTAAGCACTATTCGCTTGATAGAACATATAGCAGTAACTGTAAAACGAAAAGTGCTAAAGGATGTATGACACCTTCAATAGCGCTAATTCGGGGTTATCCGCGATGGCTATCTTGTTTGATATAGCCTAATACCATTGCGCAGATATCTTAAATACCCGAATGAAATATGCATAAGCCTTCGCTCGTTCAGGTTTCGTTCATGAAGTCCCGGGATTTTTCCTACTAAAATTTCGGACTTTCCATATTTACCGTCGCTGAACGCCTACGTACAACGGCTTTCCTCTGGCGCAAGCCACCCGTTCAACCGAGGCTGCACGATGAACACACCAAGGCTTTTGGCCGCACTTTTATTGATTCAGACCGGCCTGGCACTGGCCGCAGATGACTCGCAAGAGGACAAGGGTTTCTGGTACGCACAAACCAGTGTCTATACCAAACATTACTCACCCGACCCCGAACACAATAATCATCAGGATTTGATCGGCATTGAACGCAATCAGGCTTCCGGCTGGGTATTTGGCGGGGCAACTTTCCGTAACTCGTTCAGTCAGCGCTCCAATTACGCCTATGCCGGCAAACGCTTCGAGAGCGCCGATTATCCGGTGTATGTGAAACTCACGGGCGGGTTGCTGCAGGGCTATCGGGGTGACTACAAGGACAAGATCCCACTCAATCACTTCGGCGTTGCACCGGTGATCATTCCCTCGGTCGGCACCCATTATGGCCCGCTGGGCGCCGAGCTGGTTTTTCTCGGCGCCAACGCGGCCATGGTGACGACGGGCGTGCGGTTCTAGGAAGGCTAAGCCGAGGGCTCAATCGCGCGGCTCAATTCGCGCGGCTCAAGAGCGCGGCGCATACGCAAACACATCGGCGCGCATCTGGTGGGCGTCCATCCCGGCTTCCACCAGCGCATCCAGCGTGCCGTAGACCATCGCCGGCGAGCCGCTGGCGTAGACGTGCAGGGATTTCAGGTCCGGAAAATCCTCACACACGGCTTCATGCAACATCCCGCAGCGCCCTTCCCAGCCGCACTGGTCGCTGACGACCTTGTGCAGGAACAGGTTGGGCAGCTTCAGCCATTCGTCCCAATGCTCGATTTCATAGAAATCTTCCGGACGACGCACGCCCCAGTACAAATGCACCGGATGCTTGAAGCCGTTGGCCCGGCAATGTTCGATCAGGCTGTGAATCTGGCCCATGCCAGTGCCGGCGGCAATCAGCACCAGCGGCCCGTCCGGCAACTCCGCGAGATGGGTGTCGCCGAACGGCAGTTCGACCCGCACCATCGAATTGCGCTGCAGTTGCTCGATCAGGCTCAGGGCACTGGCCTCGCGCGCCAGGACATGGATTTCCAGGTCTCGCCCGCCGTGGGGCGCCGAGGCCATGGAAAAGGCTGACTTCTCGCCGCTCTCGCGCTCGATCATCAGGTACTGACCTGCGTGATAACGCGGCGGCTTGCCGGCCGGCGCCCGCAGGCGCACGCGCCAGGTATCGCCACCGACGTCCCGGCATTCGATGACCTGACACGACAGGCTGCGCACCGGCAGTTCTCCCAGCGCAAGCACGCCATCCCACAGCAGGATGCAGTCTTCCAGCGGCTGCGCTATGCAAGTGTAGAACTCGCCGTGGTCATGCACCTTGCCGGCCTGTTCGACCCGGCCTTCCACCAGCAGCGCTGCGCACACGTGACAATTGCCGTTGCGGCAGCTTTGCGGGCATTCGTAGCCCAGGCGCCGCGCACCATCGAGAATCCGCTCTCCGGGCCGTATCTCAAGCACCGCTCCGGAGGGCTGCAGGGTTACACGCATCAATCTATTCCTAACTGATTCCAGATGGCATCGATCCGTTGGGTGACGGCATCATCCTTGACGATGACGCGGCCCCACTCGCGAGTGGTTTCGCCCGGCCATTTGTGGGTGGCATCCAGGCCCATTTTCGAGCCAAGTCCCGACACCGGCGAGGCGAAGTCGAGGTAGTCGATCGGCGTGTTGTCGATCATCACCGTGTCGCGCTTGGGGTCCATGCGCGTGGTGATGGCCCAGATCACGTCGTTCCAGTCCCGCGCGTTGATATCGTCGTCGGTGACGATAACGAACTTGGTGTACATGAACTGTCGCAAAAACGACCAGACACCCAGCATCACGCGCTTGGCGTGGCCCGGATACGACTTCTTCATCGTCACCACGGCCATGCGGTACGAGCAGCCTTCCGGCGGCAGGTAGAAGTCGGTGATCTCCGGGAACTGCTTCTGCAGGATCGGCACGAACACTTCGTTCAGCGCCACACCGAGAATCGCCGGCTCATCCGGTGGACGGCCGGTGTAGGTGCTGTGGTAGATCGGCTTGATCCGGTGAGTGATGCGCTCGACGGTGAACACCGGGAAGCTGTCGACTTCGTTGTAGTAACCGGTGTGGTCGCCGTACGGGCCTTCATCGGCCATTTCTCCCGGATGGATCACGCCTTCGAGGATGATTTCGGCAGTGGCCGGCACTTGCAGGTCGTTGCCACGGCACTTCACCAACTCCGTGCGACTGTCGCGCAGCAGACCGGCGAAAGCGTATTCGGAGAGGCTGTCCGGCACCGGGGTGACCGCGCCAAGAATGGTAGCCGGATCCGCGCCGAGGGCCACGGACACCGGGAACGGCTGGCCCGGATGCTTCTCGCACCACTCACGGAAATCCAGCGCGCCGCCACGGTGACTGAGCCAGCGCATGATGACCTTGTTGCGGCCGATCACCTGCTGACGGTAGATGCCGAGGTTCTGCCGATCCTTGTTCGGGCCTTTGGTGACGGTCAGGCCCCAGGTGATCAGCGGCGCCACGTCGCCCGGCCAGCAGGTCTGCACCGGCAGCATCGCCAGGTCGACGTCATCGCCTTCGATGACCACTTCCTGGCACGGTGCGTCTTTGACGACTTTCGGCGCCATCGCGATGATCTTGCGGAAGATAGGCAGCTTCGACCACGCGTCCTTCAAGCCCTTCGGTGGCTCCGGTTCCTTGAGGAACGCCAGCAGCTTGCCGATCTCGCGCAGTTCGCTGACCGATTCGGCGCCCATGCCCATGGCAACCCGCTCGGGGGTGCCGAACAGGTTGCCGAGCACCGGAATGTCATAGCCGGTCGGTTTCTCGAACAGCAGCGCCGGGCCCTTGGCCCGCAGTGTGCGGTCGCACACTTCGGTCATTTCCAGCACCGGCGAAACGGGAATCTGGATGCGTTTCAACTCTCCGCGCTGCTCAAGCTGCTGCACGAAATCCCGAAGATCCTTGAATTTCATTGACGATGGCACCCTCAAAATAGGCGTACATCCTACCTGCTATGCCGGTCGCTGGCAGCCCGTCACTGCTTACTTGGCTGCATTCACCTGACCTTTCGCGAGTTTTTTCCCGGCTTGCAGACCGACAAACAACGGTTCAAGGATCGGTGCCACGAAACGGGCGCCGACTTCTGAAAGGTGATTGTCATCGGTGTAAAGGGAATAACCATCAAGCTCCGTGCGGCACAGACCACTTTCATCACACAGCCGTGGCGCCGGGTCGACCACCCGTACCGCCGGGTCTCTTGCCAATTGAGCGAACAACTGGCTGATGAATGCCTGACGCTTGTAATGCTCGCCAACGGCCAGACCAACACCTTCCACCGGATGATTGAGCATCGCCAGACGCGTGAGGCGATAAGGCGGACTGAACGCCTGCAACGGCACCTCTTTCACCAGCCAGACGCGATGCCCACCGGCGCGCAGTTGCGCAATCCGTGCACGCAAACCATCGGCCAGACGCTGTTCGGCAGCGGCGCGATCGTATTTCCCGTCAGTCGTTCTGAGCACATGGCCAAGGTCACCTTTGGCATCGCCATACAGATAGAGGCTCCAGCGCGCGACCAGCACCACATCGCTGACACGTTGCGCACTCAAGCTTTGCTCGATCCGTCGATTGAAACGCGCACAGACACCGTCATGCTCCAGCCCGTCAACCGGGATGCAGCCGGGAGAGCTGGCGAGGATCACGCTGACCCCGTGGGCTTTCGCGCCATCATCGAATACCGGAATCAGCGCCGTGGCGTGACTGTCACCCCAGACCATCGCCTGGGTTGGCAGGTTTTCCACACCGTAATGACAGAACAGCTTGTCGTCCGGGGTTTTGTCGTCCGCCAGGCATGCCATCAACTCCGGACGCCACTCGCGCCCCTTCGCATATTGCAGCGCCTGATCGGACAGGCGCCACGGCAAGCCATCGGTCCAGCGCAGGGACTGCCCGGCCAGACCGAGCACCAGAATGCCGCAGAAACCGGCCAGCAGAACCTGCCGGCGCCCACCGAGCAGGCGACGTTCACGAAATGGCGTCTCGACAAACCTCCATGACAGATAACCCAGTACCAGCGTCAACAGGATCAAACCCGCAATGTCCAGCGCGCCCGGTTCCTCGACGCTGGCGTAGCTGGAAAACACGAACACCGGCCAGTGCCACAAGTACCAGGAGTAAGAAATCAGGCCGAGGCCGACCATCACCCTACTGCTCAGGAGTCGGCCAATCAGCGTCTCTCGATGACCGTTGGCCAGAATCAGCGCCACCACACCCAACACGGGTAGCAGCGCGGTGACACCGGGGAACGGCGTGCTTTTGTCGTACGCGAACACTGCCAGCAGGATCAGCCCCATGCCGAGCAGGCTCAACCACTGCGCGGCCATCGGCTTGAGCCGCCACGAATGCCGGGGTGCCACAGCGAGCATCGCCCCGGCCAACAGCTCCCATGCCCGCATCGGCAACAGGAAGAAGGCTTTTTCCGGGTGATGATTGACCGCCCACACGCTCAGCCCGAAGGACAACAGCAACACGCCGAACAATGCCAGTCGCCAGTGTTTCAGGCGGCTCGAGAGCAAGGTCAGCAGTAGCGGGAAGATAATGTAGAACTGTTCCTCCACCGCCAGCGACCAGGTGTGCAGCAGCGGTTTGAGATCAGAGGCAACGTCGAAATAGCCATCCTGGCGCATGAACAGGATGTTCGAGACAAAGGTCACTTGATAGCGCACCGAGCGTCCGAGCTCTTCGTAATCCCTGGGCGCCAGCAGGAACCAGCCCACCGCCAGCACCGCGATGATCATCGCAAACAGCGCCGGCAGGATCCGCCGGGCACGCCGGGCCCAGAACTCGACGAAGCTGAAACGCCCGGCCTGGCGCTGGTTCCAGATGATCGAGGTGATCAGGTAACCGGAAATCACGAAAAACACGTCCACGCCGACAAATCCGCCGGTGAACCCCGGGACGCCAAAATGAAACAGCACCACGGCAATCACTGCGACTGCGCGCAAGCCGTCGATATCCCTTCGGTAAGCGAGTGTGCTCATAAATCCTGAATGCCAATCATGTGGTTATTTTTTGTACAGCCTCGGACGCTGCCTGTTGTTTTGCCAACTCACTGACCTTACCAGATCGCAAACCTCCCATCGTTCGGACAAAAAACAGGCAAAAAAATGGCGCCCCCCTGGGGGGACGCCACTTTTCGGACTCAACCGACGATGTTACTTGCGCTTCATCGACAGGAAGAACTCGTCGTTGGTCTTGGTCGTTTTCAGCTTGTCGACCAGGAACTCGATGGCAGCCACTTCGTCCATCGGGTGCAGCAGCTTGCGCAGGATCCACATGCGCTGCAGTTCGTCGTCGGCCGTCAGCAACTCTTCGCGGCGGGTGCCGGAACGGTTGATGTTGATGGCCGGGAACACACGCTTCTCGGCGATCTTGCGATCCAGAGGCAGCTCCATGTTGCCGGTACCCTTGAACTCTTCGTAGATCACTTCGTCCATCTTCGAGCCGGTTTCAACCAGCGCGGTGGCGATAATGGTCAGCGAGCCGCCTTCTTCGATGTTACGCGCGGCACCGAAGAAACGCTTCGGCTTCTCCAGGGCGTGGGCATCGACACCACCGGTCAGCACCTTGCCGGAGCTCGGGATCACGGTGTTGTAGGCCCGGGCCAGACGGGTGATGGAGTCGAGCAGGATCACTACGTCCTTTTTGTGTTCGACCAGACGCTTGGCCTTCTCGATCACCATTTCAGCCACTTGCACGTGACGGGTCGGCGGCTCGTCGAAGGTCGAGGCAACCACTTCGCCGCGCACGGTGCGCTGCATTTCGGTCACTTCTTCCGGACGTTCGTCGATCAACAGCACGATCAGGTGAACTTCGGGGTTGTTTCGCGCAATATTCGCGGCGATGTTCTGCAGCATGATTGTCTTGCCCGCTTTCGGCGGAGCAACGATCAGACCACGCTGGCCTTTACCGATCGGGGCGCACAGGTCGATCACACGACCGGTCAGGTCTTCGGTGGAACCGTTGCCGGCTTCCATCTTCATGCGCACGGTCGGGAACAGCGGGGTCAGGTTCTCGAAGAGAATCTTGTTCTTCGCATTCTCTGGGCGATCGAAGTTGATCGTGTCGACCTTGAGCAGGGCGAAATAACGCTCGCCTTCCTTCGGCGGCCGGATCTTGCCAACGATGGTGTCACCGGTGCGCAGGTTGAAACGGCGGATCTGGCTCGGCGAGACGTAGATGTCGTCAGGGCCGGCGAGGTAGGAAGCGTCAGCGGAGCGCAGGAAGCCGAAGCCGTCCTGGAGAATCTCCAGCACGCCATCACCGGAGATTTCCTCACCGCTTTTCGCGTGCTTTTTCAGCAGGGAGAAAATCACGTCCTGCTTGCGCGAACGGGCCATATTTTCTATGCCCATCTGTTCGGCCAATTCGAGCAGTTCGGTAATCGGCTTTTGCTTGAGTTCAGTCAGATTCATATAGGAATGACGTAATCATTTATGGAGGGGGGAAATTAAGCTTTTGGCTTAATGAGGCCGCGCCGCGGAGAAGGCGACAGGATCGCGTACTTGTTCGAAAAGGAGTGCGTCGGCGACGGCTAGCAGGGGGCAGTGGAGAAACCAGTGCGGGGCCGAATGTACCACCTGAATTTCGGAGCGTCTAGCCCTGAATACGCAAAAAGCCCCGCGATTTGCGGGGCTTTTTGAGGACAATCTTTACTGCGACGCTTAGATGTTGGCGTCGAGGAAAGCAGCCAGTTGCGACTTCGACAGAGCGCCGACCTTGGTCGCTTCCACGTTGCCGTTCTTGAACAGCATCAGGGTCGGGATACCACGTACGCCGTGCTTGGCCGGGGTTTCCTGGTTCTCGTCGATGTTCAGTTTGGCAACGGTCAGCTTGCCTTTGTAAGTCTCTGCAATCTCGTCCAGAACCGGAGCGATCATTTTGCAAGGGCCGCACCATTCAGCCCAGTAGTCGACCAGGACAGCGCCTTCGGCCTTGAGTACGTCGGCTTCGAAGCTAGCGTCGCTAACGTGTTTGATCAGATCGCTGCTCATGGAATTCTCCAGGTTGTAAGCAAAAAAACGTGGCCCATCATAGCCGCCCTTCCCTTGTTCAGGAAGCCGCAGATGATTGAGTCTTGCTATGGCACTCGATGAGTTTGGGTATAGCTCAAGTCACGCGCTGGCGGGGGCGATGAAGGCAATTCCGGTGCGAAGTGCCGCGTTGCGCACGTGCTCCTGCATGGCTTTCTGCGCGGCAGCGGAAGCCCGGCGCGCAAGGGCGCGGAGGATCTTGCGGTGTTCCTGCCAGGTTTCCATGGCCCGTTCGGCGCGGATGAACGGTAGTTTCTGGCTCTCCAGAAAGATGTCGGCGCTGGCGGTGAGGATGCTCAGCATCGGCTGATTGCCGCTGGCCCGCAGGATTCGACGGTGAAATTCGAAATCCAGTTTTGCTGCTGCTTCAAAGTCACCGGCGCGCAGTTGCTCACGCATGGCGGCCACATTGTCTTCCAGTTCGTCCAGGTCAAACGTGCTCAGCGTCACTGCCGCCAACCCGGCCGCGAACCCTTCCAGCGCATAGCGCAACTGGAAGATCTCCAGCGGCGAGGCCTGCGCTGCAAACGGCCAGGCCGGTGCGCCCTCCCCGCGCGGCAGCTCCACCGGTGCCTGCACGAACACGCCTTTGCCCGGCTGAATACTGACCAACCCCAGCGCACTCAAGGACGACAACGCCTCGCGCAACGACGCCCGGCTGACCCCCAGTTGCACCGCCAGATCTCGCTGCGACGGCAGTGCATCACCGGGACCGAAACCCTGCTCGGTAATCAGTTTGCGGATCGCTTGCAGCGCCACTTCGGGTACGGCGCGGGAGATCGAGTTCATGGTTTTCCAGTCGGACCAGGCCAAGGTGCGGCCAGTTGTAAAGCTATTCGAGGCGTCAGGCAAGTCATGCCCCAGCGGGGTTCGACGGCGCACGCCGATGCGCTATCGCAGTGCGAAATCCAACCGCACTGTTCAGACCAGTAAGACCGAGAGAACCCGCTAAACCCGTGGCTTTGCGCAGCCAAACCGCTGTCTTGGCACGGCCCGTGCTCTGTCCGATCGCAGAATTCACTTCCCGCCGATCCGGAGATTGTCCATGACGAAGCGTTACAGCGCCCTCCTCGCCGCCCTGTTTGCCGGTCTGATGCTCAGCCAGGTCCCCGCCCATGCCGACGGTCTGGACGACGTAGTCAAACGCGGCACCTTGAAAGTCGCGGTACCTCAGGACTTCCCGCCCTTCGGTTCGGTCGGCCCGGACATGAAGCCGCGCGGCCTGGACATCGATACTGCGAAACTGCTGGCCGACCAGCTCAAGGTCAAACTCGAACTGACCCCGGTCAACAGTACCAACCGCATCCCGTTCCTCACCACCGGCAAGGTCGATCTGGTGATCTCCAGCCTCGGCAAGAACCCCGAACGCGAGAAAGTCATCGATTTCTCCCGCGCTTATGCACCGTTCTATCTCGCCGTGTTCGGGCCGCCGGATGCAGCCGTCAGCACCCTGGACGACCTCAAGGGCAAGACCATCAGCGTCACTCGTGGCGCCATCGAAGACATCGAGCTGACCAAGGTCGCTCCCGAAGGCGTGACCATCAAGCGCTTCGAAGACAACAACTCGACCATCGCCGCCTACCTCGCAGGGCAAGTCGATCTGATCGCCAGCGGCAACGTGGTGATGGTCGCAATCAGCGAAAAGAGCCCGAAGCGCGTACCGGCGCTGAAGGTGAAGCTCAAGGATTCGCCGGTCTACGTCGGCGTGAACAAGAACGAGCCGGCGCTGCTGGGCAAGGTCAACGAGATCCTCACCACCGCCAAGGCTGACGGCGCGCTGGAAAAGAACGCGCAGACCTGGCTCAAAGAGCCGCTGCCGGCCGACCTCTGACCGGCGCTGCGGGAGACTTTCATGGCCTATCAGTTCGATTTCTTGCCGGTGGTGGAAAACACCGACCTGCTGCTCCGCGGGGCGTTGTTCACCCTTGAGCTGACGGCCATCGGTGCGCTGTTCGGGGTTGGCGTGGGCATCGCCGGGGCGCTGGTGCGGGCGTGGAACATCCGCCCGTTTTCGACGATCTTCGGTGTCTACGTCGAGTTGATCCGCAACACGCCGTTCCTGGTGCAACTGTTTTTCATCTTTTTCGGCCTGCCGTCCCTCGGCGTGCAGATTTCCGAGTGGCAGGCCGCAGTGCTGGCGATGGTGATCAACCTCGGCGCGTACTCGACCGAGATCATCCGCGCCGGTATCCAGGCGATTCCGCGCGGGCAGCTGGAAGCCGCAGCCGCATTGGCGATGAGTCGTTTTGAAGCGTTCCGGCACGTGGTGCTGTTGCCGGCGCTGGGCAAGGTCTGGCCGGCCCTGAGCAGCCAGATCATCATCGTCATGCTCGGTTCGGCGGTGTGTTCGCAGATCGCCACCGAAGAGTTGAGCTTCGCCGCCAACTTCATTCAATCGCGTAACTTCCGCGCCTTTGAAACCTACGCCCTGACTACCCTCATTTATCTGTGCATGGCGCTGCTGATCCGTCAGTTGCTGAACTGGCTCGGCCGGCGCTACCTGTCGAAAAGCAGCGCAAGGAGCAGCCGATGAGCGATTTCACGTTCTGGGACATCCTGCGCAACCTGCTCACCGGCCTGCAATGGACGCTGGCGTTGTCGCTGGTGGCATTCATCGGCGGCGGGATCGTCGGGTTGCTGATCCTGATCATGCGTATCTCGAAAAACCCGCTGCCCAGCAGTATCGCCCGCACCTGGATCGAACTGTTCCAGGGCACCCCGCTGTTGATGCAGCTGTTTCTGGTGTTCTTCGGCGTGGCGCTGGCCGGGGTCGAGATTTCGCCGTGGATGGCGGCGGCGATTGCCCTGACGCTGTTCACCAGCGCCTATCTGGCGGAGATCTGGCGTGGATGCGTCGAGGCAATTCCCAATGGCCAGTGGGAAGCTTCGTCGAGCCTGGCGCTCAATCCGCTTGAGCAACTGCGCTACGTGATCCTGCCGCAAGCGCTGCGCATCGCCGTGGCGCCGACCGTGGGCTTCTCGGTGCAAGTGATCAAGGGCACCGCGGTGACCTCAATCATCGGCTTCACCGAACTGACCAAGACCGGCGGCATGCTCGCCAACGCCACCTTCGAACCGTTCATGGTCTACGGCCTCGTTGCCCTGGGCTACTTCCTGCTCTGCTACCCCCTGTCCCTCAGTGCGCGCTACCTGGAAAGGAGACTGCATGCCTCTGCTTAGAATTTCCGCCCTGCATAAATACTACGGCGATCACCACGTGCTCAAAGGCATCGACCTGAGTGTCGAGGAAGGCCAAGTGGTGGCGATCATCGGCCGTAGCGGCTCGGGAAAATCCACCCTGTTGCGCACCCTCAACGGCCTGGAGTCGATCAACGACGGCGTGATCGAAGTCGACGGCGAATACCTCGACGCGGCCCGCGCCGACCTGCGCAGCCTGCGGCAGAAAGTCGGAATGGTGTTTCAGCAGTTCAACCTGTTCCCGCACCTGACGGTGGGCGAAAACGTGATGCTCGCACCTCAAGTGGTGCAGAAAATGCCCAAGGCCAAAGCTGCGGAACTGGCGCGGCAGATGCTGGAGCGCGTCGGCCTGGGTGAAAAGTTCGATGCCTTCCCGGAGCGCCTCTCGGGCGGCCAGCAACAACGCGTGGCGATTGCCCGGGCGCTGGCGATGTCGCCCAAGGTACTGCTGTGCGACGAGATCACCTCGGCGCTGGACCCGGAACTGGTCAACGAAGTCCTGAGCGTGGTCCGACAACTGGCCAAAGAAGGCATGACGCTGATCATGGTCACCCACGAAATGCGCTTCGCACGGGAGGTTGGGGATAAACTGGTGTTCATGCACCAGGGCAAGGTGCATGAGGTGGGCGACCCGAAGGTGCTGTTTGCCGATCCGCAGACGCCGGAGCTGGCGAATTTCATCGGAACCGTGGAAGTCGCAGGCTGAAAGCAGGCCGTCAGTGCGCTAAATCAAGGGTTTGAACCGTGCGCGTTGGCGGCAGCGTTTGATCGTGGCACGATGTCGGGGTTATCGACCGAGACCCCCTGACCATGCCCCAATCCCAAGCCAAGAATCTGTCCCTGATCGCCGCGATCGACCTGGGCTCCAACAGCTTCCATATGGTCGTGGCCAAGGCCCAGAACGGCGAAATCCGTATTCTCGAACGGCTCGGGGAAAAGGTTCAGCTGGCCGCCGGCATCGACGATGAGCGTCAGCTCAACGAAGAATCCATGCAGCGCGGGCTCGACTGCCTCAAGCGCTTTGCCCAACTGATCAACGGCATGCCGCTGGGCGCTGTGCGGATCGTCGGTACCAACGCCCTGCGTGAGGCGCGCAACCGTGGCGAATTCATCCGCCGCGCCGAAGAAATCCTCGGCCACCCGGTGGAAGTCATCTCCGGCCGTGAAGAAGCGCGTCTGATCTACCTCGGCGTGTCCCACACCCTCGCCGACACTCCGGGCAAACGCCTGGTCGCCGACATCGGCGGTGGCAGTACCGAATTCATCATCGGGCAACGATTCGAGCCATTGTTGCGCGAAAGCCTGCAAATGGGCTGCGTGAGCTTCACCCAGCGCTATTTCAAGGACGGCAAGATCACCCCGGCACGCTACGCCCAGGCTTACACGGCGGCGCGGCTGGAGATCATGAGCATCGAACACGCCCTGCACCGTCTGACCTGGGATGAAGCCATCGGCTCCTCGGGCACCATCCGTGCCATCGGCTTGGCACTGAAGGCCGGCGGACACGGCACCGGCGAAGTGAACGCCGAAGGCCTGGCGTGGCTCAAGCGTCGCCTGTTCAAGCTGGGCGATGTCGACAAGATCGATTTCGAAGGGATCAAACCGGATCGCCGCGCGATCTTCCCCGCAGGTTTAGCGATTCTTGAAGCGATCTTCGACGCCCTCGAACTGCAACGTATGGATCACTGCGAAGGCGCGCTGCGTGAAGGCGTGCTCTACGACCTGCTTGGCCGCCATCATCACGAAGACGTGCGCGAACGCACCCTGACCTCGCTCATGGAGCGCTACCACGTCGACCTGGAACAAGCCGCGCGGGTCGAGCGCAAAGCCCTGCACGCCTTCGATCAGGTCGCCGTGGACTGGGAGCTGGACGACGGTATCTGGCGCGAACTGCTGGGCTGGGCGGCGAAAGTGCACGAAGTCGGGCTCGACATCGCTCACTACCACTACCACAAGCACGGCGCCTACCTGATCGAGCACTCGGACCTCGCCGGGTTCTCCCGCGAAGACCAGCAAATGCTCGCCCTGCTGGTGCGCGGCCACCGCCGCAACATCCCCAAGGACAAGTTCGCCGAGTTCGGCGACGACGGCGACAAGCTGATCCGCCTGTGCGTGCTGCTGCGCTTCGCGATCCTGTTCCATCACATTCGCGGCACCCAGACCATGCCGCAAGTGGCGCTGCATGCCAACGGCAACAACCTCGACGTGGAATTCCCGGAGAACTGGCTGGATGAAAATCAGCTGACCCAGGCGGACTTCGCGCTTGAGGCCGAGTGGCTGACACGGGTGGGCATCGTCCTGACCGTGCACTGAATAACCGACAGGCACAAAAAAGGCGATCCGGATGGATCGCCTTTTTTATTGCGCCGAAATCTTCAGTCAACTGCTGACCGGCAGAATCGGGCTGCCCAACCGCTCCAGTAACGTCGCCTGCGCACTGCGCGGGTTCTGGTTGCCGGTCGGCGTGTTGCGGATGTAGCGGCCATCCGACTGCAGGCTCCAGCTGTGGGTGTTGTCGGTCAGGTACAGCTCCAGCTCTTTCTTGACCCGGGTCAGCAGCTTCTTGCCTTCCACCGGGAAGCAAGTCTCGACGCGCTTGTCGAGGTTGCGCTCCATCCAGTCGGCACTGGACAGGAACATCTGCTCCTCGCCGCCATTGAGGAAGTAGAAAACCCGGGTGTGTTCAAGGAAGCGACCGATG
Source organism: Pseudomonas sp. stari2 (assembly GCF_040760005.1). Classification (NCBI taxonomy): domain Bacteria; kingdom Pseudomonadati; phylum Pseudomonadota; class Gammaproteobacteria; order Pseudomonadales; family Pseudomonadaceae; genus Pseudomonas; species Pseudomonas sp. Stari2. The sequence continues at coordinate 6,251,807 of NZ_CP099760.1, forward strand.
ATCGAGCGCACGTGGATGTTGTGCGAAACCCCGGCGATGCCCGGACGCAGGCAGCACATGCCGCGCACCACCAGATCGATGCGCACACCGGACTGGCTGGCCTTGTACAGCGCGCGGATGATCTTCGGATCGGTCAGCGAGTTGAACTTGGCGATGATGTGCGCAGGCTTGCCGTCGAGCGCGAATTGCGTCTCGCGCAGGATCATGTCGAGCATGCCCTTCTTCAGGGTGAACGGCGCGTGCAGCAGCTTCTTCATGCGCAGCGTCTTGCCCATGCCGATCAACTGGCTGAACAGTTTGCCGACGTCTTCGCACAAGGCGTCGTCGGAGGTCAGCAGGCTGTAGTCGGTGTACAGACGGGCGTTGCCGGCGTGGTAGTTACCGGTGCCGAGGTGCGCGTAACGCACGATCTCGCCAGCCTCGCGGCGCAGGATCAGCATCATCTTGGCGTGGGTCTTGAAGCCGACCACGCCGTAGATCACCACCGCACCGGCCGCTTGCAGACGGCTGGCCAGTTGCAGGTTGGATTCTTCGTCGAAGCGCGCCCGCAGCTCGATGACCGCCGTCACTTCCTTGCCGTTACGCGCGGCATCTACCAGCGCATCGACGATTTCCGAGTTGGCGCCGGAACGGTACAGGGTCTGGCGCACGGCAAGAACGTGCGGGTCTTTCGCGGCCTGGCGCAGCAGGTCGACCACCGGGGTGAACGACTCGAACGGGTGCAGCAGCAGAATGTCCTGCTTGCTGATCACGCTGAAAATATTCTCGCTGTTTTGCAGCAATTTCGGAATCTGCGGCGTGAACGGCGTGTATTGCAGCTCCGGATGGCTGTCCAGACCGGTGATGCTGAACAGACGCGTCAGGTTGACCGGACCGTTGACCTGATACAGCTCGGTCTCGCTCAGGTTGAACTGCTTGAGCAGGTAATCCGACAGATGTTTCGGGCAGGTGTCGGCGACTTCCAGGCGCACGGCGTCGCCGTAACGACGGGAGAACAACTCGCCACGCAGGGCGCGGGCCAAGTCTTCGACGTCTTCGGAATCGAGCGCAAGGTCGGCGTTCCGGGTCAGACGGAACTGGTAACAGCCCTTTACCTTCATGCCCTGGAACAGGTCATCGGCGTGAGCGTGAATCATTGACGACAGGAACACATAGTTGTCGCCAGGGCCGCCGACTTCTTCCGGCACCTTGATGATCCGTGGCAGCAGACGCGGCGCCGGGATGATCGCCAGACCGGAGTCGCGACCGAAGGCGTCGATACCTTCGAGCTCGACGATGAAGTTCAGGCTCTTGTTCACCAGCAACGGGAACGGGTGCGTCGGGTCGAGGCCGATCGGCGTAATGATCGGCGCGATCTCGTCGCGAAAATAACGGCGCACCCAGGTCTTGAGCTTGGTGGTCCAGTAGCGGCGACGGATAAAGCGGATCTGGTGCTTTTCCAGCTCGGGCAGCAGGATGTCGTTGAGGATCGCGTACTGGCGGTCGACGTGACCGTGCACCAGTTCGCTGATCCGCGCCAATGCCTGATGCGGTTGCAGGCCGTCGGCGCCGGCCTGTTCACGAGCGAAAGTGATCTGCTTCTTGAGGCCAGCGACGCGGATCTCGAAGAATTCGTCGAGGTTGCTGGAGAAGATCAGCAGGAACTTCAGCCGCTCCAGCAACGGGTAGGACTCGTCCAGCGCCTGTTCCAGCACGCGGATGTTGAACTGCAGTTGCGACAATTCCCGGTGGATATACAGGCTGCTGTCATCCAGACCGGGAATCGCGATCACCGGAGCCGCCGCTGCGGGCTCTGACGCCGGCGCGGGTGGCGCAGGCTCGAGTTCCGGCGGGGTTTCGGTAATCTGCTCGACCACGGGTTGAGCTTCTTTTACGGCAACTTCACTGAGTCCTTCGGTATTCATCGAATGTTCCTGGGAGGGCTATTTCTGCTCTCGTAACAATTGAGCGGCGCGGACAGCAAAGTAAGTCAGGATGCCATCAGCGCCGGCACGTTTAAAGGCGGTCAGGGATTCGAGGATCACGCCTTCGCTCAACCAGCCATTCTGGATCGCCGCCATGTGCATGGCGTATTCGCCGCTAACCTGATAGACGAACGTCGGCACTTTGAAGGCATCTTTTACCCGGAACAAAATATCCAGGTAAGGCATGCCGGGTTTGACCATGACCATGTCCGCGCCTTCAGACAGGTCCGCGCCCACTTCGTGCAACGCTTCGTCACTGTTGGCCGGGTCCATCTGGTAGGAAGCCTTGTTCGCCTTGCCCAGGTTCGCGGCTGAACCCACGGCATCGCGGAACGGGCCGTAATAGGCGCTGGCGTACTTGGCCGAGTAGGCCATGATCCGCACGTTGACGTAACCGGCCAGCTCCAGCGCCTCACGGATCGCCTGGATGCGGCCGTCCATCATGTCCGACGGGGCCACCACCTGGGCGCCAGCGGCGGCGTGGGACAACGCCTGCTTGACCAGTGCATCGACGGTGATGTCGTTCTGCACATAACCTTCTTCGTCGAGAATGCCGTCCTGACCATGAGTGGTGAACGGATCCAGGGCGACGTCGGTGATCACGCCCAGCTCCGGGAAGCGGTCACGCAGGGCGCGGGTGGCGCGCTGGGCGATACCTTCGGGATTCCAGGCTTCGGCGGCATCGAGGGATTTGAGTTCAGGTGGCGTGACCGGGAACAGCGCCAGCGCCGGAATCCCCAGTTCAACCCATTTCGTCGCTTCTTCAAGCAGCAGGTCGATGGTCAGACGCTCGACACCCGGCATCGAGGCCACGGCTTCGCGGCGGTTTTCACCGTCGAGCACGAACACCGGCAGGATCAGGTCATCGACCGTCAACACGTTCTCACGCACCAGGCGCCGGGAAAAATCATCACGACGATTGCGACGCAGGCGGGTGGCGGGGAACAGGCGGTTGGCTGGGGTAAAGCTCACGGCAGACTCCTGAGCCCGCGCAGACGGGCGAGTGTGGCAGTTATAAGCGGCCATTATGACGGTCGTATTACAGTTATGTGCACCCCCGTGACATGTAGCCGCAATCCATTGTCGTTGTAGGAAATGTTAACGTCGAGACACATTTCGACACTTTCCTGAATGTGTCCGAAGGGTTAGGCTGCGCGTTCATTTCGCCAGCACCCAGACAATGCTCCAACAATTTCTGCATGACTTCGGCTACTTTGCCCTGTTTCTCGGCACGTTCTTCGAAGGCGAAACCATCCTGGTGCTCGCGGGCTTCCTCGCGTTCCGTGGTTACATGGACATCAATCTGGTGGTGGTCGTGGCGTTCTTCGGCAGCTATGCCGGCGATCAGCTGTGGTACTTCCTGGGCCGCAAGCACGGGCGCAAGTTGCTGGCGCGCAAACCGCGCTGGCAAATGATGGGCGACCGCGCGCTGGAGCATATCCGCAAGCACCCGGACATCTGGGTCCTGAGCTTCCGCTTCGTTTACGGCCTGCGCACGGTGATGCCGGTGGCGATCGGTCTGTCGGGCTACCCGCCGGGACGCTATCTGCTGCTGAATGGCATTGGCGCTGCGATCTGGGCCGCCGCCCTGGCTGCGGCCGCGTACCACTTCGGTGCGGTGCTCGAAGGCATGCTGGGCAGCATCAAGAAGTATGAACTGTGGGTACTTGGCGCGCTGCTGGTACTGGGCGTCGGTCTTTGGCTGCGCCGCCGGTTCAAGAATGCCTGGCTGGCCAGGAAGGTCTACGAAGACGAGCAGGCCGAACAACTGGCCAAGGCTGAACGGCATAAAGCCGAACAGGCCAAATCCGCCGAACCTAAGACGCCAGCCGAGTAAACCGCTGGCGGCAGTAATACAGCCCGATGCCACTGAACAGGCTGTAACCGAGCAGGCCGGCCCAGACCCCGGGGCTGGCCGGCCAAAGCCCGACCTGCGGCGCCAGCCACACCAGCGGCACGTTCGCCGCCAACCGCAGTACCTCCAACTTCCCCGCCCAAGGGCGATTCTCCAGGGCCACGCCCAACACAAACAAACCAAACGCCACCGCGCCCCAGCCCAGCACCAGGGCGCCGGTCGACAGGCTGCGCTCCAGGTTCATCAGGTAACTGCCCAGCGCAACGTACACGCCGAATTGCAGCAGCACGTACCACTGCTGTCGGGCGCCCAGCGGCACTTCGAATTTGCGGAACCGGCTCAAGTCCGGCTTGTGCATCGGGTACTTCGCCGCCACGTCCGCCGGGCGCCATCCTGTACGCATGAACCAGATCCGGATCCTGTCCCACATACGCTCGGCCCGGCGCGCGTCATCCCACAGCTGCGCGTAAAACTGCACGTTGGCCCACAACGGATTCCAGCTCGCCAGCGGTGTGGTCACGCCGAAAATCACCGGTTCGTTGTCGTCCTCTTCCTGGAACGAGCCGAACAGGCGATCCCAAATAATGAACACCCCGCCGTAGTTGCGATCCATGTAGAGAGCGTTCTGCGCATGGTGGGCCCGATGATTGGACGGCGTGACGAAGATCCATTCGAACCAGCCGAGCTTGGGAATGTGCTTTGTATGCACCCAGAACTGATACAGCAGGTTCATCGCCGCGACACTGACGAACACCAGCAGCGGCACACCGAGCACGGCCATCGGCAGGTAAAAGATCCAGCCCAGCAGAAACCCTGTGCTGGTCTGGCGCAAGGCGGTGGAAAGGTTGTAGTCCTCGCTCTGGTGATGCACCGAATGCGCCGCCCAGAGAATGTTCCGCTCGTGCCCCATGCGGTGCAGCCAGTAGTAGCAGAAGTCGTAGAGGACGAAAGCGAAGCCCCATGCCCAGACACTGTCCGCCGGCAACCTGAGCAGCGCCAGATGCTCCAGGGCAAAGCCGTAGGTCACCAGCCCCACGCCTTTGGTCAGCAGGCCGGTGGTGGTCGACAACACCCCGGTGCTGATGCTGTTCACCGCATCGGCCAGGCGATAGTTGCTCACCCCGCGCCAACGGTCGGCGATCAGCTCGGCCGCAATCAATACGAAGAAAAACGGCACCGCATACAGAATGAAGTTCATGACGCGCCCTGATCGAGATCCGTGTGCACAGATCCTAGGTGTAGCCACGGCTTGGCCCTATGGCAACGAACGACAAATTAGTGGACATTTAGCGCCATGAATCTGGAGAGAAACCCATGAGCAAAAAAGTTGCAGTGATCCTGTCCGGTTGCGGCGTGTACGACGGCGCCGAGATCCACGAAAGCGTCATCACCCTGCTTCGCCTCGACCAGCGCGGCGCCCAGGTGCAGTGCTTCGCCCCGGACATCGCGCAATTGCATGTGATCAACCACCTCACCGGCAAGGAAATGCCCGAGTCGCGCAACGTGCTGGTGGAGTCGGCGCGCATCGCCCGGGGCAACGTCAAGGATGTCCGTGAAGCCGATGTCGATGATTTCGATGCGCTGATCGTGCCTGGCGGTTTTGGTGCAGCGAAGAACCTGTCGAACTTCGCCGTCGACGGCGCGGGCTGCTGCGTTCAGCCGGACGTGCTGGCGCTGACCGAGGCGTTTGCCGAAGCGGGCAAACCGGTGGGCCTGATGTGCATCTCGCCGGCACTGGCCGCCAAGATCTACGGCCCGGGCGTGACCTGCACCATCGGTAATGACGCGGAGACGGCCAAGGCCATCGGCAAGATGGGCGCAACCCACGAAGACTGCGCGGTGACCGACATCATCGAAGACAAGGCGCGCAAACTGGTGACCACCCCGGCCTACATGCTGGCGCAGTCGATCAGTGAAGCGGCTTCGGGGATCAACAAATTGGTGGATCGCGTGCTTGAGCTGACCCACGAAAACGACGCCTGACCCGCGACAATGATCATTCCCACGCGCTGCGTGGGAATGATTGACTCAGGACTGGCGCGCCAGCCGCGTCAGGATCCGGTCCAGCGCATTGGCGAACGCCTGCTTCTCCCGGTCACCGAACGGCGCCGGGCCGCCGCTGACCTGGCCCTGCTCTCGCAGGTCGGTGAACAGATTGCGAGTCGCCAGCCGTTCACCCATGTTCTGCGCGTCGAACTCCTTGCCTCGCGGGTCGAGCGCTGCCACGCCCTTCTTCACCAGCCGGTCGGCCAGCGGGATATCACTGCAGATCACCAGCTCGCCCGGCACCGCGTGTTCCACCAGATAATCATCCGCCGCATCCGGGCCACTCGGCACCACGATCAGCTTGACGATCGACAGTGCCGGCTTGCTCTGCGGCTGCCCCGCCACCAGCACCACCTCGAAGCGGCGCTTGAGGGCGAATTTGACCACCAGCTCCTTGGCCATCTTCGGGCAGGCGTCGGCATCGATCCATACGCGCATCATCTCAGGCCGCCACTCGGCGCTTTTCCGCCACCCGGCTGCGGCCGTACAGCACGATGATCGCTGCAATCGCCACGGCCTGCGCCGTCAGCGAGTAGGCGTCGGCGTGAATCCCCAGCCATTCGAAATCGAAGAACGCCACCGGCCGGGTGCCGAAGATCCCGGCTTCCTGCAACGCCTTCACACCATGACCGGCAAACACCACCGACAGCGCACACAGCAACCCCGCATTGATGCTGAAGAACAGCGCCAGCGGCAGTTTCGCCGAGCCGCGCAGGATCACCCACGCCAGACCGAACAGCAGCACCAGCGCTGTCGCACCACCCGCCAACACCGCGTTGTGCCCGGCGGGACCGGCCTGCAGCCACAGGGTTTCGTAGAACAGGATCACTTCGAACAATTCGCGGTACACCGAGAAGAACGCCAGGATCGCGAAGCCGAAACGCCCGCCACCACCGACCAGGCTCTGCTTGATGTAATCCTGCCAGGCTGCCGCGTGCCGGCGGTCATGCATCCAAACCCCGAGCCACAGCACCATGACACTGGCGAACAACGCCGTGGCGCCTTCCAGCAATTCCCGCTGGGAGCCGCTGACATCGATCACGTACGCCGCCAGCGCCCAGGTACCGAGACCGGCCAACAGCGCCAGGCCCCAGCCGACGTTGACGCTGCGCACCGCCGATTGCTGACCGGTATTGCGCAGGAACGCGAGGATCGCCGCCAGTACCAGAATCGCTTCCAGGCCTTCACGCAGCAGAATCAACAGACCGGAGATGTAACTCAGCGACCAGCTCAGTCCGTCACTGCCCAGCAGGCCAGCGGATTCCTTGAGTTTGGCCTTGGCCGCGTCAAGACGCTGCTCAGCCTGCTCCACCGGCAAGCCGTCCTGCAGCGATTGCCGATAGGCCATCAGGGATTTTTCAGTGTCCTTGCGCACGTTGGCATCGACGTTATCCAGCGAGCTTTCAACCAGTTCGAAACCTTCCAGATACGCTGCAACGGACAAGTCATAAGCCTGATCACGCTCGCCTGCGCGGTAAGCGGCAAGGCTCTTGTCCAGGGTCGCGGCGGTGTAGTCGAGCAACTGCGCCGGGCCACGCTTGACCTGCGGCGGCTGCGCTCGCTGTACACGGAAGATCGCGGCGGCGTCAGCACCTTCGGCGGCCTGCACTTCGGCCGGGGTCTGGCGGGCCAGGTCGGCGATGTTGTAGGTCTTGTCGGATTTGGCCGTGGCCGGATCGGCGCTGAACTGTGCGATGTAGGTCGCCAGATCCCAGCGCTGACGGTCGTCCAGTTGATCGGCGAAGGCTGGCATGTCGGTGCCTTCGACGCCCTGGCCGAGGGTGTTGTAGATCGCGTAGAGGCTCAGATGATCCAGACGTTTGGCATCACGCAGATTGGCCGGCGCAGGCTCCATGCCGACACCCGCGGGGCCATCGCCGGCCCCGTTGGTGCCATGACATACCGAGCAGTGCTGGGTATAGAGCGGCGCACCACGGGTCGGGTCCGGGGTGATAATCGGCGCCTGGCTGACTTCATAGGCCACCGCCAGTTTCGCTCCCAGTTGCCGGGCCTGACGCGCGACGTCCGCGCCGTCCTGCTTCGCGGTGATGGCGGCCAGCAGAGCGTTGATGCCCTGCTCCAGACCGACCTTCTCCGGTTTGGCCGGCATACCGGCAATCAAGCCTTGCAGCGCGCGGGTGAACTCCAGTTGTTCACGGTATTCGGCATCGTCGATGACCTTGCCGGCCTCTACCGTCGGCGGGTAGTCGGCGCTGATGTAATCGAGCAGGTGCAGCGCTTGCGGCGCGCCTTCCACGGTATCGGCCAGCAGATTGAAGCTGCTCAGGGCAAACAACGGGAACACCAGCCAGGCCAGGAATCGGGACGAGGCAGTCATGAATGGGTCTCAATTGGAAATGCGAAGTAACACATTGTTCACGCCGATGAAGGCTGACTCAAGCTTTCTCGTTGGCCGCATCGTAATTACGCGCATTGTGCTGCAGCAAATAGCCATCACTCGCTTCTATACTGCGTCGCCTCTCACCCCTTTCGATTAAGGAAAATCTCGTGGTCATGCGCCATTGTCTGCTGTTTCCCTTGCTGTTAAGCGCGGTCCTGCAATTGAGCGGTTGCGGGGCCTACCGCAATTACGACCTGGAACTGCAACAGACAACCGAACAGTTGAAAGCGGGCAACACCGACGGTGCGCTGGCCCTGATCGAGGCGCATAACCCGGATGAAGAGAAAGACCTGCTTTATTACTTCGAGAAAGGCGCGGTACTCAGCGCTGCCGGCGAGTTGCCGCAAAGTCAGGTTGCCTGGCGCAGCGCCGAACAGATGGTGATTCAGCGCCAGGACGCCATTGAAACCACTGGCGACAAGCTGCTTTCCGCCCTGGGCAATCAATGGGGCAGCATCATCAACGATAAGATTCGTCGCTACGATGGTTACGACTATGAAAAGGTCATGCTGACCACGCAAATGGCCCTCAATCAGTTAGCCGTGAACGACTTCGACGGTGCTCGTGCGGACATCAAGAAGACCCACGAGCGCGAAACACTGATCGCCCGGCAACGAGAGCTCGAATACGAGCGTGTTGAAAACGCCGCCAAGGACCAGGGCGCCCGTGTGCATTACAAGGACCTGCAATGTTACCCGGTGGTCATGCTGGATGCGCCTGCAGTCATCGCTCTGAAGAACGGCTATCAAAGTGCGTTCAGCCACTATCTGGCCGGCTTCACTTATGAAGCCCTGGGTGAAAAGGATCTGGCTGCACCGGGTTATCGTCAGGCCATAGAACTGCGCCCTGACATGCCGTTCTTCCAACAGGCCTTGCGTGACCTCGACAGCCCCGGGCTCAAGGCCGGCGAAAGCGACGTGCTGATCATCGTGCAAAGCGGGCTGGCACCGGCTCGCAGCTCGGTGCGTGTGCCGTATCCGGTGAAGCTTGAGGACGGTCAAGTGATCGTCGCCAATGTATCGTTTCCGGTAATGGTGCCCGACACCTCCACCCAGCCTTTCAATCAGATAAGCCTCGACGGCCGCCAAAAGAAGCTGATCACGGTCAACAACATCACCGACATGTCCCTGCGCACCCTGCGTGACGACATGCCCGGGATCATTCAGCGCACCACGTATCGAGCGTTCCTCGCCGCAGACGTCCAAGGCACCGACAATCGGCGCAACCCGGCGAAGGCGTCCTATGTAACCCATTACGATGGATTCGAGCACGCAGACACCCGCACCTGGCGCACCCTGCCCAACCTCACACAATTGCTGCGCCTGCGTCTGAAGAAAGGCGAGCACTTGATCAGCCTGCCCACCGCTCCCAGTGTCGCACCGCTGAAAATCCGTATCGATCAGGATCGCCAGATCATCGGCCTGCGTGCCCTGGGCGACCGAATCTATGCCAACGGCAGTGCTTTCCAGGCGCCCGTTTCAGTGGAAAGCCGCGCGGTATCCGGTCTGAAATAAGTAATGGCATCTAACTAACCGGTGCAATTAAAAAGCTATTACATAGCCAGCATCGCCCGCTTATAATGCCGCGCCCTCGTTATCGCGATGCGGCATTAAAGCTCCTCTGTTTATGAGGAATTGGCAGGAGGCCATCGCCACTGCCGATCGGTCCCAGCAGCCCGACCCGCACCCGAGGCTGTCGCTACTCATGGAAGAAGTACCCCATGGCATTCCGCGCTCCCACTCTGATCGCGCTTGGCGCAGTCACTCTGCTGTCCGGCTGTTCGGCGTTTCGCAACTACGATTCCGAACTGGCCCAGACCAACCAGCAACTGGCCACCGGCAACGTCGACGCCGCCCTGACTCTGCTGGAAAAGAACAACACCGGCCCGGACAAGGACCTGCTCTATTACTTCGAGAAGGGTGAACTGCTGCGCGCCAAGGGCGACTTGTCCGGCAGCCAGAACGCCTGGACCAGCGCCGACCAGGTGGTGGGCAAGTGGGAAGACTCGGTCAAGCTCGACACCGACAAATACCTGGCCCAGTTCGGCAGTTTCCTGGTCAATGACAAGGTCCGTCGCTACGAAGGCTACGACTACGAAAAAGTCATGCTGACCACGCAGATGGCCCTGAACCTGCTGGCGGTCAACGATTTCGACGGCGCCCGCACCGCGATCAAGAAGACCCACGAACGTGAAGCCGTGATCGCCGACCTGCGTGACAAGGAATACCTCAAGAGCGAAGAGGAAGCCGAGAAGGAAGGCATCAAGACCCAGTACAAGGACCTGCAAGGCTACCCGGTCGCCAGCCTCGACGCCCCGGAAGTGGTCGGCCTTAAGAACAGTTACCAGAGTGCGTTCAGCCACTATCTGGCCGGTTTCGTCTACGAAGCCCTGGATGAAAAAGACCTGGCCGCGCCGGGTTACCGCAAAGCGGCCGAACTGCGTCCGAACACGCCGCTGCTGGAACAGGCGCTGGTCAACCTCGACAAACCGGTCAAGAGCGATGACAGCGACGTCCTGATCGTGGTGCAAAGCGGCCTGGCACCGGCCCGCGACTCGATCCGCGTACCGCTGCCGCTGCCGATCTCCAACAACGTGGTGATCACCCCGCTGTCGTTCCCGATCATCAAGCCTGACACCTCGACCGCGACCTTCGCGCAGATCGGTGTCGACGGCCAGCAACTGAACCTGACCGCCCTCAACAGCACCACTGCCATGTCCCGCCGCGCCCTGCGCGATGACATGCCAGGGATCATCGTGCGCACCATGGTGCGGGCAATCACCAAAGGCGTGGCGCAGAAGAAGATCAACGAAACCAACCCGCTGGCGGGTCTGGCCGTGGGTATCTCTTCAGCGGTGCTCGAAGGTGCCGATACCCGTACATGGCGTACCCTGCCGGACACCACTCAAGTGGTACGTCTGCGCCTGAAAAAGGGTGAGCATCAGGTTACTCTGCCGAGCGCCGTGGGTGGCACGCAGGTCAAAGTTACCGTCGATCAGCGTTATCAGGTCATCACCCTGCGCGCCGTCGGCAATCAGGTGTTCGCCGCGGGCCTCGCCGCTCACGTGACCCCGAGCGCCGGCACCACCGCCGTAGCCAGCCTCAAACAACCTTAAGAACGGAGTCTTTGCATGCGTTTCAAACTCTTCGCCGTCGCCGCCCTCGCCGTGATGGCCAGCGGCTGCGCCACCCCGCCACCGCCGGAGCCGGGCAGCGCCGCGAGCAAGGTCGTGGCCATGGGCCCGCAGAAACACATTGCAGTCGGCGCCATGCGCGTCGCCCGCGAGAACGGCTTCATGACCGTTAATGTGCAGTTGACCAACACCCTCAACAGCAACAAGACGTTCTACTACCGCTTTGCCTGGCTCGGCGCGGAAGGCTTCCCGATCGCCGAGGAAGAAGTCTGGAAGAGCCAGATGATGTACGGCGCCCAGACCAGCTTCATCCAGGGCATCGCCCCGACGCCGAAAGCCGTGGACTTCCGTCTTGAAATGAAGACGCCTTAAGCCCGACACCCTATTCCCGATTCAGAGAACATTCCCATGTTTGCACGCTTTTCCTTCATCGCTGTCCTCGCCCTGCTGGCCTCCGGTTGCGCCAACACTTCGCCGACCCTGGGCAGCAAGAACATCAGCTACGGCGACACCAAGGCCGTTGAAACCGTGACCAACGAGTTCGGCTCGACCGACCTGCAGATGATCGCCGAATCGATGACCCGTTCCCTGGCCCAGTCCGGCATTCTGCAGGGCCGCCCGGTGGTTCAGGTCTACGACGTGAAGAACAAGACCAGCGAATACATCGACACCCGTGAAATCACCACCAGCATCAAGACCCAGCTGATGAAGTCCGGCACCGCCCGCTTCGCCAGCGACAACACCGCAATGCAGAGCCAGGTCGACCAGCTCAAGCTGCAAAACCAGAGCGGCCTGTACAAGAAAAGCACCGTGGCCAAGACCGGCAACATGATCGCCGCCAAATACCGTCTTGAAGGTTCGATCAGCTCGATCGTCAAGCGCAGCAGCGACTACAAGGACGTCTTCTACAAATTCAGCCTGCAACTGATCGACGTCGAAAGCGGTCTGGCTGAGTGGATGGACGAGAAAGAGATCCGCAAAACCACGGAGCGTTGATCGATGCGTGCATGGATTGGCATGATGGCCCTGGCTTGCGCGTTCAGCGCGCAAGCGGCCCCGAAAGTTGCGGTGACGGATCTGGCTTATCAGGAACGCGTGGAGCAATACATCCACATCGTTTCGGCGCAGAACAATTACCGTGAGGGCTACTACAGCTCCAGCGGTTCTTCGAACTACAACGAGCTCGAAGCCTCCACCAGCTACATCGAACAAGGCGAGCTGCGTAAATTCACCGGCGACATCAAGGGTGAAATCCTGCGCACCGGCATGTTCCAGCTGGTGCAGGGCACGCCGTACACGGCTTCGTCCAAGGGTGACGTCTACGACGTAATCAAGCGGATCAAGGCCGGCAACTTCAAGGGCGCCGACTACGTGCTGTTCGGTACCGTTTCGGACATCGACTTCACCCAGGACATGAACGAGCTGGCCAACACCGACAGCTATTCAGCCGTACTGGGCCTGACGCTGGTGGCGGATTTCAGCCTGATCAACACCAAGACCTACGAAATCACCTCGGCCTTCACGGCCATGGGTGAAGCGCAGGACACCAAACTGGTGAACCACCGCGACATCAAGATCTCGCTGAACCGCCCACGGGTGGTTCGCGATGTCTCGAAGGCACTGGGCGAAGACGTGGCCGGACAGCTGAGCATGCAGCTCGGCGGTGGCGGTTACGAGCAGCCGCGCGAACCGCAGCAGCGCAACAATCTGCCGCGTGATACGGCGCCGGTGATTCTTCACTGACCGGCTGCCGGAAACGAAAAAGGCGACCTGAAAAGGTCGCCTTTTTTATGCCTGCCTGCTTTAGGCCGCGGCTTTGCGCAACGTCGCCATGAATGCCGCCGCGCCGATGAACAGCCCGGCAAACGTACGGTTCATGCGTTTCTGCTGGGTCGGTGTGCGTAACAGGCGAAGCACCTTCGACGCCAGCCCGGTGTAACCGGCCATGACGATCAGGTCGACGCAAATCATGCTCACGCCGATCACCACATACTGGATCAACAGCGGTGCGTGAGGATTGATGAACTGCGGCAGCACCGCCAGCATGAACACCAGGGCCTTGGGGTTGCTGATGTTCACCAGGAATCCACGGAACACCAGAGCCATCGGCCGACCGATCGGACGTACCGCCGCGTCATCGCTCATGTCCATCGGCAGTGCGCGCCACTGCTTGATCGCCAGGTAAACCAGGTAGGCGACACCAAACCATTTGATCGCATGGAACGCAGTGGCCGAAGCGGTGAGGATTGCGCCGACACCGGCGCCGACGATGGCAATCTGCAGGGCCAGGCCAAGTTGCAGGCCCAGGGCGTTCCAGTAACCGCGCCAGAAACCGTATTGCAGACCGCTGGACATCGACGCAATCGCGCCGGCGCCCGGAGAAAGGCTGATTACCCAACACGCGGCAAAAAACGCCAGCCATGTTTGAAGCTCCATCGCACACCTCGACTCAGACTCGTGACAAACGTCCAAGCTAATGGGATTCAGGCTGGATGACTACCGATTTTTTTTCAGGATGTTGCGGCTACCGACCAACGTGGCCGGCGCCCGATCACTTTTCGAAGCCGCTGGAAGGAAGCACATCCGACCCGCGCCAGCGTCTTACCGAGCGCTGGAAGAACAGGCTATTGGGCACCTGCACCATGGCGCTGCCGGTGCCGAGTTCTTCGGCCTCGATCAGCGTGGTGTAGAGCAGATTGATCGCCACCACCCGGCCTTTGACGCCGGGCTTGTCGGTGGTGTCCACCAGCTCCACCACATCGCCCAGACGAAACGGGCCGACGGTAAAGATCAGAATCGCGCAGAGCAGGTTCGACAGCACGCTCCACATGGCGAAGAACGCCACGGCTGCAACGGCGACGAAACCGGACAACGCTGTCCACAGCACGGTGGCAGAAACACCGAGACGTTCCAGCACGAAGATCAGCGCACTGCCCATGATCAGCCAGCGCAGGCCCCCGCGAAGCGGCATCAGCAACTGCGGCGGGAACGGATATTTCTCGCCCAGGCGCGTCAGGAACCGCGCGACGACACGCTGGGCGAAATAGCCGGCCAGCAGGATCAGCAGAATCTGCACGCCGAGCCAGATCGGCTCGATCCACACCGCCGGCAACGGCAGCTTGAACGCCTCCATCAGGACAGCGCCTCCAGCTCCGACTGCATGGTTTCCAGGGTTTCCAGCGCCTGCATCCACGCCTCTTCAAGTTCGCCTTCGCGGACTTTCAGCTTGGCCTGTTCGGCCAGCAGGTCGCGCAATTCGTTCTTGCGTGCAGGCTCGTAGATGTCGCTGTCGCCGAGGCTGGCATCGACCTTGGCCAGTTTCTCGTGCAGCTTGCCCAGCTCGGCTTCGAGCTTGTCGGCTTCGCGCTTGTGCGGCGCCAGTTGCTGACGCAACGCAGCGGCGGCCTGGCGCTGGGCTTTCTTGTCGGTCTTGTCCGGGTTGACCGGCGTGTTGCTGACCGGGGCGTTGCGCTGACGGTACTCGACCAGCCACCGGGCGTAGTCTTCGAGGTCGCCATCGAACTCTTCGACCTTGCCGTCCGCGACCAGGAAGAAGTTGTCGGTGGTGCTCTTGAGCAGGTGCCGATCGTGGGAAACCACCAGCACCGCGCCGCTGAACTCCTGCAACGCCATGGTCAGCGCCAGGCGCATTTCCAGGTCCAGGTGGTTGGTCGGTTCGTCGAGCAGCAACAGGTTCGGCCGTTCCCAGGCGATCAACGCCAGGGCCAGACGGGCTTTTTCGCCACCGGAGAAGTTCAGCACCGGCTCGTCGATCCGTGCGCCACGGAAGTCGAAACCGCCAAGGAAGTCGCGCAGGGTCTGCTCACGCTCGGTCGGCGCCAGACGTTGCAGGTGCAGCAACGGGCTGGCCTTGGCATCCAGCGAATCGAGCTGATGCTGGGCGAAGTAGCCGACCACCGTGTTCTCGCCACGGGTCAGGCGCCCGGCCAGCGGCGACAGCTCGCCGGCGAGGTTCTTGATCAGGGTCGATTTACCGGCGCCGTTGGGGCCGAGCAGACCGATTCGCGCACCGGGGGTCAGTTGCAGCTTGACCTTCTCCAGCACGGTTTTCTCGCCGTAACCCAAACGCGCATCGGACAGGTCGATCAGCGGGCTGGAGATCTTGGTCGACTCGCGGAACACGAAGTCGAACGGCGAATCGACGTGGGCCGCCGACAGCTCTTCCATCCGCTCAAGCGCCTTGATCCGGCTCTGGGCCTGACGGGCCTTGGTGGCCTGGGCCTTGAACCGGGCAATGTAGCTTTCCATGTGCGCACGCTGCGCCTGCTGCTTCTCGTAGGCCTGTTGCTGCTGGGCCAGACGCTCGGCGCGGGCGCGTTCGAACGCGGTGTAGCCGCCACGGTAGAGCACCAGCTTGCGCTGATCGACGTGAGCCACGTGATCGACCACTTCATCGAGGAAATCCCGGTCGTGGGAAATCAGCAACAAAGTGCCGGGGTAACTTTTTAGCCACTCTTCGAGCCAGATGATGGCGTCGAGGTCCAGGTGGTTGGTCGGTTCGTCGAGCAGCAGCAGGTCTGACGGGCACATCAAAGCCTGCGCAAGGTTCAGACGCATCCGCCAGCCACCGGAGAAATCTCCTACCTGACGATCCATCTGCTCATTGGTGAAACCGAGACCGGCCAGCAACTTGCGCGCCCGCGCATCGGCGGTGTAACCGTCGGCGCTGTCGAGTTCGGCGTGCAGGCGCGCCAGAGCAGCCCCGTCGTGGGCCTCTTCGGCCGCTGCGAGGTCACGCTGGACCTCGCGCAGGCGCAGGTCGCCATCGAGCACGTAGTCGACCGCCAGACGCTCGAGGGTGTCGACCTCCTGGCGCATGTGGGCGATACGCCAATCGGCCGGCAACAGGCAATCGCCCGAGTCCGGGTGCAACTCACCGCGGAGCAAGGCGAACAGGCTGGATTTGCCGGCGCCGTTGGCACCGATGAGGCCGGCTTTGTGGCCGGCGTGCAGGGTCAGCTCGGCGTCTTCTAGCAGACGTTGCGGGCCACGCTGTAAAGTCAGGTTCTGAAGTCGGATCATAATGGCGGCGGAGTCTACCAGCTTCGTCCGCAACTGGCGCGAGTAGCACGATGTCCTCTGACCTGTGGAGCTTTGCCCTTGCCGTCTACGCCCGTCCCGGTGTGGAGGATGCCTGCCTGCGCCTGCAATCGGCAGGGGCCAATGTGTGCCTGATGCTGTGTGGCTTGTGGCTGGAACAGCGCGATGTGACCTGCGACGAGGGGCGCGCCCGGCAGCTTCTGGAACTGACAGAGCCTTGGGACCGGGAAGTAGTCCAGCCGTTACGCGCATTGCGCATGCAGTGGAAAGCCCTGGCCGACACCGATCCGGTGCTCAAGGGGATGCGCGAGCAGATCAAGGGATTGGAGCTGGAGGCTGAGCGTGCGCTGCTGTCGCGACTTGAAGGCGCCGCGCAAGGCTGGAAGCGTAGTTCGAAGGAATCGAGTGACTGGCTGGAGGTTCTGGCCGGCAGTGCGGCCAACCTGAACCGCGACGCGCTGCAAGTGCTGCGCGTCGCGGCGACCGGCGCTTAGGAAGCGCTGGACGGGTTGCTGGCGACGCTCGACACCGGTGCCGACGATGGCGTGGTTGCGGTGGTCGAGGCAGTGGCGGCCGGTGCTGCAGTCGGAGCCGGGGTTGCCGGTGCGGCAGCAGGTTTGGCAGCAGGCGCAGTGGCAGGTTTTGCTGCAGCTGGTTTGGCTGCTGGTTTGGCGGCAGCCGGCTTGGCAGCGGCAGGTTTTTTCACTGCTGGTTTTGCAGCAGGTTTCGCGGCTGGCTTGGCGGCCGGTTTAGCGGCGGTTGCTGGCTTGGCTGCGGTAGTTGCAGGCTTCGCTGCAGCAGCCGGTTTGGCCGCTGGTTTTGCAGCAGGTTTGGCCGCAGCTTTTACCGCAGGCTTGGCCGCCGGTTTCGCCGCCGCTTTGGCTGCAGGTTTCGCAGCAACCGGCTTGGCAGCGGTTTTCGCCGCAGGCTTGGCAGCAGCAGTTTTGGCAGCCGGCTTAGCGGCGGCTTTAACGGCTGGTTTTGCTACCGGTTTAGCGGCCACTTTGGTGGCTGGCTTGGCTGCAGGTTTCGCAGCGGCAGTTCTAGCCGGAGCCGCTTTCGCAGCAGCGCTTTTCGCCGCAGGTTTGGCGGCTGGTTTTGCAGCAGCCGGTTTGGCGGCAGCTGGTTTGGCCGCCGTGGTTTTAGCCGCAGGTTTAGCAACGCTTGCGGCTGCGGGTTTCTTCGCTGCAGGTTTTACAGCGGCTTTCACTGGCGCTTTGGCCGGGGCTTTTGCAGCAGGTTTGGCGGCCGCTTTTTTCGCAGGCGCCGCTGCCGGTTTGGCCGAACGCAGGGACAACACCTTGCCAACGGCTTCTTGAACACGACCGACACCCTGGGCCAGTTTCAGGCTTTCCTGGGCATCGCGCTTGAGTTGCAGAATGTAGCTGCGGGTGTCGGACTGACGATCCTTCAGCGCATCCAGCAGGTCTTCGAGTTCCTTCACGGCAGCCTTGGCCTTGGTCTGCGCCTTGGCTTTACCGGCTGTGGCTGCGTCCTGCAATTTGGTGCGGGATTTGTGCAGTTTTTCTTGTGCCTTGCCGCGTTGCTTTTCCAGTTTGGCGAGCAGTTTTTCAGCATCAGCCAAGGCTTGGGAGCAAGCGTTTTCCAAATGTTCGAGCAGGCTGCCCGAGAGCTGTTGGAGTAAGTGCAACGGAGTATTTACAGGCTTCTTGGTGGCCGACATGGTTTACCTCCTGGCTGACGTGAGTGCGGCTCATACTAGACCTCTGCTGCTACCGCCGCTAGGGCATGTTGACAGTATCGAAAGCACTCGGTTGCAGGCTTGCGAAAAACTTCTGCACATTGGCGAAAGCAGTTCACCGTTGCAGACCTTCGCGCTGGCATAATCCACCGCAATTCAGGACGGAGAGTGCCCATGTCGCGCTATCTTTTTTTATCCCTCTGCATGATCTTTTCGGCGGTCCAGGCCGACGAGAAAAACACCGCGAATGACGCTCACGATCTGGCCTACAGCCTCGGTGCGAGCCTCGGTGAACGGCTGCGTCAGGAAGTGCCGCAACTACAGATCCAGGCCCTGATCGAAGGTCTGCAACAGGCCTATCAAGGCAAGCCGCTGGCGTTGAGCGAGGCACGCATCGAACAGATCCTGGCCGATCACGAATCGCAGACGGCCGAGCATGCAGCCATGCCGTCGACTGAAGCTGCGATGGAAAACGAGCGACGCTTTCTCACCGCCGAAAAAGCCAAACCGGGAGTGAAAGAGTTGGCTGACGGCATCCTGCTGACCGAGCTGGCGCCGGGGAATGGCACGAAGGCCGGCCCGGATGGAAAAGTACAGGTGCTGTATGTCGGTCGACTGCCGGACGGTACCGTGTTCGATCAGAACACTCAGCCACAGTGGTTCAATCTCGACAGCGTGATCGCAGGATGGCGCACCGCGCTGCAAAACATGCCGGTGGGTGCGAAGTGGCGATTGGTGATTCCATCCGATCAGGCTTACGGCGCCGACGGTGCCGGCGACTTGATCGCGCCGTTCACACCGTTGGTGTTCGAAGTCGAGTTGCGCGGCGCGACCAGTTGATCGCCCAATAAAAAACGGTGCGCTGTTGGCGCACCGTTTTTGTGTCAGGGTCGGTTCAGGCCTGAACCGAATCCTCTTCCTTGTGGGCGGTATGCAGCACTTCGATGAGGCAGTCCTCCAGTTCGAAGCGCTCGTGGAGCAGCCCACCCAGCTCCTTGAATTTTTCGGCAACGCATTTGCCTTCGTCGCAAAGATCGTTGAAGGCCAGCAGTTTCTCCGTGATGACATCGATGCGCGGGTAGATCGTCTCGGCCAGTTCCAGGCCGCGCTTGTCGTTGAAGGCCTTGGCCTCGCCCGTCAGCTGTTCGTAGATTTCGAAGTGCCCGGCCGAGACGTAATCGACCAGCACGCCGCAGAACTCCTGCAAGGGCTTTCGATCCACGGAGAGTGACTGAGGTTCTGCGCCCAACTTGTCGTAGGCAGCGATCAGCTCCTCACGCTCCTGGAGCCAACGGTCGATCAGCAGATGAACTCCACCCCAACGTTCCTGAGCATTCTGACAACTTTCGAGCATGGCGATCTCTCTTCCCTTGTGGGTCATGCTGCCCTACACCTGCGCCCCTTCTTTTGGCTATTGCTTTGAGAGGCGTTCAGGCAGAGCGTCATCGAGCAACACAAATCCAATGACACGTGCGGGCCAGATTATGCCCGCACGCCTATGGCTTCAAGGTACGCAGGAGAGAAAGTTCATACAAGTGTTTAATCCCTGACCAGCACCCGGTGCGACGCTTCGCCGCTGAGCGGCCGCTGCAGAGCGCTCCAGGCCAGCCGAAGCAACTGGTAAACCGCAAGGATCGACATCGCGACGAAGAACAGCAGGCTCCACTCCGGAATGCTCAGGTCGAACAGCGTCCAGGACAGTTGTGCACAATCCTCGCTGTCGTTGAACATCCGTGCCAGGGCGCAGAGCCAGGGCAGACGACTGAAAAACTCTTCCGGGTTGGGTGCGCATTGCGCCAGATGCTGCATCGAATCGCCTTGCAGCAGCACCTGTCGCCAGGCTGCCATTGTTCCACCCAGAGCGGCTGACAACGCGCCAGACCAGTAGAGCGACAGACCGGAACGACCGGGTCCATGCACAGCCGCCACGCCACAGCAGGCGGTGAGAATGCTCAGGAAAAGCCGTTGCACCAGACACAGGCTGCAAGGCACCAGACCGACCGCGTACTCGAGGTAGTAGGAAGCTCCCAGCGCCAGTGTTCCCGCCGTGAAAGCCATAAAAAACAGGGAGCGTGAGCAGGTCAACGACATGGGTTATCCGTAACAATAAAGACAGGCAGTTACGGTAGAGGAAAGGGACGCGGCCTTTCAAGGCGAGTCGCTGACGACACTTCACCAGAAGTGTAGGGAAATCCCGACAGGCTTGAGAGGAAAGGATGTAGGCCTCTGTAGGACTTTGCCAAAGAAGCGAAATAGAGGTAACTATTCAGTCAAGAACATCAGCGAGGGAGCGCACTCCCTCGCCCATTCAGGCGTTAGCCTGTATCGGTAGAGGCGCAGCCAGCAGACGCTCATCCAACAACCCCAGGCCTTCCTGGAACAACTGGTTGCTGCGCTCGGTGTCGCCGAGTCGGGCCAGCAATCGAGCCAGTTCCGCACAGGCTTCCGGGTTGCGCTGAGTGCGCAGGCTGCTTTCCAGATAATCCCTCGCCTTGCCCCACAGACTGGCTTGCAGGCACAGTCGACCGAGCGTCAGCAGCAAGCTCGGGTCGGCGGGATGATCCTTGAGCCAGCCCTCGGCCGCTTGCAATTGACGCGTCGGATCGCTGCCGCGCACCAAGCCATAGAGGCGCGCCAGGTGACTGTCGTACTTACGCTTGAGGGCATTGCGCAGCACCTCTTCCGCTTCGACCTGAGCACCGAGCTGGCGCAGTTGCTCAGCGTAAGCCAGGACCAGCGGGGGTTCCTGACGCTGCGACGAGGTCAGTTGCTGCCAGGCACGATTGAGCGACTGCAGACCCACCGCGCCATCTTCCTCGCGGTGCGCCGCCAGCGACAGGTTCTCGCCCCAGGCGCGACGCTCCAGCTCGGCCAGTTCGGCAGGCGGCAGGACTTTGTCCTTGCGCAGCTCGGGCAGCATGCGGATCACCGCCGACCAGTCACCACGCTGTTGATGCAGACGCTGCAACTGACGCAGGGTCTGGACGTTGTGCGGATGACGCTCGCGCATCGCCTGCAAAGTCACCAGCGCGCCCTCCGTGTCGCCACGGTCGGTTTGCAGCTGCGCGTGGCTCAAGGCAATCGCCAGTTCTGCCTGAGGCTGGCGCTCGAGGGCGCGCTCCAGCAGACGATCACTTTCCTCGTAATTGCCTTGCTCGTTGGCAGCACGGGCGGCACCGAGGTAATACAGCAACGGTTGGCGCTCGGCCTCGGCAGCCCGATAAAGGTGACGCTGGGCGCTCGCCCAGCGACCTTCGGCCAGATCCAGTTGACCGTGTTCGATCGCCACTTGCACACGACGACTGCGGTTGCGGCGCGACCATGGATTGACCACACCACCGGAAGTCAGCACCAGCTCGACCAGCGCCTTGATGCCCCAGATCAGCAGCCACAGCACCGCCACGAGCGCCAACGTCGCCCACAGGCTCGACTCATAACGGAAGCTTTTGTAAGCCACCAATACGTAACCGGAATGCTCGGCAATCGCCAGACCAAGGGCCGCCGTCGCAGCGATCACCAGAAACACGATGACATACAGGCGTTTCATGGCGTGGCCTCCTGCGCGGTGGCAGCAGGTTTGGCGAAGGGTTTCACCGAGTCTTCAGCGTTGACATTACGACGCTCAAGATAGGCCTGCACGGCGCTGAGGGTGCCCGCCAGATCCGGCGTAACAACTGTGACCGGCTGCTTGCTCAGTTCCGCCACTTGCTCGAGCATGATTTTGCTCTGCGGGTTGTCCGGGTTGAAATTACCCTTGAGCACGTCCCGCGCCTCAGTCAGTGCCTGGGTGTAGACCGCCGCCTGACCGTTGAGCGCCGCCCATTGCGCCTGTTCCAGAGAGAGACTCAGGGCCAGGCGTACCTGGCTGAGGCTCTGGCCGGCAAGCAGCGGCCGCACGTTCTTGTCGGCATTGAAATCGATGCGGATGTAGCGCGAGATCTGATCCCACCACTGCGACCAGCGGCTGGCACCGTCGCCATCGGAGGTCAGGCCCAGCAGCGAATCGCCGCGATCCTTGTATTCGGGGGCCAGCTCGGTGAGCCCGATGACCTGATCGCGCAGTGCGCCCAGCTTCAGGAACAGACCGGTACGATCTGGCTGCTCGGTACTGCGCAACGCCACCAGGGTTTTCGCCACTTGCTCACGCGCGGCAAACGAACCCGGATCGTTTTGCTCCTTCAGAATATCGTCGGCACCCTGCACCAGTGCTTGAGCGCTGCTGATGTCCTGCAAGGCAGAAAGGCGCAGGCTGGCCAGTCGCAGCAGATGCTCGGCCTCGGCCAGACGCCAGTCCTTGCGGCTTGCTCCGAGGACGGTTTCCAAACGTTGATTGAGGCGCTGCTGATCGCCCTGCAGTTGCGTGACGAGACGCTGGCGCTCGGCGAGCTCGTCGGCACCGGGCAACTGCCCCAGACGCTCGGTCAGACGCTGCTCGTTGAGCTTCAGGGTCTGCGCCTGATCATTCAACGCCTGCACCTGACTCAATTGCTCCTGCGTGTTGGCTTGCAGGTGTCGCACCTGCCAGACACCCCAGCCACCCACCGCGATTCCGGCGGCGCCGAGCAGCAGCGCGACAATGGCCAATCCGTTGCCTCGGCGCGGTTCGGCGGCCGGTGGCGGTACTTCAACCGGTGCATCGATCACAGGTTGAACGTCATCTTTAGGCAAGGCTGTTTCGCTCACGTATCCATCCTTTGCATTAGAGAACGGGCACGGGATGCTCCCGTAACGCCGTCAGCAAGGCCGCGGCACTGGCGCCGCGACAATCCACAACTGTTCGGGCCCCGGCGGCACGTGCCTGCTCGGCGACCCTTGGGCTTGGAACAAACAACGGCATCTGCGCAAGCGCCGGCCATGTATCGCCGGCCAATTGACGCAGGTGCTCAAAACCCTGTCCACTGCTGACCACCAGCCCGTTCAGGCGTTCCGCCGCAATCCTGCGGGGCAGCTCCTGCGGCGGATAGTCCGGAAGGTCACGGCGGTACAGTTCCAGATACTCGACACTAGCACCAAGCTCGCGCAGGCGCTCGGCCAGCAGCTCGCGACCGCCCTCTCCGCGCAGGATCAGCACCTGCGCTCCGGGCCGGGCAACAGCTTCGAGCAGACGCGGCAATTGCAGTAACGCTTCGCTGTCATCACCCTCGTCCGGACAATGCGCATCCAGGCCCCGATCCCGAAGAATCTGCGCCGTCGCCGCGCCAACGCTGAACCAGGGCATGACCGACAGAATCGCCCCGTCGGCATCAAGCAATTGCACAGCGATGCGCGCCGCCGGTTTGCTGACCACGATCACCGCGCTGTAGCGCGACAACCTGGCAAACGTCTGGCGCATTGTGTCAGAGACCGGCAGCGGCGCGATTTCCAAAAGCGGCAGGCAGCTGCTGAAAATCCGCTGTCCGGCCAGCACGTCGGCCAGCGCCTCGCAATCGTCAGCGGGGCGCGTCAGCAGCAGACGCCAGCCCGTCACTCGTGACCTGCCTCGCCGTAGACAGCCTTGAGAATGTCGGCGGCACCCTGGCGGAGCAAATCTTCAGCGACTTGCACGCCCAACGTTTCAGCGTCAGCGCGCGGCGCACGAGCTTCGGCGCTCAGCAACTTGCCACCGCTAGGCTCGCCGACCAGACCACGCAGCCACAGTTGTTCGCCTTCAAGCACGGCGTAGCAGGCGATCGGCACCTGGCAGCCGCCATTCAAGTGTTTGTTGAGGGCACGTTCGGCGCTCACACGGTCAGCCGTATCGGCGTGATGCAAAGGCGCGAGCAAGGCATGGATTTCGGTATCGGCACTGCGACATTCGATACCGACTGCACCCTGGCCACCCGCCGGCAGGCTGTCGTCGACGCTGATCGCAGAGGTGATGCGATCTTCGAAACCGAGGCGAATCAGACCGGCCGCCGCGAGGATGATCGCGTCGTACTCGCCGGCATCGAGCTTGGCCAGACGGGTATTGACGTTGCCGCGCAGGAAACGGATTTCCAGGTCGGGGCGACGGGTCAGCAACTGTGCCTGGCGGCGCAGGCTGGAGGTGCCGACGATGCTGCCGGCAGGCAATGCATCGAGGCTGGAATAGGTATTGGAAACAAACGCGTCTCGAGGGTCTTCGCGCTCGCAGATGCAGAACAGACCGAGGCCTTCAGGGAAGTCCATCGGCACGTCTTTCATCGAATGGACGGCGATGTCGGCTTCGTTCTCCAGCAGCGCAGTTTCCAGTTCCTTGACGAACAGACCCTTGCCGCCGATTTTCGACAGGGGGGAATCGAGCAGCTTGTCGCCGCGACTGACCATGGGCACCAGCGTCACCAACAGTCCCGGGTGGGCTGCTTCCAGACGGGCTTTGACGTATTCGGCCTGCCAGAGGGCCAGTGCACTTTTGCGGGTGGCGATGCGGATTTCGCGAGAGGACATGGATCAATCCGTACTGAATAGATACGGCGGATAATAACAGCTCAGCCAAATCCACTTTGACCTGAATCAGAAACGGCGTGGCCTCCCTGGCCGGCAATGCCTGGTAAAGAGAATAGAGAACCGCCTGACGCCTGCTGGCTAAAGCCCTTGCATCATCTTGCGCACACCCGCCACATGGCGGCGGCTGACGATCAGCGCGTCACCGTTCAAGCCTTTGAGGAAAAGCTGGAAGTGGCCCAATGGCGTGCGCTGCAGTCGCTCGATGCGGTCGCGAGCCACCAGCGCGTTGCGGTGAATCCGCACGAAACGCTCGCCAAATTCGTCTTCCAGGGCCTTGAGTGGCTCGTCCAGCAGGACTTCACCGGTTTCATGGCGCAAGGTCACGTATTTGTGGTCGGCAATGAAGTACACCACCTGATCCAGCGGGATCAGCTCGATGCCTTTGCGGGTTCGGGCGCTGATGTGGCTACGCGGGCCGGTGCCGCTTTCGGCGGCGGGACGCGTCAGGGCCGAAAGCTGAGCCCGATTCGGACGTTCAGCCCTTTTCAGGGCTTCCTGCAGATGTTCGGTTCGCACGGGTTTCACCACATGGCCCACGGCACTGGCCTGCAGGGCCTCCAAGGGAAATTCATCGATACCAGAGCAGAACACCACCGCGGGCGGGGTTTCGCGTTCGCACAGACGGGCAGCCACTTGCAGGCCATCGAGGCCTGGCATGCGGATATCGAGCAGCACGATATCCGGCTTGTGGCTGTCGATCAGTGCCAACGCCTCTTCGCCATTGGTGGCGCTGGGCTCCAGGACTGTGTAGCCCTCGAGCTCGCTCACCATTCGGGCGAGGCGCTCGCGGGCCAGTGGTTCGTCATCAACGATCAGGACATTCATATTGCGCTGGATTCCTGCGTGAGTCTCGCACAAGGATAGCGTAGACAAGTGGAGTGACGTCCGTCACCGCGATCCACGCTAAGACTAGCGCGAGCGCCAAAAAGTGCCGTACGTCGGCCGGCAATATTTGCCGACACCCGGGACGCACCGCTCAAGGCTCGCTTATCTCTGCGTTTTACGCAGGGTATGCCGATGGTCAATACACCCACCCCTCTCTTCTTATAGTCGGCGACCAGACCTTTGCGCGATCCACAGTCGCGCCGACCCTTAGTCCTACTGTAGACGCTCGCCGGGCCGATATTGCTCAATCGGAAAATATCCTTGAGCAAATCCCCCGGAACCGGCGGCGACTATGAACGCCGACATGAGAAAAAAACGTATCGACCAGTGTCAGCGACAGGATTGGCAACCCTGTTATTATCCCCGCCAGCGTTTCACGCCTACTTTCTTCAAGCCGATACGAGCGAATTCATGAGCACTGACAAGACCAATCAGTCCTGGGGCGGCCGCTTCAGTGAACCCGTCGACGCCTTCGTCGCCCGCTTCACCGCCTCCGTCACTTTCGACCAGCGCCTGTATCGCCACGACATCATGGGCTCAATCGCCCACGCCACCATGCTGGCCAAGGTCGGCGTGCTGACGGATGCCGAGCGCGACAGCATCATCGATGGCCTGAAGACCATCCAGGGCGAAATCGAGGCCGGCCAGTTCGACTGGCGCGTCGACCTCGAAGACGTGCACATGAACATCGAAGCACGCCTGACCGACCGCATCGGCATCACCGGCAAGAAGCTGCACACCGGCCGCAGCCGCAATGACCAGGTCGCCACCGACATCCGCCTGTGGCTGCGTGACGAAATCGACCTGATCCTGAGCGAAATCACCCGCCTGCAAAAAGGCCTGCTGGAGCAGGCCGAGCGTGAAGCCGCGAGCATCATGCCGGGCTTCACCCACCTGCAGACCGCTCAGCCTGTGACCTTCGGGCACCACATGCTGGCCTGGTTCGAAATGCTCAGCCGCGACTACGAGCGTCTGGTCGACTGCCGCAAGCGCACCAACCGCATGCCGCTGGGCAGCGCCGCGCTGGCCGGCACCACTTACCCGATCGACCGCGAATACACCGCGCAACTGTTGGGCTTCGACGCCGTCGGCGGCAACTCGCTGGACAACGTGTCCGACCGTGACTTCGCCATTGAATTCTGCTCCGCCGCGAGCATCGCGATGATGCACCTGTCGCGCTTCTCCGAAGAGCTGGTGCTGTGGACCAGCGCGCAGTTCCAGTTCATCGATCTGCCGGACCGCTTCTGCACCGGCAGCTCGATCATGCCGCAAAAGAAAAACCCCGACGTGCCGGAACTGGTACGCGGCAAGACCGGCCGTGTGTTCGGCGCTCTGATGGGCCTGCTGACCCTGATGAAAGGCCAGCCGCTGGCCTACAACAAGGACAACCAGGAAGACAAGGAACCGCTGTTCGACGCCGCCGACACCCTGCGCGACTCGCTGCGTGCCTTTGCCGACATGATCCCGGCGATCAAACCGAAGCACGCGATCATGCGTGAAGCGGCGCTGCGCGGTTTCTCCACCGCCACCGACCTCGCCGACTACCTGGTTCGCCGTGGCCTGCCGTTCCGCGACTGCCACGAAATCGTCGGCCACGCCGTGAAGTACGGCGTTGATACCGGCAAGGATCTGGCGGAAATGAGCCTGGAAGAACTGCGTCAGTTCAGCGACCAGATCGAGCAGGACGTGTTTGCCGTGCTGACCCTGGAAGGCTCGGTGAATGCCCGTGACCACATCGGCGGCACTGCCCCGGCGCAGGTCAAGGCTGCCGTTGCTCGCGGTCAGGCGCTGATCGCCAGCCGTTAAAAGCATCGCGGGCAAGTCGAATCATCGACTTGCCCGCGAGCTGGCCTCAGAAAAAATTTCTACTTTTTGGCCGCGATCATCGCCAAAAACGTCGGCATCGCCGCTTCCTTGTCCGCTGCAATCTTCTGCACATGCGGTTTTTGCTCAAGCCGTTCCAGAAGTGCCTTGGCCTTCGGCATGTCCGCCAGCAGGTCCAGACCGAACAGTTTGTGCCCCACCGCAGCCGCCAGCGGCACGCTGTAGAGGAAGTACAGGTCAGCGATGCTCAGGCTGTCGCCCGCCACATACGGGGCGAACTTGCCGTGACGCCCCAGCGCCGCAAAACCCAGCAGCAGTTCGGATTTGGTTTTTTCCTTGATCGCCTCCGGCAGCGCCGCGCCGAAGAACGCTTCGCCGTAACAGGCACGGGCCGGCAGCTCGATGTACAGCTCGATCTCCTTGGCCACCGCCAGCACCTGGGCGCGCGCAAATGGCTCGCTCGGCAGCAGCGGAACACCCTTCTGGGTGCTTTCGAGGTATTCGAGCATCACCATCGTTTCATTGATGTAACCGCCTTCGGCCCCCAGCACCGGCACCTTGCCGCGCGGGCTGATGGCCAGAGACTCCGGCGTTGGCGTCGGGTAGAACGTGACTTCCTCGAACGGCAGGCCCTTTTCCAGCAGCGCCAGTTTGACCATGTTGTAGTAGTTGCTGACTGAGAATCCGTAGAGCTTGAACATCACATAGCCTCCAGGCCGTGCGGGGTGGGCAGTGCCTGTTTATAGATCGCTCCGGGGATTCCCGCCAGCAGCATCACGCCGCTGAATGCGGGTAAACTGGCGCCTTTCCTTGAGGAGCCTGCCATGAGCGAGCCGACAGACATCGATAACGACGAAGAAGAGTTCACCGAGAGCACTTTGATCGAAGCCATCGAAAACCAGATCGAAAGCGACAACCCG
Source organism: Pseudomonas sp. stari2 (assembly GCF_040760005.1). Lineage (NCBI taxonomy): Bacteria > Pseudomonadati > Pseudomonadota > Gammaproteobacteria > Pseudomonadales > Pseudomonadaceae > Pseudomonas > Pseudomonas sp. Stari2. The sequence continues at coordinate 6,280,063 of NZ_CP099760.1, forward strand.
CCAGCGGCCAAGGCCACATTCAACAAGCTGACCCTGGTCGGTTACGAGCGCGAAGACATCCTGAACCTGATGGCCCACGTGCTGGCCTACGAAATCGACGCCATGCTCGATGACGACCGCGCGTTCAATACCGAATGGTACGAAGCGGCCCTTCGCGCCCTGCCTGAGTTGCCACCGGAAAAGCCGTAACCGGGCAACCCGATGTGGGAGCAGCCGGGCTCCCACACAATTTGTCACCCTTCCATCCGGCCTTCTCCCGGCCCCTGACTACACTGGAATCCACCCCCGAGACAAAAACCCTGGCGCACACTGGACACGCCGCGTCGGCAGGTTCACCTTAGGGGCGCTGTTGTCCAATTCCTAGAAAGTCTGGAGTCCTTATGTCGCTTACCCCTGAGTTGGTTGCCGAACTGGAAGTCCTCGCACTCTTCAACCTGGACAGTTCCCAGGAAGGTCTGAAAATTCATCAGACCGCTGCCCCGAAGCACATCGCTGCTGCCCAACGCCTCTTTGAAAAAGAACTGACAGACCAGCCTGATGGCGGTTACCTGACCAGTCTCGGTCGCGATGCCGCACAAAGCGTGCAGACCGTACTGACGATTCTGAAAGAGCAACAAACCGCCTGACCCTCCCGACTTTGCCCACGGAAACCTCTGCCACGGGATTTCCGCGGGCCAGCCCGGCTGCAAGCAATCGCCACGCGATGTAAATCTGACGTCAAAAAACAAATTCAGCTTAATGCTCGCGCTGCACAGGCGCTAAACTCCCCCGCATTCCGTGACCCTCTGCCTCCGAGCCCTGCGAGCCGGTTTGAGTCGACATGACCCGCACCCATGAAATCCGCCCCGACCTGGACGAGGGAATCGACCGCAAGGTACTCAGCCAGCTGCGCGCACGCTTTCTCAAGCTCAACGCTGGCCGCCTGAACCGGGCGCTGGAAGGCCTGTCGACGCGCCAGCAAAGCGTACTGACGTTGCTGCCGCTGTTTTTCCACGTCAATCATCCGCTGCTGCCCGGTTATGTCTCGGGCAGCACCCCGGCCGGGCTGTCGAATTACGAGCCGGACGCCGAAGCCCTCGCCGAAGCCCAGCGCCTGACACGTTCGTTTTCCTACAAGCCGCGCCATGGCAGCAATCCGCCACGGCCGATTCATGGTCTGTTCCTGATGGGCAGCCTCGGCACCCTGGCCCAGGCCGACCAGAGCGACATGGACGTGTGGGTGTGCCACGCGCCGGACCTGAGCGAAAGCGAGCTAGCCGAGCTGCGCAAGAAGTGCCAGTTGCTCGAAACCTGGGCCGCGAGCCAGGGCGCCGAGGCGCATTTTTTTCTGATCGACCCGGCACGCTTCGTCAAAGGCGAGCGCGATACCCAGCTCAGTTCCGAGGATTGCGGCACCACCCAGCATTATCTGTTGCTGGACGAGTTTTACCGCACCGCGATCTGGCTGGCCGGGCGCACACCGATCTGGTGGCTGGTACCGGTCTATGAAGAGCGGACCTACGATCAGTACACTCACACGCTGCTGTCCAAGCGCTTCATCCGCAACGATGAGACCCTCGACCTTGGCCCATTGGCGCACATACCGCCTGGCGAGTTCGTTGGCGCCGGGTTGTGGCAGTTGTTCAAGGGTATCGAGTCGCCTTACAAGTCGGTGCTCAAACTGCTGCTGATCGAGGTCTACGCGAGCGAACACCCGCAGGTGCAGTGCCTGAGCCTGCGCTTCAAGCAGGCGGTATTCGCCAACCGGCTGGACCTCGACGAGCTGGATCCGTACATGGTGGTCTACCGCCGAATCGAGGAATACCTCACCGCCCGCAATGAACCCGAACGCCTGGAACTGGTACGCCGTGCGCTGTACCTCAAGGTCAACCGCAAGCTCACAGGCAACAGCCGCACCCAGAGCTGGCAGCGTTCGTTGCTGGAAAGACTGGCCAGCGAATGGCACTGGGACCAGCGGCAACTGGCACTGCTCGACAGTCGCAGTCAGTGGAAAGTCCGTCAGGTCAGCGCCGAGCGCCGGGCCCTGGTCAACGAGCTGAACTACAGCTACCGCTTTCTGACCCAGTTCGCCCGCACCGAGCAGACTGTCAGCCTGATCAACAAACGTGATCTCAACGTTCTCGGCCGACGCCTGTACGCCGCATTCGAACGCAAGGCTGACAAAGTCGAGTTCATCAACCCCGGCATCGCCCCGGATCTGGCCGAAGACACCCTGACCCTGGTGCAATCGCCAAACAAAAAGGAACCCGGGCAAACTCAGTGGGGCCTGTACAACGGCAGCTTGACGGCGCTGGAGTGGGAACACTTCGCGCCGATCAAACGCAGTCGCCAGTTGCTGGAACTGTTGACCTGGAGCCATCGCAACGGCGTGATCGACAGCAGCACCCGACTGGCCCTGCACCCCGGCACCAGCGACCTGAGCGAGTTCGAGCTGTTCAACCTGCTCGGCAGCCTGCAACAAAGCATCACCCTGCCCTTACCGACCGTTGCCGAAGACCCGCTGCTGCACGCCAGCGTGCCGAGCGAAGTGCTGATACTGGTGAATGTCGGCGTCGATCCGCTCAAGCATCACCGCGACCTGAACATCCTGATGACCACCGAGCGTACCGATTCGCTGAGCTACGCCGGCGTGCGCGAGAACCTGGTGCTGACCCTGGATCAGGTCACGCTCAACAGCTGGAACGAAGTGCTGGTCAACCGCTTCGACGGTCCGCACGCGCTGCTCGACTGCCTGCGCGATTACCTCAACAACCTGCCGCGCGGGCCGCAACAACCATCGCTGCGAGTGCGTTGCTTCTGTCACAACCGCGCGCAATTCATCGCCCGCAGGGTGGAAGAAATCGTCGATACCGCGCAGACACTGTTGCTAAGCAATTTGAATCACCGCTACCTGATCCAGGTGCAGCAGCACTATCACGTACTGGAACTGGTGCCGGGACAGGTCAGCCATGTCGCCCTCGCCACCCTGCCGGCGCTGCTCGATTACCTGGGCGAGGAGCAACCGCGCTACAGCCCGCTGCACCTGGACCCGATGGCGCTGGAAGACCACGACCTCGCGCTGATCCTGCCGATGGGCCAGCCCGAATGCATTCAGGTGTTCTACCGGATCACCGAGCAAGCGGCGGAGCTGTACGTGCTCGACGAATTCAACGCACTGTGGCAACAACATTTGCCCTATCACGACGAGCAAAGTCTGTTGGTGCCGTTGCAGCGTTTCCTGCAATCGATCCAGTTCCGGCGCGAAGCACTGTTGCCGATGGACTCGAACCACGCCGCCAGCCTTGAAATCTTGTATTACCAGTTATTGCCATCAGGGCCGGGACGCGCACGACGGGTCGAAATGCGCCCGGCACCGCAGACGCCAGCCAACAAACCGTTCTACGACGTGCAGGCGATCATCGGCAAAGCCGCACCGGGCGAGGTGCAGGTCACGTTGTATTGCAATCAGCGGGAATTCAGCGAGCTGGAACATGGCGACCAGCTGTTCAGCGTGGTCGCTCGGGAGATCGTCGGGCAGCGCCGGGAAGCCGAGCGCTATCGCTGCTACATCACCGACCTGGACCTGTCGGGCGTGATCGGTGACGGGCAGAGTTCGAGCAATCTGTATCTGCGTTACAAGGCCGACCTGGAGCGCTCTCTGAACGAGGCGCTCGAGCAGGTCTGAGGCGGGTTATTCCGGGAAATCACCGCCGTTGGCCGGCTGCGATTCGACTTCCAGCAAGGTCAGCTTCAGGGTCTTGCCGCCCGGGGCCGGCCAGTCGATGTGCTGGCCGACTTTCAGACCCAGCAGCGCACTGCCGACCGGGGCCAGGATCGAGATTTTGCCTTCGTCTGCGTTGGCGTGTTTCGGGTAGACGAGGGTCAGGTGGTAGTCCTTGCCACTGCCCTCTTCGCGACAGTGCACACGGGAATTCATCGTCACGACATCGGCGGGCACTTCATCGTGGCCGACCAGCGTATCGGCGCGGTCCAGTTCGGTTTGCAGCGCGATCACGCCCGGCAGCGTGTCATCCAGGCTGTCGATCAGGCGTTCCAGACGTTGCACGTCCAGACGGGTAAGGGTGATGGAAGGTGCGGTCATGATCCGGGCAGACTCCTTTCTTCTGCACACAAAAAAAGCAAAACCCCGCCAAAAAAGACGGGGTTTTCACCAGGCCTCGATGGGTTGAGGCGTTTCCGGACACTATCACAGCTCAAAAAATATACAAGCTACGCCCCGGCGAGCTGCCGGCGTTGCATCGCCTGCGCGCAGATTACCCGGCGCCGTTCGTCATCGGCCGAGCGCCATTCACGGATGTCTTCGACATGCCGCATGCAGCCGAGACAGACTTTCTGCTCATCCAGCCGACACACGCCGGTGCACGGCGAAGGCACGGCCGGATTGACGTTGCTGAAGAGCGGCTTCGGCGGACGGGCGGGAGCGGTGTCGGTCACGAAATCACAGGCCTTCGAAATCGAATTCGGTACCGGCCTGCTGCTTGACGATGCGCTCGAGCATCTCCCCCAGTTGCTCTTCGCTCTTGTCGCACATCCAGCGTTCGCTTTCTTCGTCGTAGTCGAAGTGGAAACCACCGGACACCGCGGCCAGCCACAGCTGACGCAACGGCTCCTGACGACTGAAGATCAGCTGGGTGCCGTTCTCGAACTTGACGGTCAGCACACCGGCCGAGTTCTCCATGTCGATGTCCAGGTCGCTGTCGTCGAAGATGTCTTCCAGTTTTTCCTGGGTTTCATCGACCAGATCGTGGAAACGGGCTTCGGACAAACTCATTGCGGCAACCTCAAAAAATGTCTGATCAGGCTCAAGCGCCGCAAGATACGGTCGCTGCCAGCCGATTGCAAAGGATAACGACCAAGCGCCCTGCCCGGCGACGAAATATGCACCCCTCATGCAGGAAAAGTTTCCGCGTCGCAGCCCGAGCCCCGCCGGACGGGAGTTCCGTCGCATAGGCAAGCTGCCGGGTGGCCGGTATACTCCGGCGCAATTAACGCATATTCAAGGATTTCGCCATGAAGCGCCTGATCTCTTCCCTTGCTGCGCTCGTCGCGGTTGCCTGTCTCGTTTCGGCCTGCGGTCAGAAAGGCCCGCTGTACCTGCCCGATGAAGATCAGGACCCGGCCGCGCAAGCCCAGTCTTCGCAAAAGCAGCCTGCCTCCAAGGCACACAAGCACGACGTTTACTAAGGGATCGCCATGGACGCTTTTAACTACCGTGGCGGGGAGCTGTTCGGGGAAGGTGTGGCGCTGTCCGCCATCGCCGACCGCTTCGGCACACCGACCTACGTCTACTCCCGCGCCCACATCGAGGCCCAGTATCTGGCCTATGCCGATGCACTGGCCGGCATGCCGCACCTGGTCTGCTTCGCGGTGAAGGCCAACTCCAACCTCGGTGTACTGAGTGTCCTGGCCCGTATCGGCGCCGGTTTCGACATTGTTTCCCGTGGCGAGCTGGAACGCGTCCTGGCCGCCGGCGGCAGCCCTGACAAGATCGTGTTCTCCGGCGTCGGCAAGACCCGTGACGACATGCGTCGCGCGCTGGAAGTCGGCGTGCATTGCTTCAACGTCGAATCCACCGACGAGCTGGAGCGCCTGCAAGTAGTCGCCGCCGAACTGGGCGTTCGTGCACCGATCTCCCTGCGTGTGAACCCGGACGTCGACGCCGGCACCCACCCTTACATTTCCACCGGTCTCAAAGAGAACAAGTTCGGCATCGCCATCGCCGACGCCGAAGATGTGTACGTGCGCGCCGCGCACCTGCCGAACCTGGAAGTGATTGGCGTCGACTGCCATATCGGCTCGCAACTGACCACCCTGCCACCGTTCCTCGACGCCCTCGATCGCCTGCTCGATCTGGTGGATCGTCTGGGCGATTGCGGCATCCACTTGCGCCACATCGACCTCGGTGGTGGCCTGGGTGTGCGTTACCGCGATGAAGAGCCGCCATTGGCAGCCGACTACATCAAGGCCGTGCGCGAGCGTCTCGACGGTCGTGATCTGGCACTGGTGTTCGAACCGGGCCGCTTCATCGTCGCCAACGCCGGCGTGCTGCTGACCCAGGTCGAATACCTCAAGCACACCGAGCACAAAGACTTCGCCATCGTCGATGCCGCCATGAACGACCTGATTCGCCCGGCCCTGTACCAGGCGTGGATGGACGTGACCGCGGTCAAACCGCGCGACACCGCCGCACGCAAGTACGACGTAGTGGGCCCGATCTGCGAGACCGGCGATTTCCTCGCCAAAGATCGCGAACTGGCGCTGGAAGAAGGCGACCTGCTGGCCGTGCATTCGGCCGGTGCCTACGGTTTTGTGATGAGCTCCAACTACAACACTCGCGGCCGTGCCGCCGAAGTGCTGGTAGATGGCGATCAGGCTTTTGAAGTGCGTCGCCGCGAGACCGTGGCCGAGCTGTTTGCCGGCGAAAGCCTGCTGCCGGAGTAACCCCATGCTGCTGCGTTTTACCAAGATGCACGGCCTGGGCAACGACTTCATGGTCCTCGACCTGGTCAGCCAGCACGCGCACATTCAGCCCAAGCACGCAAAAATGTGGGGCGACCGGCACACCGGCATCGGTTTCGACCAGTTGCTGCTCGTCGAGGCACCGAGCAACCCGGACGTGGATTTCCGTTACCGGATCTTCAATTCCGACGGCTCCGAAGTGGAGCAGTGCGGCAACGGTGCGCGCTGCTTCGCTCGCTTCGTGCTCGACAAGCGCCTGACCGCCAAACGGAAGATCCGCGTCGAGACCAAGGGCGGCATCATCGAGCTGGACGTACGTAACGACGGCCAGATCGGCGTGAACATGGGCGCACCGCGTCAGGTGCCGGCGGACATTCCGTTCCAGGCGACCGAGCAGGCCTTGAGCTATCAGGTCGATGTCGACGGTACGCCGGTCGAGCTGGCAGCGGTGTCGATGGGCAACCCACACGCAGTGCTGCGCGTACAGGACATCAACACCGCACCGGTGCATGAGCTGGGGCCGAAGATCGAACACCATCCGCGCTTTCCGGCGCGGGTCAATGTCGGTTTTCTCCAGGTCATCGACCGTAATCGCGCACAACTGCGCGTCTGGGAACGCGGCGCCGGGGAAACCCAGGCCTGCGGCACCGGCGCCTGCGCTGCTGCCGTAGCTGCGATCAGCCAGGGGTGGATGGATTCGCCACTGTTGATCGACCTGCCGGGCGGGCGCCTGTCCATCGAATGGGCAGGTCCTGGCCAACCGGTGCTGATGACCGGTCCGGCAGTGCGTGTATACGAAGGACAAGTCCGTCTTTGAGTGAGCAGAAGCCATGACCGATAAGCCTCAGGTACCCGCCCGACAGTCCGGTGAAACAGCGTCCGAGAGCCTGGAGGCGGCAGCGGTTGCCGCGTACCTGGAGGCTCATCCGGACTTCTTCGTCGAACATGAAGAACTGCTGCCGTCCCTGCGCATCCCCCATCGTCGCGGCGACACCGTGTCGCTGGTCGAGCGCCAGATGTCCATTCTGCGCGACCGCAACATCGAGATGCGTCACCGCCTCTCGCACTTGATGGACGTGGCCCGGGACAACGATCGCCTGTTCGACAAGACCCGCCGCCTGATCCTCGCCCTGATGGACGCCGCCACTCTGGAAGACGTGGTGATCAGCGTCGAAGACAGTCTGCGTCAGGACTTTCAGGTGCCCTTCGTCAGCCTGATCCTGCTTGGCGACAACCCCGCACCGGTCGGCCGCTGGGTCACTCACGCCGACGCGCAGACCGCCATCGGTGGCCTGCTCACCGAAGGTAAGAGCGTCAGCGGCAGCCTGCGCGAACACGAGCTGGACTTCCTGTTCGGCGAGGAGCAGCGCCAACAGATCGGCTCCACCGCCGTGGTCGCTGTCAGCCACCAGGGCATCCACGGGATTCTGGCCATCGCCAGCCGTGATCCGCAGCATTACAAGAGTTCGGTCGGCACGTTGTTCCTCAGCTACATCGCCGAAGTCATGGGCCGCGTGCTGCCACGGGTCAACAGCTCCCTGCGCTCGGTACGCTGAACATGGAACGACAACTGGACGCTTACTGCGAACACCTGCGCAGTGAGCGACAGGTGTCGCCGCACACATTGTCGGCCTACCGGCGCGACCTCGATAAAGTGCTCGGCTGGTGCGTTAAACAGAACATCGGCAGCTGGCAGGCGTTGGACATCCAGCGCCTGCGCAGCCTGATCGCCCGCTTGCACGCCCAGGGCCAGTCCTCGCGCAGCCTGGCGCGTTTGCTCTCGGCTGTGCGCGGGCTCTATCACTATCTGAATCGCGAAGGCCTCTGCGATCACGACCCGGCGACCGGTCTGGCGCCGCCAAAAGGCGAACGCCGGCTGCCGAAAACCCTTGATACCGACCGAGCGTTGCAATTGCTTGAAGGCGCAGTCGAGGACGACTTTCTGGCCCGACGCGATCAGGCGATTCTGGAACTGTTCTATTCCTCGGGCCTGCGCCTGTCGGAGCTGACCGGGCTCAATCTCGATCAACTCGACCTCGCCGACGGCATGGTTCAGGTGCTCGGCAAGGGCAGCAAGACGCGTCTGTTGCCCGTCGGCAAAAAGGCCCGGGAAGCGCTGGAGCAATGGTTGCCGTTGCGAGCGCTGACCAACCCGGCGGACGATGCCGTGTTCGTCAGCCAGCAAGGCCGACGCCTGGGCCCGCGAGCGATCCAGGTGCGGGTCAAACTGGCCGGCGAGCGCGAGCTGGGGCAGAACCTGCATCCGCACATGCTGCGGCACTCCTTCGCCAGCCATTTGCTGGAGTCCTCCCAGGACCTGCGCGCGGTGCAGGAACTGCTCGGCCACTCGGACATCAAGACCACCCAGATCTATACCCACCTGGACTTCCAGCACCTGGCGGCGGTCTACGACAGCGCCCATCCACGGGCCAAACGCATGAAAGGCGACGATTCATGAGCATCCAGTTGATCACCTTCGACCTCGACGACACCCTGTGGGATACCGCCCCGGTGATCGTCAGCGCCGAAGCGACTTTGCGCCAATGGCTGAGCGAACATGCGCCGAATCTGGGCGCGGTGCCGGTGGAGCATCTGTGGTCGATCCGCGAGCGGGTGCTGGCCAGCGAGCCGGGGCTCAAGCACCGCATCAGTGCGTTGCGTCGGCGGGTGCTGTTCCACGCCCTGGAAGAAGCCGGTTATGCCCACGGCGAAGCGTCGGATCTGGCGGACAAGAGTTTTGAAGTGTTTCTGCATGCCCGGCATCAGATCGAGGTGTTCCCGGAAGTCGAGCCGATCCTGGAAACCCTGGCCAAACACTACGCCCTCGGCGTGGTCACCAACGGCAACGCCGATGTACGTCGTCTCGGGCTGGCGGATTACTTCAAATTCGCGCTGTGTGCCGAAGACATCGGCATCGCCAAACCGGATGCGCGCCTGTTCCATGAAGCCCTGCAGCGCGGTGGCGTGAGCGCCGAAGCCGCAGTGCATATTGGCGATCATCCGGGGGACGACATCGCCGGGGCGCAGCAGGCAGGCTTGCGCGCGATCTGGTTCAACCCGGCGGGCAAGGTCTGGGAAGCGGAGCGCTTGCCGGATGCCGAGATTCGCAGCCTGATCGATCTGCCTGCGGTGCTCGCCCGCTGGAACAGCCTCGGCTAGATTTCTTTCGCCCATGAAAAAGCCCGCAGCGACGGCGGGCTTTTTCAGCAAGCAAGCGGCACGCCTCAGATAGGGCGGCTGCCGTACTTGTTGTCCGGCTTCTTGGGCGGATCGGCGACCACGTTAGCCTCCACTTCCTGCACCTTGCCACCGCGCGCAAGGAACTCTTCCATGGCCTTGGCCAGGGCATCACGCTCCTTGTTCTTGGCTTCGATGCTCGGCAACTCGTCGACCGACACCGCAGCCTTGGCCTTGCCTTTGGCAGCCGGGGCCGGCGTATCGTCACCGCCATCGTCTTCAGCAACGTCTTCCGCTGCTGCTTCCAGACCGTCTTCGGCCTCGTCTTCGTCGCCTACTTCGAGGTCGTCGTTTTCCAGATCATCGTCGCTCATGTTCTACCTCATGACTTGCGAAAAGCAGATTAGTTATAGACCAGCTTTGGCGACTGTCGAAAGCCGCCGTAAAAAAATCGGTAACCATTGGTGACCAACGGTTTATGCCTCTTCACCGTGCAAGGTGGCGAGGACTTTACGGGCACCGCCATGATCGCGATGCTCGCCCAGATAAACGCCTTGCCAGGTACCCAGTGCCAACCGACCCGCCGAAACCGGCAAGCTGATCTGACAGCCCAGCACGCTGGCCTTGAAGTGCGCCGGGAGGTCGTCCAGGCCTTCGTCGTTATGCTCATAGCCGTCTGTTCCTTGTGGGATCAGACGATTGAAAAATCGTTCGAAGTCGCGACGTACCGCCGGATCGGCGTTCTCGTTGATAGTCAACGACGCCGAGGTATGCTGCAGCCACAAATGCAACAGACCGACCCGGCATGCCTTGAGTTCAGGCAGTCCGGCAAGCAACTCTTCCGTCACCAGATGAAAGCCCCGGGGCCGTGCCCGCAGGGTTATCAGAGTCTGTTGCCACATACAGTTCTCCGCACGTTCGGGGCGCATTCTAGCGCGCTCTGAAAAAAAACAAAGGCCCTAATATTCCTTCAATGATGTAAGCCATTGGCCGTAGAAAAACACCCGTCGTAAACACGACCAAAGCAGTACGAAAAATCCTTTCAGCCATCTCAAGGATGACAAATTCCGGACAAAAAAATGCCCGGCGAACCGGGCAAGTTTTTGAGGCGCGTACTTACAGGTTGTAGCCGCGCTCGTTGTGTTGTGCCAGGTCCAGGCCCACCGATTCTTCTTCCTCGGTAGCGCGCAGCCCCATCACGGCATCCAGCACCTTGAGGATGATGAAGGTGACGATTGCGGTGTAGATCACAGTGAAGCCGACGCCTTTGCACTGAATCCACACTTGGGAAGCAATGTCGGTGACGGTGCCGAAACCACCCAGCGCCGGAGCAGCGAACACACCGGTAAGGATTGCGCCGAGGATACCGCCGATACCGTGCACACCGAAGGCGTCCAGGGAGTCGTCATAGCCGAGTTTGCGTTTCAGGCTGGTGGCGCAGAAGAAGCACACCACACCAGCGGCCAGGCCAATGATCAGCGAACCCATAGGGCCCACGGTGCCAGCCGCCGGAGTGATTGCCACCAGACCGGCAACCACGCCCGACGCGATACCCAGTGCGCTCGGTTTGCCGTGGGTGATCCACTCGGCGAACATCCAGCCCAGTGCAGCAGCAGCGGTTGCGATCTGGGTGACCAGCATCGCCATGCCGGCGGTGCCGTTGGCGGCTGCGGCGGAACCGGCGTTGAAGCCGAACCAGCCTACCCACAACATGGCGGCGCCCATCAGGGTGTAACCGAGGTTGTGTGGCGCCATCGGGGTGGTCGGGAAACCTTTGCGCTTGCCCAGCACCAGGCACGCCACCAGACCGGCGATACCGGCGTTGATGTGCACCACGGTGCCGCCCGCGAAGTCGAGCACGCCCCAGTCACCCAGCAGCGACCCCGGACCGCTCCACACCATGTGCGCAATCGGCGCATACACCACGGTGAACCATATGCCCATGAACACCAGCATCGCGGAGAACTTCATACGCTCGGCGAAGGCACCGACGATCAGCGCCGGGGTGATGATGGCGAATGTCATCTGGTAAGTGACGAACACGGCTTCAGGGAACAGCGCCGCCGGGCCAGTAATGCTGGCAGGCGTGATGCCCGCGAGGAAGGCCTTGCCGAAGCCGCCGACGAAGGAGTTGAAGTTGACGACGTTGGCTTCCATCCCGGTGGTGTCGAACGCCATGCTGTAGCCATAAAGGAACCACAGGATGGTGACCAGGCCGGTAATGGCGAAGCACTGCATCATCACGGAAAGAATGTTTTTCGACCGAACCATGCCGCCGTAGAACAGCGCGAGGCCGGGAATGGTCATGAACAGCACGAGGGCCGTCGAGGTCAGCATCCAGGCGGTATCGCCGGAATTGAGGACTGGAGGCGCCACCGGATCTGCCGCCAAAGCCAGGCCGGGCATTACGATGGACAACAGGGCGCCTAGCCCTGCGAATTTACGCAGAGTCATATTGTTTTCTCCTGGGGCGTTGGGTTTGTGGCGGCGTTTAGATCGCGTCGGTATCGGTTTCGCCGGTACGGATGCGGATCGCCTGTTCCAGATTGACCACGAAGATCTTGCCGTCACCGATCTTGCCGGTGTTGGCAGCCTTGGTTATCGCCTCGATAACCCGATCCAGATCCTTGTCGTCGATGGCAACGTCGATTTTCACCTTGGGCAGAAAATCGACCACGTACTCCGCGCCGCGATACAGCTCGGTGTGACCCTTCTGCCGCCCGAAGCCTTTGACTTCAGTAACGGTAATGCCCTGCACGCCGATTTCGGACAGCGACTCGCGCACGTCGTCCAACTTGAACGGCTTGATGATGGCAGTGACTAGCTTCATGAAACTCTCTCCCGAATTGGTGGACTTGCCCCAGGAAAACAAACCCGACTCAAGTCTAAGCGCAGTGCCTGGCTTTGTAACGCATCGTCGGCCGTACCTGCCCGACTGACGCCAGCTAACCGCTCCCGACGAAACTCCCCGTCCCGTCCGGCGCACTGCATTCGTCACAGCGACTGCATCAGTGCATGGGTCACTACCGACTAAGCAGAAAGCTTGCCATCTCGCCAAAATCCCCTGATTTCAATCCCTTGGCCGTGGCCGTCGATGCCATCACCGAAATGGCACACGGGATACGCACAACAACGGTGCGCAGCCGTTCGTCCTTTTGCGCGAAAAGCGTGCATCCCGGCCCGCGCGAATGACTATAGACACTGCGTGATACACTGCCGGCCATTGTTTCCAGGACATATCCCATGCTCGCGCCCAAAGACTTCCTCGACGCCCTGAGCGGCACCGCTTCCCGCCTGTTCAGCGGCGACACGCCATTGCCAAAAGCCGAAATCGAAAGCCAGTTCAAAATGCTGCTGCAAAGTGCCTTCAGCAAACTGGACCTGGTGAGCCGGGAAGAATTCGATAGTCAGATGGTGGTGCTGGCGCGCACTCGCGCCCGGCTTGAGAGTCTTGAAGCGAAGGTGGCTGAGCTGGAAGCGAAGCTGACGCCGTCGGCCGAATAACACCTCGTTTCTTTATGAACGCGGCCCCTTGTGGGAGCGGGCTTGCCCGCGAATGAAGGTCGGAACGACCTTCCCGCCATTCAGGATTCGCTATCGACTCTCGGCAGAATCCTACAGATTGCAATCCCGCCGTCCGATTGCGTCATGAAGCCCTGATTCCTAAGCTCACCCAATGCTGAATGTTCAGCACTGGGTTTGGCGACCCGGAAAGCTTAAGGCGCACGACAACCCTGATGGCGGCTATGTTTACCGCCACATCGAGTCATGGCGGTTGTGCGTGGGAGACCTTCGGGTCTGCCGGGTTCCTTTTGCTCCGGTTCGCCAACCCGCGTACGACTGCCACCCAATTGTTTGGCGACAATTGAGGGCAGCCCTAAAGCAAAAGGAGCTGTTCAATGAATAACGAAGATACGTACCTCACTCCTCAGGTTTTCACCCGCCACAAACTCCCCCTCCACGCCCTCCTCATCCAGAACCAACCCTGGTTCTCTGCCCGTGATCTGGGCCGCCTGCTGCATATTTATCTCAACGAACGCATGCTGCGAAAGCTCGACCCGGACCAATACCAAACTCGCAAAACCCTGATCCACAACCAGATCGAAGATACCCTCCTGATCAGCGAATCCGGCATCTACGCCCTCCTCGTCTATCACTACTGCCCCGAATACCGAGCGCTACGCGAATGGCTCACCCATCAGGTCATCCCCACCCTGCGCGATGCCCAGCACCCCACCACAAGCGAACGCCCACAGCTAAGCCTGTTGAATTGGCCCGAGATGTCGTTGAGTTTGCTGCACTGGAATAACCAGCCGTGGATTCGGTTGCAGGATGTGCCGCAGATGCTGGTAGAACGGGAAAAGCGAAAACACCCAGTGCCGGCCACTTGGTGGAAAAGGGCTTCGCGGATGCTGCAATCGCTATAGGCCCGCATGCCGGAGCTGGGCCCTGCGTAAATCGTAAGTCGACTGAAGATTCATCCAGAACTCAGGCGTGGTGTTGAGGTGGATTGCCAGCCTGATTGCCAGATCGGCGCAGATCCTGAGCTGGCATTTCACAAGCTTCTCGATCTCGGTTTCAGGCCAGTTCGTGGGCATGGCCAAGTCCATGACAGTCATGCCCAACGGCTCCATGAATTCCTTACTCAGAACTTCGCCGGGATGAATCGGGCGCATACCATTGCGGTTCATTTGTCGCCTCCAGAGGCTGCATTGAGCGGCCAAACTGGAGCACCCGACTTTGCAATACAAGACCGTTGAGTCCCTTTCGCTGGCGTCCTACAACTATTAGGGCATGCCCCTACAAAAATCAGCGTCCCCGCCTGGTTATGCCGTCCTTACACCCCTCATTACATTGGCAAACGAAAATGTACCCGTCAGGATGGAGGTCTCTGTGAAAGATAAAAAGAGGAAGACAAAGCTACTTCTGATTGTTGAATTACACCTCCAAGCACTCCGACTGGCTGGAAATATGTCAGCCAATCAACGGAGGCTTATTGAAGTCGCCGTTACGTGCGGGCCTGAGCTTGAGCCAAGCGGCCTGTTGTCGGGCAGAAAATCCTGAATCAAAAAAGAAAAAGGCGTCCGACAGGACGCCTTTTTCTTTTTTTAGGAGTAGTCGCAGCGAATTTTTAGCTCCCAAGCCGTATCACCCTGAATCCGCCCAAACCAACGTCCTTCACTTAAGTAAGTACAGTCCTACAAGGACTGTCCCCCACGCCTGATTACGTGAGTATCCCCGCCTTCGCTACCTTCTGCGGCCTGATCCAAACAGAACTCAGACAATGCGAAGAAAAGGAAAAGGTACCGAGCTCCGTAATCAGACACTCAAATCCGAAGCCCGCAAGCTTGCACACCAAACCATATCCATGGACCCGGAAGCATTAGCGGCCGGGGTGGATGCAACATTACTCGGAATTGAGCCAATTACTTCTGTAGCAATCAATGCATACCACCAGTGGAGCGGGCCCGTGAGCTATCCATGGGATGACGTGCTGAAGTGGAAAACCAAAGACGCAAAGGGTCTGGACCTGGCTTTTTGGTACGAAGGAGAGCTGTGCGGCTTGTGTTACGCAACTCCGCGCAAAAGCACGATCTGCATAAAAATCATCCTTTTGCAGGGACGAACTGGCAGAACCCACACCTTGCGAGGCTGGATCGCACCCATGGCGCTACTGACAACTGAATTCTATGCACGGAGACTGGGATGCACTGAAATCGAGGTCCAGGAACCTGACTCTGGCGCCATCCCCTACTACCAAAAACTTGGGTTTCATTTC
Source organism: Pseudomonas sp. stari2 (assembly GCF_040760005.1). Classification (NCBI taxonomy): domain Bacteria; kingdom Pseudomonadati; phylum Pseudomonadota; class Gammaproteobacteria; order Pseudomonadales; family Pseudomonadaceae; genus Pseudomonas; species Pseudomonas sp. Stari2. The sequence goes on from NZ_CP099760.1 coordinate 6,295,478, forward strand.
GACACAGCCGACCGCCTTGTCTTTCCACTGGACGACCAATAAGATCGACTCATTCATCCAGACACGAGAGGTGTCTATGAAACAGAAGAAACAGAAAAAACAGCCGTTACTCGCATCCAGGCTTCGTGCAGAAACGCCCAGTTTGACCGATACGGTTTCTGCCAGTCAGCGGCACTTTTTGAAAGTCGCCGCGGCCTATGGCAAAGAATTGGAGCCTGATGGCTGGCTCGCCGGTGGCGGAACCTGAATCCCGCATTAAAAGACCGTCTAGTAGGCGGTTTTTTTTCGCTTGAAGATTAGTCCTTTCGATTCCAGCAACATCCAGTGAAGCTTTGCCCAGGCAACTGTCCCTTCAACTCCCTCCTCCCCGACTACCCTTAAAAAACCGCAGGAAGCGGCCCCCGATTCAACTCAAGGAACGACCATGTCCCTCGCCATCGTCCACAGCCGCGCCCAGATTGGCGTGGATGCTCCCGCCGTCACCGTCGAAGTCCACCTCGCCAACGGCTTGCCCTCGCTGACCATGGTCGGCCTGCCCGAAGCGGCGGTGAAGGAGAGCAAGGACCGGGTGCGCAGCGCGATCATCAATTCCGGGCTGCAGTTTCCGGCGCGGCGGATCACGTTGAATCTGGCCCCGGCGGATCTGCCCAAGGACGGCGGGCGGTTTGATCTGGCGATTGCGTTGGGGATCCTGTCGGCGAGTGTGCAGGTGCCGACGTTGACGCTGGATGACGTGGAGTGCCTCGGTGAGCTGGCGTTGTCCGGCGCAGTGCGGGCGGTGCGCGGGGTGTTGCCGGCGGCACTGGCGGCACGCAAGGCGGGGCGGACGTTGATGGTGCCTCGGGCAAATGCCGAAGAGGCATGCCTGGCATCAGGGCTGAAGGTGATCGCGGTGGATCATCTGCTGGAGGCAGTGGCGCATTTCAATGGGCATACACCGGTCGAACCTTATGTTTCGGACGGGTTGATCCATGCAGCCAGACCTTATCCCGACTTGAATGAAGTTCAGGGTCAACTGGCAGCCAAGCGCGCGCTGCTGATAGCGGCGGCGGGCGCGCATAATCTGCTGCTCAGCGGGCCACCGGGAACGGGCAAGACGTTGCTGGCCAGTCGATTGCCGGGGTTGCTTCCGCCTCTGGCCGAGTGTGAAGCGCTGGAAGTGGCTGCGATTCAATCGGTCGCCAGTGGCGCCCCGCTCACCCACTGGCCGCAACGGCCCTTTCGCCAACCTCACCATTCGGCCTCCGGGCCGGCACTGGTCGGTGGCAGTTCAAAACCTCAGCCCGGCGAAATCACCCTCGCCCACCACGGCGTGCTGTTTCTCGACGAACTGCCGGAGTTTGATCGCAAGGTGCTGGAGGTACTGCGCGAACCTCTGGAGTCCGGGCATATCGTCATCGCGCGCGCGAAAGACCGCGTGCGCTTCCCTGCACGCTTTCAACTGGTTGCGGCAATGAACCCGTGCCCCTGCGGATATCTGGGCGAGCCAACGGGGCGCTGCTCATGCACCCCGGACATGGTGCAGCGTTATCGCAACAAGCTGTCGGGGCCGTTGCTGGACCGGATCGATCTGCACCTGACCGTTGCACGGGAAGCCACTGCATTGAACCCGACAATGAAGCCCGGCGAGGACAGCGCCAGTGCAGCGATTCAGGTCGCCGAAGCCCGGGAGCGACAGCAAAAGCGTCAAGGCTGCGCCAATGCGTTTCTGGATCTGCCGGGGTTGCGCAGACACTGCAAGTTATCCACAACCGACGAGCACTGGCTGGAGTCAGCGTGTGAGCGGCTGACCCTCTCGCTGCGTTCGGCACATCGACTGCTCAAGGTTGCGCGGACACTGGCCGATATAGAGAAGGTTGATGCCATCTCTCGCGAACATCTGGCCGAAGCGCTTCAGTATCGCCCGTCGACGCAATGACAGGATGGACAGGTGCTTGCTGGCGATCTTTGCCGACTGAAAATAAAGTCCGCACGCGCTGATAGCCATTAGCCAAGATGTGATATAACGACGGCGCTCTTCATCAGGCACCAGAGCTTTTAGTTAAAAGCTCAAATTTTAAAGCAATATAAAATGGAGGCGGCACATCATGGAAAAGATCTCTTCAGCCCACCGGGCGCAATATATTTGATCAATTAAAATCGTCATAAAACGGCATGTTCCCAAACAACTGCCGATGACAGGTTTTCAATGGCTAATTCGCCAAGACAATATCAATCAGTTGATTGTCAACGCGCGCCAGCCGACCCAACTTGTTTTGCCACGGCAAATTTTATAAGCACAAGTCAAAAATGAAAAACGTCTATCTGATCAGCAATGTCACCCGTGGCGGCAAAACATACCTCGAATACCTGATCCCTGCACTTGATGCCCTGCGCAACACTTACAACTGCATCGTCCTGCAAACAGACAAGACGGGGCTGAGCAGACAAGAGGCAGAAGAGATCCTCGACTACCCGGTTCAGCAGGTAGGCGTAGAGGTGATCTCGAACCTGGAATCACAAATCGTCATTTCAAACGATGCCTGGGTTGGCCGCGTGCTCGACGATTCGAACTTTGGCATCTTCCTGACCCACGGCAATATCGGAATGCCGACCAGGGACAAGTATTACTACGCCGAACTGACGTCCTATTGGGACGTGGTCATTGCTTCGTCCCGATCAGGATTTGACCTGATCAAAACCGGCCTGCAACGCTACAGACCCGACAGAAAAGCCCTGAAATCCCTGATCGTCGATGGCATTGCATTGCGCACCGACATGCGCAAGACAAGTCCGGTCGCGACATTGCCAATCAAGGTTCCCCGGTTCTTCGAGTCCGCTCCCGTGTCGAACAGGACATCGGGGGACTACGTTGTCGGGCTGCTGCCGACACAATTGGGTATTTGCCCAAGTGGCGCGTCGCTGTACGAAAACCTGCAAACCGTGATCAATGCCGTCAGGTCACAGATTGCACATGCCCGGTTCATCCTGCGTCCGTACATGGCTGACCTCGAGCATCCAACCCTGAAGGACCTGTGCAAACAGCTCTCTGTGTATGACTGGATCACCATAGATAAGCCAGGCACCAGCAGCACGGTTTTCTACCAGCAGTGCGACACCATCATTACCGACGCCTCGACCGGTGGTGTGTCGTTCATGCTCAACTCATGCAAGCTGCCAATCTATTACGTTCCGACCTCCGATGAATGCAATCCGATTGTCGACGCCTGGCTGCAACAGATGAATAACCTGCTGCCCATCGCAAAAAACGCTGACGAACTAAAAGAGCTGGCACTGGGTTTCAGTCTGATGTCCCCCGACGACAATTATTTTATATACAAGAAGTTCTACGAAACGCAGTACCACAACTTGCCGTTACCGCGGGATGTGTTTCATGACTTGATCGAGAACAAGCATGACTCGATGTTCTGCCAGTCAACTATCGACTCCTTTGGCAATATCAAAGAGCGTGACTGAACACAGATAAACCGCGTTGAACCTGCTGCAAGGTTTAACGCCAGATACCCACACGGAACACTGGTCAGAACGCTATGAAATGTGACCCTCGCGCGCAGGTGATATGGATTACGGGCCTTTCGGGCGCCGGCAAATCAACGCTGGCCGGTGAGCTCGTTGCCCGTCTGCGCAGCAATGGCCAATCGGTTGTGATGCTCGATGGCGATGAGTTGCGCGAGGTATTCGGCGCCACTGCTGCCAACTCGCAGAACCATGGCCGTGAAGGTCGACTCGCGCTGGCCATGCAATACGCCCATCTCTGCAGAATGATCGCGGCGCAAGGCCACACCGTGGTGATCGCAACGATCTCGCTGTTTCGTGAAGTTCATGCGTGGAACCGCGCCCATCTGCCCGGTTATTTCGAGGTTTACCTGAAAGTGCCGGTAGAGGAGCTCAGCCGCCGGGATCCCAAGGGCATCTACCGTCGGTTTCATGCCGGTGAACTGAACAACGTTGCCGGACTTGACCTGCCCGTTGATGAACCGCAAGCGGCGGACTGGCTGGTTGAATTCGACCCCCTGCGCTCCGGGCAAAGCCTGGCAGACGATTTACTCAATAAAATTTATACAAGGAATCTGGTATGAAAACCGAATGGGATTACACCACCCTGGCCGACGCCTATCTGAAGCGTCCTGACTACGCCGATGCCGCCATCGACGCGATGCTCTCGATCGCAGGTGCCGAACAGGGCGACAAGTTCTGCGACGTCGGCGCCGGTGTTGCTCACCTGACGCTGATGCTGGCCGCTCGTGGCCTGCACGTTACCGCCGTGGAACCCAACGATGCGATGCGCGCCAACGGCATCAAGCGCACCGCCGAGCTGGCCAATGTCAAATGGCACGAAGGCACAGGCGAAGTGACCGGCCAGGCGACCCAGGCGTTCGACATGGTCACCTTCGGCAGCTCATTCAACGTCTGCGACCGCCAACAGGCCCTGAAAGAAACCGCGCGCATTCTCAAGCCTCGTGGCTGGTTCGCCTGCATGTGGAACCACCGCAATCTTGAAGACCCGATCCAGGCCCGGATCGAAGCCATCATCAAGGAGCGCGTACCGGGTTATGGCTACGGCACCCGTCGCGAAGACCAGACGGCCGTGATCGACGCCAGTGAACTGTTCGGCCCGGTCGTACACCTGGACGCCCGAGTCATTCACGAGCAGAGCATCGAAGAATGCCTGGAAGCCTGGCGCTCCCACGCCACGCTGGAGCGTCAGGCCGGTGCGAACTTCCACGAAGTGATCAGCGCCATCGACGACTACCTGAAAGGCCTGAAGACGCCTTCGATCCAGATTCCGTACTCGACGAACATTTGGGTCGCCCAGCTGAGATAACGCCTGATGGCCCTGCATTTCTCTACCAAGGCCGGCACGCTGTCCAGCCTGCAAGGACGACTCGCGTCGGCCCGCATTGCGCCGCTGCTGGCATTCACCGTGGCGGACTGGCAACGGGATCGGCAAGCCTGTGTCCTGGCTGTCCAGGGACGGCTGCCTGCCGCTCCCTGGATCGTGCGTTCAAGCTGCGGACGCGAAGACAGCGCCCAGGCGTCCTTCGCGGGCGCCTTCCTGTCGATCCCGGATGTCGATGACGCAGGGCTGGCCTCGGCGGTTGAACAGGTGATCGCCAGTTACGGCGAGGTGTATCCGTCGGACGAGATCCTGATCCAGCCCATGCTGCGGAATGTGCTGCGCTCCGGCGTCGCGTTTTCCCACGACCCCAACACCTGCACCCCCTATCGCGTGGTGAACTGGTCGGAAGGCAGCGACACCGCCTCGGTGACCGGTGGCATGGGCGGTCGGCTCTGGCAGCAGGCCGCCCACAGCAAACTTGCAGCACCTGCGTCCCTCGCGCCCGTGATTGGCTTGCTCGAAGAGCTGCTGCCGCTATTCGGCGGCGTGCCGCTCGACTGCGAGTTTGCAATCACTGGTGAAAACGACGGCGAAGCGCTCTGGCTGTTACAGGCCCGGCCGCTGATTCTGCCTTCCCGTCCGGAATCCGAGGCGGAGCAGGCCGCCCGCCTGGAAAGCATTCAGCGCAAAGTGGCGCGCGGCATGCGACCGCATCCTTTCCTGATCGGCCAGCGCACGGTCTATGGCGTGATGCCTGACTGGAACCCGGCCGAGATCATCGGTATCCGGCCCAAGCCGTTGGCACTCTCGCTGTACCGGGACCTGGTGACCGACTCCATCTGGGCGTACCAACGTCACAACTACGGCTACCGCAACTTGCGCAGCTTTCCGCTGATGCCGCACTTTTTCGGCCTGCCTTATATCGATGTGCGTTTGTCGTTCAACTCCTTCATTCCGGCAGATCTTGATGAAGATCTGGCCGGGCGGCTGGTCGACTACTACATCGATCGGTTGCTGGCCGAGCCGACACTCCACGACAAGGTGGAGTTCGAAATCGTGTTCTCCTGCTACACCCTGGATCTGTCGCAACAACTGGAACGCCTCGCCGATGCAGGCTTTCAGCCCCACGAGCTGGACGCGATCAGCACCAGCCTGCGCAAGCTGACCAACCGTATCGTCCACCCCAAGGACGGTCTGTGGCGCAGCGATGCCAACAAACTCGATGTGCTCAATGCCCGCCGCGATGAATTGCTGGCTTCCGATGCCGATCCGCTGGAGCGCATTTACTGGTTGCTGGAAGATGCGAAACGCTACGGCACCCTGCCCTTCGCCGGTCTGGCCCGCGCCGGCTTCGTCGCCGTGCAGATGCTCAGGTCGCTGGTGGCCGTAGGTGTGTTTTCGCAGGCAGACTACGATGCGTTCATGGCCGGTGTTTCCACCGTCAGCGGGCAATTGGCACGCGATCGGGCGACGCTCGACAAGACGACTTTCCTGGCGCGTTACGGGCATCTGAGACCGGGCACCTACGACATCCTTTCACCGCGCTACGATGAAGCGCCGGAGCTCTATTTCGACTGGACTCAACGCCCGACCGCCCCGGAACCCCTTCAACCGTTTTCGCTGACGCTGCCGCAGATGCGCGAGATCGTGAAACTGCTCGAGGCCCATGGCTTGCAGCCCGATCCGGTCGGTTTGCTGGACTTTCTGCAGAACGGTATCGAACTGCGGGAACTGGCCAAGTTCCACTTCACCCGTAATCTCTCCGACGCGCTGGCATTGATTGCGCAAGTCGGTGCCGAGCACGGCATCGGTCGCGAAGACCTGGCCTATTGCGATATCCGCGCCTTCACCGAACTGCACGTGGCGGCAGCGGATCCGAAAGAGGTACTGCTGCGCAGCATCGAACAGGGCAAGGCGCGCTATGCCGAGACGCTCAAGGTCTCCCTGCCACCGGTAATCACCCGACCGGAAGATGTCTGGTGTTTCGAGTGGCCGGAAACGGCGCCCAATTTCATCACCCAGAAGCGCGTGACCGCGCCGGTTGTGCTGTGCGACGACCGGGACAAACTCGCCGGGGCGATCGTCTGTATTCCCAACGCGGATCCGGGGTTCGACTGGTTGTTCGCCTACCCGATTGCCGGATTGATCACAGCGTGGGGCGGCGCCAATTCGCACATGGCGATCCGTGCCGGCGAACTGGGCTTACCGGCCGTCATTGGTGCGGGTGAAGTGCTTTACCGGCGCTGGTCGACGGCGGATTTCCTGCACCTGGATTGCCCGGGCCGCCGGGTGGAGATGATGGCATGAAGGTTGTCGCCGTCAGTCAGCGAGTGGACAGTCACCCGGAACGCGGAGAAGCCCGTGATGCGCTGGATCAGCGACTGATCGGTTTCCTTCTGGCAGCCGGTTTCGTCCCGGTGCCAGTGCCCAACGGCTTGCCGCTCGATCACTGGCTGGCGGCCGTCGCGCCCCACGCCATCGTGCTGTCGGGGGGCAATGACATCGGTCAGTGCCCGGCCCGCGACCGCACCGAAAGCGAGTTACTGGATCACGCAAACGCGCGTCAGTTGCCAGTGCTGGGCATTTGTCGCGGCATGCAGATGCTGGCGCACTGGTCCGGTGGCGAGCTGAAACCGGTCACCGGTCATGTGCGAACCCGGCATCGGTTGTCCGGCCGGATCGTTGCCGAAGTGAACAGCTATCACGGCCTCGCCCTTGCTGGCTGCCCGCAGGGGTTTGAAGTCATGGCCCGCAGCGAAGACGGGGAAATCGAAGCCATCCGCCACCTTCAACTGCCGTGGGAAGGCTGGATGTGGCACCCGGAACGTGAAGCGGATTTTGCCTCCCACGACCTGACGCGAATCCAGCAGTTGTTCGGCGAACCCCACTCCTCTCAATAACCCACGGGATAGACGTGTTGTGAAAGCCATTATTCTGGCTGCCGGACGTGGCAGCCGCATGAAAAGCCTCACGGATGAGCGCCCCAAGTGCCTGGTCGAATTGCGGGGCAAACCGCTGCTCGAATGGCAGCTGGAGTCCCTGCGCGCGGCCGGTATCAGTGAAATCGCCGTGGTCACCGGCTATAAACGTGAGTTGCTGGCCGAACGTGGCCTGATCGAGTTTCACAACCAGCGCTGGGCGGACACCAACATGGTCTCGTCACTGGCCTGCGCCGAATCGTGGCTGCTGGGGCAGCCGTGCATCGTGAGTTATTCCGATATTTTCTACAGCCCGGCTGCGGTTCAGTCGTTGATGACCAACACGGCGTCACTGGCGGTGACCTATGACCCCAACTGGCTGGAACTGTGGACGCAACGTTTCGGCGATCCGCTGCTGGATGCCGAAACCTTCCGCCTGACCGACGCCGGTACGCTGGCGGAAATCGGCAACAAGCCGCAATCGGTGGACGAAGTTCAGGGCCAATACATGGGGCTGCTGCGCTTCACCCCCGAGGGCTGGGCAGAGGCCGTTCGGCTAAGAGCCGAACTGACCGCGGAACAACGCGACAAGATGCACATGACCAACACTCTGCAGCGCGTCATCGATGCAGGCCGGGTTCCCATCGAGGCTGTTGCCTACACGGGAGAGTGGGGAGAGGTCGACTCCAGCGAAGACCTCTCCGCGTACCAGTAAACAGGTACTCCACCTCAACGGAAGCGGTCGACCTCTTGGCGCAGGTCGGCCGCCAGGCTTTCCAGTTCCTTCGCGGTAATCGCCAGGTTCGACACCACCTCGCGCTGCTCGCTGTTGGCCATCGCGATGCTCTGCAGGTTGCTGCTCAACAACGTCGCGGTACTGCTCTGCTCCTGAGTCGCGGTAGTGATCGCGGCAAACTGCTGACCCGCCGAACGGCTCTGCTCATCGATCCGCGCCAGCGCCGATGCGACGTTGGCGTTACGCGACAGGCCTTCCTGCATCAGCACGTTGCCTTGTTCCATGGTGCTGATGGCGTTGCCGGTTTCCTGCTGGATGCTATGGATCATGCCGGAGATTTCATCGGTCGCCTGACGAGTGCGCGACGCCAGATTGCGCACTTCGTCAGCCACCACGGCAAAACCGCGACCCTGTTCACCGGCACGGGCCGCTTCGATGGCGGCGTTGAGTGCCAGCAGGTTGGTTTGTTCGGCAATCGAGGTGATCACGCTGACGATGCCGCCGATTTCCTGGGAGCGCTGACCCAGCGTGTTGATCACGGTCGCCGTGGTGTTCAGTGCGCCGGCAATCTGCTCCAGCGAGGACGACGCTTCTTCCATCGACGTGCGACCGATCTGGGTCTGCTGAGCGTTTTCCTGGGCCAGACGCTGGGTGTTGCCCATGTTGTCGGCAATGTTCAGCGACGTGGCGGAGAATTCTTCAACCGCACCCGCCATGCTGGTGATTTCGCCAGACTGCTGCTCCATGCCTTCATAGGCGCCGCCAGACAGGCCGGACAGCGCTTGAGCCCGACGGTTGACCTCTTCCGAGGCGCGGCGGATGTGCTCGACCATGGTCGACAGCGCTTGGCTCATCTGGTTGAAGGCGCGGGCCAACTGGCCGATTTCGTCATTGCTCGACACGCTCAGACGCACGCTCAGATCACCGGCACCCAAGGCTTCGGCCTGACGAACCAGATCACCCAAAGGCGCCAGTTTGCTGCGCAGCAACCAGACCACGGAGCCGACCGCCAGCAACATTGCCAGCAGACTGCCGATGGCCAGTTGGGTACCCACGCTCCAGGTCACCGCGCGAATCTCGGCCTTCGGCATGCTCGCCACCACCGACCACGGACCGCCTTCGAACGGCACGGCAATGCTGTAGAAGTCTTCGGACTTATCGCTCCAGAACCGGCCTTTACCCGGCGCTTTCGCCAGATCATTGATCACAGGAACCGCTTGATCCAGCGCCTGCACGCCAGCCGGCGCCACCAGCCATTGGTTCTTTTCGTCCAGCAGCGCCAGCGAGCCGGTCTGGCCGATGCGGAAGCGCTTGAGGTTGTCGAACTGGGCGTTCTGCGCGTCGGTGTAATCGAAGCCGACGAACAACACAGCAATCACCTTGCCGCTGCTGTCACGCACCGGGGTGTATTGAGTCATGTAGGAGCGATCGAACAGCAAGGCGCGGCCAACATAACCCTGCCCCGCCATCAACTTCGCGTAGGCCGGGTGAGCGTGATCGAGCAAGGTGCCGATGGCGCGACTGCCATCCTGCTTGGTCAGCGAGGTGCTGACCCGCACGAAGTCTTCGCCGCTGCGCACGAACAGCGTGGCGACACCCGCCGTCATCTGCTTGAACTCGTCGACTTCCTTGAAGTTGTTGTTCAGCACTTCGCTGCCCAGATGCAGGCCCGGGGTCTGGGTGCCAGCGACGTTGACCGGCTCGCCCGGATGAATGCTCAGGCCGGCGCTGAAGCGCTTCTCGAACAATCCGCTCAGGCGCTGGGTGCTTTCACGCAGCGTGCCGTGGAAAGTGCTCAACTGGTCGGCGAGCAGGCGTGCCTCGCTAGCCAGGTGTTCTTCACGAGTGGCGAGGTTGGCGGTGTCAAGCGAACGCAGGGCGAACACCGTACTGCCGCTGATGACAATCGCCAGTATCACGGCGAGCGCGAGGCCCAGCTGCGAGGCGATCCGGGCGCGAGGTTGAGACATGGACAGCTCCTGGCCGAGCCACGGGATCCTCCTTGATCCTGACTCGGAAATTTTTCTAATAGTGGGGGTGAATCGTGGATACCGGCACGACGGTTCCACATGCACGTATTCGGCGGTAAAACCGAATACTTGAGCGAATAGCAGGGTTATGGCGAAAGGCCGGCATTGTGCAGGCTCGAACGTTTCAGCTCAAGCGTGTGACCGCCGGCAGCGTCATGGCGCGGACTTCCCCTTGCAGGAAGTCGCTCAGGCGGCGCAAACGTTCACCTCCCGGACGGGTTTTTGGCCACACCAGGTAATAATTCAGTCCGCTGGCGACCGCCGTCGGCCACGGCAGACTCAGGCGTCCTTGCGCGACATCCTCGGCCACCATCAGCAAATCCCCCATGGACACACCGTAGCCCCGGGCCGCCGCAATCATCCCGAGTTCCAGGGTATCGAACACCTGCCCGCCCTTGAGTGACACCTGATCCGACAACCCCATGTGTTCCAGCCAACTGCGCCAGTCCCGGCGATCCGGCGTCGGGTGCAGCAATTCGGCGCTGGCCAGCCGTGCAACGTCCCAGGACTGGTCGTTGAGCAGATTCGGCGCGCCGACCGGAATCAGTTCCTCTGGAAACAGCAGGCTGGCTTCCCAGTCCGGCGGAAAATGCCCGTCACTGAGCAACACCGCGCAATCGAAGGGCTCGTTGTTGAAGTCCACCGAATCCACGTCCATCCAGGCGCTGGTCAGTTGTACCTCGTTGCCCGGCTGCAGATGGCGGAAGCGACTGAGCCGCGCCAGCAACCAGCGCATGGTCAGGGTCGACGGAGCTTTCATGCGCAGGATGTCATCCTCGGCGCGCAAGGTATTGCAGGCTCGCTCCAGGGCGGCGAATCCCTCGCGGATGCCCGGCAGCAGCAGGCGCGCCGACTCGGTCAGTTGCAGATTGCGACCGCTGCGATGGAACAAGCGGCAGGCGAAATGCTCTTCGAGCGTACGGATGTGCCGGCTCACCGCACTTTGCGTGATCGACAACTCTTCTGCGGCCCGAGTGAACGAACTGTGCCGCGCCGCCGCTTCGAATGCGCGCAGGGCATACAAGGGTGGAAGACGACGGGACATGCACAACGCTCCAATGGCGGGATTGCGCCAACTTAACAGAATCATCGCAGGATGAGTTTTAATCATGCCACCCATCCTTTTTATCCCTTTGTGCAACCTGCGCCAAACCCTGAGAATCGACGGTCTCTTGCTCCCTCTTTTATAAGGATGTGAACGCCATGCAGCGTCCTGTGCGTACCGAACTCTGGGCCATCCTGCGGCTGGCGGGGCCGTTGATCGCCTCGCAGTTGGCACACATGCTGATGGTGCTGACCGACACCCTGATGATGGCCCGCCTCAGCCCCGAAGCACTGGCCGGCGGCGGTCTGGGCGCGGCCAGTTATTCGTTCGTGTCGATTTTCTGCATCGGCGTGATCGCGGCGGTTGGCACTCTGGTGGCGATCCGTCAGGGTGCCGGCGACATCATCGGCGCCGCCCGCCTGACTCAGGCCGGGCTATGGCTGGCGTGGCTGATGGCACTCGGTGCCGGGTTGCTGTTGTGGAATCTGAAACCGGTGCTGTTGCTGTTCGGCCAGACCGAGACCAACGTCAACGCTGCCGGACAATTTCTGATCGCCCTGCCGTTTGCCCTGCCCGGCTACCTGAGCTTCATGGCCCTGCGCGGCTTCACCAGCGCCATCGGCCGGGCAACACCGGTGATGGTCATCAGTCTCGCCGGCACGGTGGCCAACTTCCTGCTCAATTACGCGCTGATCACCGGCATGTTCGGCCTGCCGAAACTGGGCCTGACCGGTATCGGCCTGGTCACGGCGATTGTTGCCAACTGCATGGCACTGGCGCTGGCCTGGCACATCCGCCGGCATCCGGCCTATAACGCCTACCCGCTGCGTGAAGGCCTGTCGCGGCCTAACCGGCAGTACCTCAAAGAACTCTGGCGCCTGGGTCTGCCGATTGGTGGCACCTACGCGGTAGAGGTCGGGCTGTTCGCCTTCGCGGCGCTGTGCATGGGCACCATGGGCAGCACCCAATTGGCGGCGCACCAGATTGCCCTGCAAATCGTCTCGGTGGCATTCATGGTGCCGGCGGGAATGTCGTATGCGATCACCATGCGCGTCGGCCAGCATTACGGCGCCGGGCAATTGAACGATGCGCGGATGTCCGGGCGGGTCGGCATCGTCTTTGGAGCAGTGGTGATGCTGGGGTTTGCGATGGTGTTCTGGCTGTTGCCGAACCAGTTGGTCGGTTTGTTCCTCGACCATAACGATCCGGCGTTTGCCGAGGTGATTCGGCTGGCGGTGAGCCTGCTGGCGGTGGCGGCGTGGTTCGAGCTGTTCGACGGCACGCAGACCATTGCCATGGGCTGCATCCGCGGACTCAAGGATGCCAAGACCACCTTCCTCGTCGGGCTCGGTTGCTACTGGCTGATCGGCGCGCCGGCAGCGTGGTTGATGGCGTTCCATCTGCACTGGGGGCCGACCGGCGTCTGGTGGGGTTTGGCGCTGGGCCTGGCCTGCGCGGCAATCAGCCTGACACTGGCGTTCGAATGGAAGATGAAGCGGATGATTCGACTGGAGCCGCAATCTCAAGGATTCAAGATTGCTCAGCCGGAATGACGGGCTACGGGAGCAACCCTGCTCCCGTAAGCTTGTTGGTCAGACCACAATGCCCAGCGGAGGCTGGCTGGCGTCAGCAATCAGATAGTCAATCAACTCCGCCAACGGCAACGGTTTGCTGATCAGGTAACCCTGCACCTGATCGCAGCCGAATCCGCGCAACAGATCCAGCTGCTCCCGGGTTTCCACCCCTTCGGCCACCACTTCCAGGTGCAGGTTGTGCGCGAGGTTGATCATCGCGTGCACCAGTTTGCGGTTCTCTTCGCGCTGTTCCATGCCGCCGACAAAGCTCTTGTCGATCTTCAGCAAGGTGATCGGCAGGCTGTTGAGGTGCACGAACGACGAGAACCCGGTGCCGAAGTCATCCAGCGAAAAACGCACGCCGAGGCGACCGAGGGCGTCCATGGTCTGCTTGACCAGATCGCTGCGGCGCATCACGGCAGTTTCGGTGAGTTCGAATTCCAGCCATTGCGCCTCGACACCACGCTCGGCGATCAGACGGCTGAGCGTCGGCAGCAATTGGCTGTCCTGAAACTGGCGGAACGACAGGTTGATCGCCATGTGCAGCGCCGGCAATCCGCGTTCGCGCAACGCCTGCATGTCACGCAGGGCCCGGGAAATCACCCAGTAACCCAGCGGCACGATCAGACCGCTCTGCTCGGCCAGCGGCACGAATTCGCTCGGCGGCAACAAGCCGCGTTCACTGTGGCGCCAGCGCACCAGGGCTTCGAGGCCGACAATCTGGCCGTCCTGCATATTCAGGCGCGGCTGGTAATGCAGCTCCAGTTCATCGCGACGCAACGCCCGACGCAGTTCACTTTCGAGGTCGGCGATGCTCCGCGCGTTGCGGTTGATCCGCTCGTTGAAGATGTGAAAAGTGCAGCCTTGAGTGCTCTTGGCCTGCTGCATGGCGATATGCGCGTGCCACATCAGCGGATCGGCACCGCCCTGAGCGCGGGCATGGGCGATGCCCAGGCTGGAGCCGATCAACAGGCTTTCACCGTCGATCCAGTAAGGTTCGGCCAGGGCTTCGGTGATGCGCTCGGCCATCCATTCGGCGCGTTGCGGGGCGCGACGGGTGTCGATCAACAGGGCAAATTCATCGCTCCCCAGACGTGCCAGTTGATCACCGGCCTCCAGTTGGCTCTTCAGCCGGGCGACGACTTGCAGGATCAAGCGGTCGCCCGCCTGATGGCCGAGAGCGTCGTTGGCATGTCGGAAGTTGTCGAGATCGAGGTGCCCGAGCGCCAGGCCGCGACCGTCGTTTTCCGCCAGCCGAGCCGTGAGCAGAGTCTGGAAACCCTGACGGTTGGCGATGCCGGTCAAGGGGTCCTGTTCAGCCAGGCGTTGCAGGGTGTTTTCCAGCACGCCGCGTTCGCGCACATGGCGCAGGCAACGGCGAAGCATGCCGGCATCGAGGGCATCGAACACCAGCCAGTCACTGACACCATCGGGCGCAGTCGCCGGTTCGTGCTCCAGCAGCAACACCGTCGGCAGGTTGCATCGGCCGGGCGCCGGCTGCAAAGCAGGAACGGTCAACAACACCGCATGGCGGTTGTCTTCGAACAGACTGCTGACCGACTCCCAGTTCGGCGCGCTGATCAGCACCGCCGCACTCCCCAACGGAGCCAGACACTCGCGCAATAACGCTGTCCACGCAGGCTCTTCAGCCAGTAGCAGCAAACGCAAGGGTTCGACAGGCGTAGTCAAGCTGACTCCCTAGACTCTGCAATGATGTGGGCGGCGGGCATTATGCCGTCGCGGCTACCAATGACCAAACGACAACGGTTATCAAAACGTTATTTTGTGTCACGAATGAGAACATTAGCCGCAAAATCACCGCGCATCCTGCGTGAAAGTAACAAAACCGGCAAATTTGAATCGCGTGCTGCGTCACAAGTCGGAGAGAGCAGCACAAATCGCTGAGCCTGTTAAAATGCCGGCCCATTTCGTCAACGACTCCCGAATTTTCGT